>JAICWE010000026.1 GCA_025934955.1 Gemmatimonadales bacterium | reverse complement strand
GGGCCGCTCGGCCTCGAGCGCGCCGTCGCGGAACCCGGGGAGAAAGACGCGGGCGACGCCGAGCACCGCGGCGGCCCGTAGCAGCTCGACGCGGCGGGTGCGCGCGAGCGTGGCGGGGTCGGCCGGTGCGCCGGCCGCGACGCGGCCGGCGTCGCCGTCGGTGGCGACGAAGAGCGCGGTGCGCACGCCTTCGGCGGCGCAGCGCGCCAACGTCCCCGCGATCGCGAAGCTCTCGTCGTCCGGGTGCGCGAACGCCGCGAGCAGCGACCGTCCGCCGGATGGCTCGATGGGCATCGGCGCGCTATCTTCTGCGCGACCCGCGACCGGAATGCGACATGTCCCTGCTCCCCCGCGATGAAAAGTTCTTCGACCTGTTCTGCTCGGTCGCCGCGTTCAACGTGGAAGCCGCGCGGCGACTCGAGGAGCTGTTCCAGAAGGACGTCGTGGAGCGCACCGCGGTGGTGGACGCCATCAAGCGCCTGGAGCACCAGGCCGACCAGGTCACCCATGAAGTCGTGAATCGCCTCGATCGCTCGTTCATCACGCCGCTCGATCGGGAGGACATCCACACGCTCGCGTCGCGGCTGGACGACGTCATGGACGTCATGGACGGCACCGCCCGCCGGGTGCAGCGGTTCCACGCCGGCGAGGCGCCGCGCGGCGCGCTCCTCATGGCGCAGGTGATCACCCGCGCCAACGTCGAGCTCCAGGCCGGCGTCACCGCGCTCCAGAGCCGGAAGAACGACACGCTGCTCGCCTCCTGCGTCGAAGTCAAGCACCTGGAGGAGGAGGGTGACACCGTCTACCACGAATGGACCGGCAAGCTGTTCGAGGGCGCGACCGACGCGCTCCACGTCATGAAGTGGAAGGAGATCTACGACACGCTGGAGAAAGCGCTCGACCGCGCCGAGGATGCGGCCAACGTGCTCGAGTCCATCTCGATCAAGCACGCGTGAACTCGGCGCTCTCGGCTTCGCTCGGACAGGGGACGGTCGGCTACGTCCTGCTGATCGTCGGCGTCGCCCTGGTCTTCGACTTCATCAACGGCTTCCACGACAGCGCCAACTCGATCGCCACCGTCGTCTCGACCCGGGTGCTCTCGCCCGGCGTCGCGGTGGTGTGGGCGGCGTTCTTCAATTTCGTCGCGGCATTCACCGTCGGCACCGCGGTCGCCCGGACCATCAGCAAGGGGCTGATCGACCCGTCGGTGGTCGAGCCCAACGTGGTGTTCGCCGGGCTGCTCGGCGCCATCATCTGGAATCTCATCACCTGGTACTTCGGCCTGCCGACGTCGTCGTCGCACGCGCTGCTCGGCGGCTACGGCGGGGCGGCGGTGGCGAAGGCCGGGTTCGACGCGCTGCAGCTCGGCGGCTGGATCAAGCCGGTGCTGTTCATCGTGGTGTCGCCGATGCTCGGACTGGCGCTGGCGCTGGCGCTGACGGTCGGCCTGTCGTGGGCGCTGCGCCGCCAGCGGCCGGCCAGGGTGGACCGCCTCTTCCGCAAGCTGCAGCTGCTCTCCGCCGCACTCTATTCGCTCTCCCACGGCGCCAACGACGCGCAGAAGACGATGGGCATCATCGTGGGCCTGCTGGCGTCGAGCAACGCGCTTTTCGCGGTACAGCCCAACTGGCTGCGCCATCTGTACCTGCCTAACGCCGACCGGATCCCGCTCTGGGTCGAGATGGCCGCCTACAGCGCCATCGCGCTCGGCACCTCGCTGGGCGGCTGGCGCATCGTGAAGACGATGGGGACGCGGATCACCAAGCTCACGCCGTTCGGCGGCTTCTGCGCCGAGACGGCGGGCGGCATCACGGTGCTGATCGCGTCGCACTGGGGCGTGCCGGTGAGCACGACGCACACCATCACCGGTGCCATCGTCGGCGTCGGCGCCAGCCGGCGGCTCTCGGCGGTGCGCTGGGGCGTGGCGGGACGGATCGTGTGGGCGTGGGTGATGACGATGCCGGCGGCGGCGATGATCGCGGCCATGGCGTACCTGCTGCTTCGCTGAGCTACGCCGCCCGCGCCCCGCGGCGGCGGGCGATCACCATCTCGTAGTCCTGCAACAGCCGATCGTAGATCACGTCCCACCCGCGCGAGGCGGCGGTGACGAGCGCGCCATGCGAGAGCGCGCGCCGGAGCGCCGCGTCGTCCAGCAGTCGCCCGAGACCCTCGAGCAGCGCGCCCCGCCGATTGGGCGCCACCAGCCAAGCGTTCTCGCCATGCCGGGCGAACTCCAGCACGCCGCCCGACGCCGCGACGAGACACGGCAGCCCCGACGCCATCGCCTCGAGCAGCGAGTTGCCGAACGTCTCGGTCGTCGAGGGAAAGGCAAAGACGTCGGACGACGCGTACGCCGCCGCGAGCGCGGCACCGCGCATGAGACCGGGCACGTGGACGCCGGGGATCCCGCTCCGGCGGAGCTCCTCCTCCAGCGGCCCGCGGCCGACCAGCAACAGCCGCGCGCGAGGGTGGCGGGCCCGGAGCTCCTGCCAGCCGTCCACCAGCAGATCGAGGTTCTTCTCCCGCGCCAGCCGGCCGATGTAGCTCACCAGCAGGTCATCCGGCTCGAGGCCGAGCGACGCGCGGTACGCTTCGCTCCGGAAGCGGGGGCCGAACTCGCGGGGATCGACCCCGCGCCCCCAGACGCCGGTGTGCAGGATGCCGCGCCGGTGCAGGTGCTCCTCGTAGATGCGCGACGGACAGAGCACCCGCCCGGCCTGACCGTAGAACCAGCGGAGATAGCGCCAGCCCCACCGCAGCAGCCACTCCATGCCGTAGCGACCGGCGTAACGCTCGTAGTCGGTGTGGGCCGAGGCGATCAGCGGGACGCGAAGCTGCCGCGCGACCTTGAGGCCGGCGAGGCCCATCGAGAACTCGGTGGCGACGTGGATGACGTCGGGGCGGAAGCGGACCGCGTCGTCCATCACGTCGCGGAGCCGTGGGAACGCCCACTGGACATCGGGGTAGAGGAACAGCGGGATGCTGGGGGAGCGGTGCGCTTCGGGGCGCTCGGCCTCGCCATCGGGCAGGGCGTAGCTGGCGGAGTAGACGCGGACCTCGTGGCCCCGCGCCTGGAGGCCGTCGACCAGGCGCACGCGGGTGACGCCGACGCCGCTCACCATCGGCCAGTCGACCTCGGAGAAGAGCGCGATCCGCACGGCTCAAACCTGAGCGGGGGCGGAGTGGCAAACAAGGGCGGCCCGCGGCGGGCGCGCCCCGCCGGGCCCGGATTCAGGCCCGCGCCGTCCCATTGCGCGTCGGCGCCAGGCCGGCGCCTTCCCGGACCACGCTCGCGAGCGCGGACCAGTCCCAGTCGGCGCGGCCCCGGGCGAGCGCGGCGAGCAGGTGATCGCGCAGCAGACTCGCGAGCGGCAGCGGGACCTGGTGCGCGGCGCCGGCCTCGAGCGCCAGGCCGACGTCCTTGAGTCCGAGCGGCACCGTGAAGCCGGCCGGCTGGAACTCGGTGCGAGCGATCCGCCCGCCATACGCCTGCACGATGGGGCTGCCGAAGAGCGTACCGGTGAGCATCGCCACCAGCCGCTCCGGCTCGAGGCCCGCACGCTCGGCCAGGGCCAACGCTTCGGCCAGCGACTCGCAGGTCGCCGCGATCATGAAGTTAC
Source organism: Gemmatimonadales bacterium (assembly GCA_025934955.1). GTDB lineage: Bacteria > Gemmatimonadota > Gemmatimonadetes > Gemmatimonadales > GWC2-71-9. The sequence goes on along the minus strand of JAICWE010000026.1, from coordinate 37,893 downwards.
CGAGGATCTTGGCGAGCGCCGCCTGGGCCGGCGTCGCCATCGGGAAGCTGCCGCGGCCCACGGCCTCGAAGAGCGGCGCCGCCCGGGCGATGTCGTCCTCGCTGCCGCCGGGCACGATCCAGAGCATCCGCTGCTCCGCCGCTTCCGGCCGGCCGAAGACGGGCGCCGCGACGAAGCGCCGGCTCACCGCCTCGTGCGCGCCGGTGAGTCGCTCGGCGAGCGCCACGCTGATGGTGCTCATGCCGACGTGGATGGCATTGGGCGGGAGCGTGCGCAGCAGACCTTCGGGGCCGAAGGTGACGCCCTCGACCGCGCGGTCATCCGCGAGCATGGTGACCGCGAGGTCGGCATTCTGCGCGGCCGATGCAGGTGTCGGGGCCGGCTGGGCGCCAGGCACCTGGCGGGCGCGCTCCGGCGTGCGGTTCCACACGCGCACGGCGTGGCCCGCCGCGACGAGGTTGCGCGCCATCGGCGCGCCCATGCTGCCGAGTCCGAGAAACGCGATGGTAGTCATGCAGCAATGATAAGACGATGGGAAGACTGGGGCGGCTGGGGTCGAACCAGCAACCTCCCGGTTAACAGCCGGGCGCTCTGCCGATTGAGCTACACCCCAAAGGCGGGACCGATCCGATGGTGCACGGCGGGGCTAACAGGTTACGCAGCGCGGCGCCCAACGGTCAAGAGCGGCACACGCCGCGTCTTGACCACTTCCCGGGAGAGACATAGCATAGCCGAGCACGCCGGTCGTCCGCCCGCCCAAGGAGAGCTCCACCCATGCAGCGTTCCGTCACCCTGTCCGTCAATGGCGCCGAGCGATCGGTGCGGGTCGAGCCGCGCGCGCTGCTGGTGCACGTGCTGCGCGACGAGCTCAACCTCACCGGCACCCACATCGGCTGCGACACCAGCCAGTGCGGCGCCTGCACCGTGCTGATCGACGGCCGCGCGGTGAAGAGCTGCACCGTGCTCGCGGTGCAGGCCGAAGGGAGCCCGATCACCACGATCGAAGGCATGGGTCGCGCCGACGCGCTGCACCCGCTGCAGCAGTCGTTCTGGGAGAAGCACGGACTCCAATGCGGCTTCTGCACGCCGGGCATGATCATGACCGCCGCCGATCTGCTCCAGCGGAACCCCGACCCCAGCGACGACGAGATCCGCCATGCCCTCGAGGGCAACCTGTGCCGCTGCACCGGGTACGTGAACATCGTCGCCGCGATCAAGGATGCAGCCGCTACCGTGCGCGCCGGCCGGAGCGCCGGCGCGGCCGCCTGAGCCGGAGCCCACCATGCCCACCATCTTCGGCTCCGCCATCAAGCGCCGCGAAGACCCGCGGCTCATCACCGGCAGCGCCACCTACACCGACGATGTCAAGCTGCCCGGGATGACGTACGCCGCGTTCCTGCGCAGTCCCTATGCCCATGCGAAGATCACCCGCGTCGACGTGAGCGCCGCGCGGCAGGCTCCGGGCGTCATCGCCGTCTACACCGGAAACGACGTGAAGGACAAGGCGGTGCCGGTGCCGTGCGCGTGGAACGTGCCCAACTGCGAGCTCAAGATCCCGCACCATCACCTGCTCGCCTGCGACACGGTGCGCTACGCCGGCGACGGCGTCGCCATGGTCGTGGCCGAGACCCGCGCGCAGGCGCGCGACGCCGTCGACCTGATCGACGTGGACTACGATCCGCTCCCGGCCGAGGTGGACCCGGAGAAGGCGGCCCAGGCCGGCGCACCGCAGTTCCACGCCGACGTGCCGAACAACATCGCGTTCAAGTGGGTGGTGGCCGGCGGCGACGCAGCCGGCGCCTTCGAGCGGGCCGAGGTGAAGGTGCAGCTTCGCATCGTGCAGCAGCGGCTCCTGCCGACGGCGATGGAGCCACGCGCCGCCGTCGCCAGCTACAACGGCGGGAGCGGCCAGCTCACGCTGTGGGTGACGAGCCAGAACCCGCACATCCATCGGTTCCTCTGCTCGGTGATGCTCAAGCTGCCGGAGCACCGGATCCGCGTCATCGCGCCCGAGGTGGGCGGCGGGTTCGGCAGCAAGATCCCGGCATACCCCGACGAGGCGATGGTGAGCCTCGCGGCGATGGACCTGGGCCGGCCGGTGAAGTGGACCGAGGACCGCTCCGAGAACTACAAGGTCACCATCCATGGCCGCGATCACATCGAGCACGTCGAGATGTGCGGTACCCGGGACGGACGCATCACCGGGCTCCGCACCAGGGTCTACGCCGGCCTCGGCGCGTACGCCTCGACCGCAGCACCGGGCATCCCGACGATTCTGCACGGGCTGGTGTACTCCGGCGCGTACACCATCCCGAACATCGAGGGTACGGTGTACGGCGTGTACACCTCGGGGGCCCCGGTGGACGCCTACCGCGGCGCGGGGCGGCCGGAGGCGGCGTATCTGGTCGAGCGGCTGGTGGACACGTTTGCCCGCGCGGCGCACCTCGATCCGGTCGACGTGCGCCGGAAGAACTTCATCCCGAAGGACAAGTTCCCCTACACCGTCGCGACCGGTCTGATCTACGACTCGGGCAACTACGAGGCTGCGCTCGACCGCGCGCTGGAGAAGATCGACTACAAGCGGTTCCGCGAAGAGCAGCAGGCCGGGTGGAAGGACGGGAAGTACCGCGGCATCGGCCTGGTGAGCTACATCGAGATCTGCGGGCTGGGGCCGTCACAGGTGGCGGGCGCGGTCGGCTTCGGCGGCGGGCTGTACGACTCGGCGATCGTGCGGGTCTACCCCACCGGCATGGTGCGGGTGTACATCGGCGCGAGCCCGCACGGCCAGGGCGAGGAGACGACCTTCGCGCAGATCGTCGCGGAGGAATTCGGCATCCCGGTCGAGACCGTCGAAATCGTCCACGGCGACACCGACAACACGCCGCAGGGCTGGGGCACCTACGGCAGCCGCTCCACCGCGGTGTGCGGCTCGGCGGTCAAGGTCGCGGCAGAGCGGGTCAAGGAGAAGGCAAAGAAGATCGCCGCGCATCTGCTGGAGGCGAACGAGGCGGATCTCGAGTGGAAGGACGGGAAATTCGCGGTGAAGGGCTCGCCGCAGTCGGCCCGGGCGTTCGGCGAGCTGGCGCTCGCGGCCAACGTCGGCTGGAACATGCCGCCGGGCGTGGAGCCCGGGCTCGAGGCGACGGCGTTCTTCGATCCGACCAACTTCGTCTACCCGTTCGGCACTCACATCTGTCTGGTCGAAGTCGACGCCGACACCGGCAAGGTGGACGTGCAGCGCTACATCGCGGTGGACGACTGTGGTCCGCAGATCAACCCGATGATCGTGCAGGGCCAGATCCACGGCGGCGTGGTGCAGGGCCTGGGCGAGGCGCTCCAGGAGATCGCGATCTACGACGAGAGCGGCCAGCTCCTCACCGGCACCATGATGGACTACGCGGTGCCGAAGGCGAGTCAGATGCCGCACATCGAAACCGACCACACGGTGACACCATCTCCGGTGAACCCGTTAGGCGTGAAGGGCTGCGGGGAAGCGGGCACGATCGCCTCGGCCGCGGCGGTGGTGAACGCGGTGGTGGACGCGCTCCAGCCGTTCGGCATCAGTCACATCGACAAGCCGCTGACGCCGGCGCGGGTGTGGGCCGCGATCCAGGCGGCGAAAGCGTCGGGCGCGGGTAATGGGAAGGGAGCGCACTGATGATTCCAGCCAGCTTCGAGTACGCCCGCGCCGGCTCGCTCCGCGAGGTGCTCAACGCGCTCGCCGCGAAGGACGGCACCAAGCTCGTCGCAGGCGGGCACAGCCTGATTCCGATGCTCAAGTTCCGCCTGGCGCAGCCGGCGCGCCTGCTGGATATCGCGCACATCGCCGAGCTGAGGGGCGTGAGCGAGTACCGCCGCGGCGCGCGGATCGGCGCGGGCACCACCTACCGCGAGCTGATGGAGAGCGACATCCTGCGCGAGCGCTTTCCACTGATCGGCGAGGTGTGCCGGACGATCGGCGACCTGCAGGTCCGCAACCGCGGCACCATCGGCGGCGCCGTCGCCCACGCCGATCCGGCGAGCGACATGCCGGCGGTGCTGATCGTGCTCGACGCGCTGATCAACGTACGCAGCAAGCGGGGGAAGCGCGCCATCGAGGCGCGCGACTTCTTCCAGGGCGCGTTCACCACCGCGCTCGTGGAGGACGAGCTGCTGACCGACATCATCCTCCCGCCGAGTCCCAGGGGTGCGGGCTCGGCGTACGTGAGCTTCGCGCAGGCGGCGTCGGGTTACGCGATCGTCGCCGCGGCCGCGATCGTCGCACGGACGCGGAAGACGGTGAGCCACGTCGAGGTCGCGCTCACCGGGCTGGGCGACGTGGCGCACCGCGTCGAGTCCACCCGGCAGCTCGTCGGCACCAAGGCGGAGCCCGAGGTGCTCGACAAGGTCGCCGCCGAGGCCGCGGCCGGCATCGAGATCCAGGGCGACATTCACGCGCCGGCGGAGTATCGCCGGCACCTCACCGCCGTCGCGGTGCGCCGCGCGCTCGACGCTGCACTGGCGCGGGCACGATAGGGCACGCACACGCACGCCGTCGCGCTGATCCTCGCCGCCGGACGCGGCACCCGCTTCGGCGGCGACAAGCTGCTCGCTCCGCTCCGCGCCCGGCCGCTCCTCGCGCACGTCCTCGACTCCGCCGGGCGCGCGCGCGCTGCCGGCACCGTGGAGCGGGTGCTGGCGGTCGTGCCGGCCGGCGCGGCCGCGCTGGTCGCGATGGTGCGCGCCGCCGGGGCCGAAGCGGTCGAGAACGACGATCCCGCCGCCGGGCTCGGCCGCTCGGTGCGACTGGGAATCGCGCGTGCTGCGTCGCTGGTGCCGACGGACGGACCTGCTGCCGTCGTCGTGCTGCTGGGCGATCAGCCGGAAACGACCCCCGAGGCGATCGCCGCGCTGGTTGCCGCCTGGCGGAGCCGCGGCGGTCACATGATCCGGTCGCGCTACGCCGATGCCCCCGACGCACCCGGTCACCCGCTGCTGCTCGATCGCGCCGCCTGGCCGCTCGCCTCCACGCTCGAGGCGGACGCCGGCTTCGGCTCGCTGCTCGCGAGCGGCCGCCTGACGACGACGTACGTCGAACGCCCGGGAGCGAATCCCGACATCGATACACCCTCCGACCTCGCGACCCTCGAGGACTCCCGCTAGATGCGACTGCACTTTTCCGGCGCCCCCGAGATCAGCGCTGCCCGCGCCGAGGTGTGGCGCAAGCTCATGGACCCGGACTTCGTGGCTCAGTCGGCGCCGGGCGTCGAATCGGTGCAGCAGATCGACGACTCGCACTTCAAGGTGGTGAGCGCGTTCGGAGTCGGTGCCATCAAGGTGCGGTTCGCGCTCGACGTCACGCTGTTCGACGTGCAGGAGCCGGCGGCCGCCAAGATGCGCGCGCGCGGCAAGGCGCCGGGCTCGGCGGTGGACGTCACGTCCTCGCTCACGCTCGAGGAGCTCGCAGGCGATCGCACCCGGTTGGGCTGGAGCGCCGACAGCGAGGTGAGCGGTACGGTCGCGAGCGTCGGCGCCCGGCTGATGGAAGGCACCGCCCGCAAGCTCACCGAGCAGTTCTGGACCGACTTCGCGCGCCGGGTGAGCCAGGGCGGCTGACGGTGCCCGCACGCCATGTTCCGTCCGCGGAGCGCCCCGCGCCGGAGTCAGCATGACGGCGCTCGGCTCGATCGACGACGTCGCCGCCGCGTTCGCGCGGGAAGGCTACGTCGCCGACCGCGACCTCGCGACGTCGGTCTTCCTCTCGCTCGCGCTCGGCCGCCCGCTCCTGCTCGAAGGAGAAGCGGGCGTCGGCAAGACCGCCGTCGCGCACGCGCTCGCCGGCGCGCTCGGCGCCGAACTGATCCGGCTCCAGTGCTATGAGGGACTCGACGCGGCGACCGCGGTCTATGAATGGGACTACCCGCGGCAGATGCTCGAGATCCGCCTGCTCGAAGCGCGAGGTGAAGCGAAGCAGGCGGCGACGCGCGACATCTTCAGCGAGGAGTTTCTCATCCGGCGCCCCCTGCTCCGCGCCCTCGACAACGCGAGCCGGACGCCGCCGGTCCTCCTGATCGACGAAGTGGACCGCGCCGACGAGGAGTTCGAGGCCTACCTGCTGGAGATCCTGAGCGACTTCGCGGTGACGATTCCGGAGATCGGCACGGTGCGCGCCGAGCGACCGCCCCGCGTGGTGCTGACGAGCAACCGTACCCGGGAGGTCCATGACGCGCTCAAGCGGCGCTGCCTGTACCAGTGGATCGACTATCCCACGGCGGAGCGCGAGCTCACCATCCTGCTTGCGCGGCTCCCGGGTGTGGCCGCGACGCTCGGCCGGGAGGTCGTCGGGTTCGTGCAGCGGCTTCGCACGGCGGACCTCACCAAGGTGCCCGGCATCGCCGAGACGCTCGACTGGGCCGCGGCGCTCGTCGCGTTAGGCACCGAGCGGCTGGCGCCGGAAGTCGTCGAGCAGACGCTGGGCGCGCTCCTCAAGTACCAGGAGGACGTCGCGATGATGCGGAACGGCGGCGCACGCGGGATCCTGACCGAGCTGGGCGCGGCGCGATAGCGATGGTAGACGCGCCGCCCGAGGAGCAGGTGGACGGTGCCCTGCTCGCCGAGCACGTCGTGGGGTTCGGGCGGCTGCTCCGGCGCGCCGGGCTTCCGGCCGACCCGGCCCGCACCCGCGACTTCGCCCGCGCGCTGACCCTGCTCGGCATCGCCCGCAAGCGCGACATCAGGACCGCCGCGCGTGCCGTGTTCACCCGGCGGCGCGAAGAGCGGCCGCTGTGCGACGCAGCGTTCGAGCTGTTCTGGCGCCGCCGGGCCACCGCAGCGGAGCTGAGCGCGCGGCTGCCGCGGATCCGGCAGGACGCGGGGCGGCCGGGCGGCATGGAGACGGACGACGGACTCACCGGACCGGACGAGCTCCGGCTCCTCACTCCGATGGACCCGCGGTCCGCCGGCCTGCGGGAGGAGCTGCGCCACGCCGACTTCGCCGATCTCACGCCGGCCGAAGCACGCGACGCGGAAGCGATGCTCGCGGAGCTGCGCCCGCGACTCCCGCGGCGGCGGGCGCGGCGGCCGGCGCTCGCGGCCGGCGGCGCGCGTCCCGCTGCGCGGCGGATGCTCCGCGGCGCGCTCGCAAGCGGCGGCGAGGTGCTGCGATGGCGCTGGCTCGACCGGGCGACGCGGGCACGGCCCGTCGTGCTGGTGTGCGACATCAGCGGCTCGATGGAGCGCTACAGCCGGTTCCTGCTCCGCTTCGCCCACGCGCTGCAGCGGAGCGGCGCGCCGGTCGAGGTGTTCGCCTTCGGCACGCGACTGACCCGTATCACCCGCCAGCTCCGGCAGCGGAGCGCCAACGCGGCGCTCCGGCAGGTCGCCGACAAGGTGGTGGACTGGAACGGCGGTACCCGCATCGGCGAGAGCCTGCGCGAGCTGAACCGTCGCTGGGTGCAGCGCACGATCCGGAGCGGCGCCGTGGTGCTGGTGGTCTCGGACGGCTGGGAGCGCGGGGATCCGGGGCTGCTCGCTCGGGAAATGGCGACGCTCAGACGGAGCTGCCATCGGCTGCTGTGGCTCGATCCGCTGGCCAGCCGGCCGGGGTTCGAGCCGACCGCGGCCGGACTCCGGGCTGCGCTTCCGTATGCGGATGCACTGGTCCCCTGCGCTACCGTGGCCAGTCTCCTCGAGCTCGGTGAGCGGCTCGGCGAGCTGTAGCCGAGGCTGAGTAGCGGTGGTGGGCTCCGGTGCGGGTGCCGGCGCACGGTGCTCCGCATGCACGTCGAGGCTGCATGTTGTTTCGGGTGTGGCACGACGGCGGATTGCTACTAGGTTATCGGCTATGCGAGAGTTACTCGGGGAGTATGCGCGACTTGCGGCGACGGGGTCGCCGGTCGGCCGGGCGGTGGTCACCAGCGTCTGGGGATCGGCGCCGCGGCCGGAAGGCTCCGTGCTGGTCGCGACGGCGGACGGCCGGATGGCGGGGTCGGTCTCGGGCGGGTGCGTGGAGACGGCGACGGCGGATGAGATCGCCGCCGCCATAACGCGCGGCAGCGCCAAGCTGGTTTCCTTCGGCGTGAGCCACGAACGCGCGTGGGAAGTCGGCCTCGCGTGCGGGGGGACGATCAAGGTCCTGATCGAGCCGTCGGTCCGGCCCGAGATCCTGACCGCGGCGCACCAAGGCGGGGCCGTGCTCGCCACGGCACTCGCGGGGCCGGGCACCGGCGCGGCGCTGCTGGTGCATGAGGACGGCCGGGTGGATGCTCCGTTCCCGCCGCCCGGCGGCGACGCGGCGCCACTCGTCGCCGCACGCGACGCGGTGCGCGATGCGGCGCTCGCGGCGCTTCGGGGTCAGCTCAGCCGTACGGTGGAGGTCCCCACGCCGGACGGCGCGCTTCCGGTTTTCCTCGAGGTATTCCCTCGCCGGCCGACGCTGCTCGTCTTCGGCGGCGTGCATATCGCGCAGGCGCTGATCCCGCTCGCGCGACGGCTCGGCTATCGCACCGTCGTGGCCGATGGGCGGCAGGCGTTCATCACCCGCGACCGCTTCCCCGACGCCGACGAGCTGGTCCTCGGCTGGCCGGCCGATGCATTCCAGCGGGTCGGCATCGACCGGGCCACGTACGTCTGCATCCTGTCGCACGACCCCAAGTTCGACGAGCCCGCGCTGCATGTGGCACTCCGCTCGCCCGCGGCCTACGTCGGCGCGATCGGCTCGAAGAAGACGCAGGCGGAGCGGCGGGCCAAGCTTCGGGCGGAGGGATTCAGCGAAGAGGAAATCGCCCGCCTGCGCGGACCGATCGGCCTGGACCTGGGCGGCCGCGACCCCGCGGAGACGGCGCTCGCGATCCTGGCCGAGATGACCGCGGTGCGCTACGGCCGGGAGGCCCGGCCGCTCACCGCACCGGCGCCGTCGCTCTGAAAAAAAGCTTGCGGAAGCTTCCCATTGCGCGACGGCGCCCGGGTGCCCACCATAGAGTGTCGGCACGGCTCCTCCTTCGCGGATCCATCAATGGCTCGGGACCTCCTCACGCTGGTGCGCAACGCGCTCGGCGACCGCTATCGGGTCGACCGGGAGATCGGGCGCGGCGGGGCCGCGAGGGTCTTCTCCGCCCAGGATCCCGAGGGCCGCGCCGTCGCCCTCAAGATTCTCCACCCCGAGCTTCAGGTCAGCACCACGGCCGACCGCTTTCTCCGCGAAATCCGCCTCGCCACCCAGCTCGACCATCCCAACATCGCCCGCCTGCTCGACTCGGGCGAGAAGGACTGGCTGGTCTACTACGTCATGCCCTACGTGGAGGGGCCGACGCTGCGCCAGGTGCTCGACCGCACCCGCCAGCTCACGCTGCCGGACGCGTTGCGCGTCGCCGACGACCTCCTTGCGGCGCTGGACCACGCCCACGCCCGCGGCGTGGTGCACCGGGACGTCAAGCCGGAGAACATCCTGATCTCGCGCCAGGGAGCGGTGCTGGTGGACTTCGGGATCGCCCGCGCGATCGACGCATCGGCGGCGGACCGGCTGACCCGATCGGGCATCGCGGTGGGGACCTCGCAGTACATGAGCCCCGAGCAGATCAACGCCATGCAGGCCCCCGACCACCGGGGCGACATCTATTCGGTCGGCTGCGTGCTGTTCGAGTCGCTGGCCGGACGGCCGCCGTTCAACAACCGCAGCGAGGCGGTGGTGCTCCAGCTGCACCTCACCGAGCCGCCCCCCAACCTGCACGAGCTGCGGCCCGCGGTGCCCGCATCGGTCGCGGCGGTCATCGCCCGCGCGCTGGCCAAGCAGCCGGAGGAGCGCTGGCCTACGGCGGCCGCGATGCGGGAGGCGCTGACCTCGCACGCGTCGGAGCCGGCGAGCGCAATGGCGGCAGAAGCCGGACGCCCGACGCCCGAGCGGCTGTGAAAGGACCCCGCCGAAGCCGATGAGTGGCCCGCCCGCTGCCGCGCCGGCGAGCGACCCGCTGGACGGGCTCCGCGCCGCGCTGGCCGATCGCTACATGGTGGAGCTGCTGATCGGCGAGGGCGGCATGGCGACGGTGTACCGCGCTCAGGATGTGCGGCACGAGCGCACCGTGGCCATCAAGGTGCTCCGTCCCGAGCTCGGCGCGTCGATCGGCGGCGAGCGCTTCCTCCGCGAAATCCGGGTCGCCGCGAAGCTCCAGCACCCCAACATTCTGCCGTTGTACGACTCGGGCGAGGCCGGCGGCCTTCTCTACTACGTCATGCCCTTCGTCGAAGGCGAGTCGCTGCGCCAGCGGCTGGATCGCGAGCAGCAGCTCGGCATCGAAGAGGCGATCGCGATCACCTGCGAGGTCGCCGACGCGCTGCAGTACGCCCACGCGCGCGACATCGTCCATCGCGACATCAAGCCCGAGAACATCATGATGCAGGACGGCCGCGCGCTGGTGGCCGACTTCGGCATCGCGCGGGCGGTCTCCCAGGCCAAGGGCGAGCGGCTCACCGAAACCGGGATGTCCATCGGCACCCCGATCTACATGAGCCCGGAGCAGGCGCTCGGCCTCGACCACGTGGACGGACGGAGCGATCTCTACAGCCTCGGCTGCATGCTGTACGAGCTGCTGATCGGGCAGCCGCCGTTCACCGGGCCGAACGCGATGGCGATCCTCGCCCGGCATTCGATGGAGGCGGTGCCGAGTCTCCAGGTGGTGCGGCAGTCGGTGCCGGACGAGATCGAGGATGCCATCATGCGCGCCCTCGAGAAGACGCCGGCCGACCGGTACCCGACGGTGCGCGACTTCGCCGACGCCCTCGCGGCCGCCGACCTCGGGCCCGCCGCGCGCCGGAGCTCGGCCCGCATCGCCGCACGCCGCGTCTCCCGGGCCACGGGGGCGCGCCGCATGCCCACCGCGGAGACCGTGGCGATCCGCCGGCAGAGCCGCCGCCGGCGGGTGCCGTGGGCGTGGGTGGCGGCGCCGCTCATCGTCGTCGCCGCGGCCGGGGCCGCTCTCGGCTGGCGCGCATGGCAGCGCTCGCGGGCCGGAGCCGCCGCCGACGCGGCCGACCCGCGGCATATCGCGGTGCTGTACTTCGACCAGCGCGGCGGCAGCGATTCGCTCACCAACGTGGCGGACGGCCTGACCGAGTCGCTGATCCACGAGCTCAGCACGGTCAAGCCGCTGCAGGTGATCTCGGCCAACGGCGTGCGTCCCTTCCGCCGCAAGGACGTCGCGCCCGACAGTCTGGCGCGCGCGCTCAAGGTCGGGACCCTGGTGCAGGGCACGCTGGCGGAGTCGGGTGACAGCCTGCGCGTCACCGTCTCGCTCATTGCGGCGCAGAGCGGCACCGAGATCGGCAGCAAGACGCTGAGCCGCCCGCGCGCCGAGCTCTTCGCGCTGCAGGACGATCTGACGAAGGAGGTCGCGATCTTCCTCCGGCGCCAGCTCGGGCAGGAGGTCGAGCTGACGGAGAGCCGGGCGGAAACCCGGAGCGTGGCGGCATGGCAGGCACTGCAGAACGCGTACGGATTGATCCGGGATGTCGAGCCGATCATAGCTACGGGCGACACCGCGGCGATCGGCCGCGAGCTCGCTCGCGCCGACTCGGGGTTCGCGCGCGCCAGCGACCTCGACCCAAACTGGGCGGCGCCGGTGACGCAGCGGGGCTGGCTCGCCTACCGCCGGACCCGTCTGGCGGGGTCGTTCGACAAGACCTACTACGCCGAATGGATCGACAAGGGCATGGCCCAGGCGGAGCACGCCCTGTCGCTCAAGCCCGACGACGCGGACGCGCTGGAGCTTCGCGGCACGCTGCGCTACTGGCGGCTGCTGCTGAATCTCGCGCCGGATCCCGCCGCGAGCGCCAAGCTGCTGGCCGACGCGGAGCAGGATCTTCGCGCCTCCGTCGCGGCCAATCCGAACCAGGCCTCGGCGTGGACGTCGCTGAGCCATCTGCTGCTGCGCAAAGGCGAGACGGCGGAAGGCAAGCTCGCGGCGCTGCGGGCGTACGAGGCGGACCCCTATCTCACGAACGCCAACCTGACGCTCTGGCGTCTGGCCGCAAGCTCGGTCGACCTCGACGACGCCACCGAGGCGACCCGATGGTGTGCCGAGGGGCGGCGCCGGTTTCCGGCCGACCCCCGGTTCGCCGAGTGCCAGATCTACGTCATGAGTCTCAAGGGGCAGAAGCCGGACGTCGCCAAGGCGTGGTCACTGCTGGACGAGTACGTCCGGCTGAGCCCGCCGAACCTGCGCGAATTCCGGCAGCACGAAGGAGAGATGCTCGTGGGCATCGCCCTCGCGCGCGCCGGGCTGGCCGACAGCGCCCGGGCGGTGGCGCTCCGCGCGCGGGCCGATGCATCGGTGGATCCGACCCGCGACCTGGCGCAGTGGGAGGCCTACCTCCGCACCATGCTGGGGGATCGCGATGAGGCGTTCCGGCAATTGAGCGTATACGTCGCGGCGAATCCGCAGGAGCGGGTGAACCTGGCGAAGGAGGAGACCTGGTGGCTTCGCGACCTCCGCCGCGATCCGCGCTGGAAGTCGCTCGTCTCAGGAGTTTAGCGCAAGGGATTGCGCGCCCCGCTCCAATCCGCAAGTATTCCGCTCGGTATCCTCACCGACATCTTCATATCCGTTGGGACGGTTCTATGCGCAGTCTTAGTGGTGTTGCGACGCTGATCACGCTCATCTCGCTCGCCTCCGCGTGCTCCAGCGACCGCGCCGCGGCTCCGACCAGTCCGAGCATGCAGGCGGCGACCGCTGCGAGCAAGTGCGACTTCAAGCAGATCAAGTCCCTGGTCATCAGCGACTTCGGCTCGACCCAGCAGAGCACCGTTCTCGCCATCCTCAAGCAGATGCAGACGGCGTACGGGACCAGCAACAGCACGGCCGCGACGCCGTTCGGGTTCCAGATCCTCAACGAGTTGGCCAACGGCGTCAAAGCCGCCGCGCTGATCGGCAGCGCGCAGACCAGCTCCGACCTGACCGCCGGCCTGGTGGCGTGCATGGACGTGATCGCGTCGGATCACGACAACCTGGGGTTCGCGAAGGCGTTCCAGACCTACGGCGCCTTCGAGGTGCGGGCGCTCCCGAGCAGCACCCAGCCGGAGCCCGCGGTGTTCTCGCGCGACGGTGCGTTCTCCGCGCTGTCGGGACCGCCGCTGGCGACGGGCAGCGATTTCGCGAGCTGGCTCGGTGGGACCGCGCTGATCTACGGCTGGCCCCGGAGCGAGAGCGAGTTCCGCACCGAGGGGATCGTCGGGCCGGCGTATGACTGGTTCTCCATCCGGGTCAACACCAGCACCGTCCCGACTCCGGATGGCATCGTGGCACTCTGCGCGACCGATCTCGCGAGCGGCCGCTTCCGGGTCCAGCACGGCAGCGCCATCTCGCTGCTCCGCGATCCCGGGCTCATCGCCGGCTGGAGCTCGCTGCCACCTTGCGAGTCGGTGCAGCCGGTCGTCGCCGCGGCGGCGGCTCGGCCGCTCCGATGGCTGGCGGACGCCGTCGATGCGGGACGCCGGATGCTGTCGCCCGAGATCCTGCACGCCTCGATGGCGGCGGCTCGGACCGGTGGCGGCGGCTCTACCGGCTCGTTCAGCCCGTTCGGCGGCGTGGACGCGGGATCGGTCCGGCTGGTCGATGCCAAGGGCGCCGCGGGCTTCTTCGGAGCGCCGCGCGACGGGCGGACGGGCGCGCTCAGCCCGGCGGTCGTCATCAAGGCAGTGGGACAGGGAGGGACGGCGCTCCCCGGTGTGAGCATCACCATCCTGGTCTCGGGCAATTCCGGGAGCTTCAACGTCTGCAAGTCGGATGGGGGCCCGGCGGTGCTCACGGTCACGACGGGCGCAGACGGCACGGCGGCGTTCGACATCGCGATCGACAAGCCCGGTGGCTACACGCTGACCGCCACGAGCGGCTACAGCGGGTACACCGCGACGTCGGTGCTTTCGCCGCTGTTCAACCTGAAGCAGAGCGCCTTCGCCTGTTCGCCGTGAGCGTCGGCCGGCGCGCTAGGCGCTCGGCGCCAGCCGCCTGAGCTCCCGCAGCACGCGCCGCTGCGCGCCGTGGTCCTTCACCGCGATGAAGATCGTGTCGTCGCCGGCGATGGTGCCCAGCACGTCGGCCCAGGCAAGTCGATCGAGCGCGGCGCCGACCCGGTTTGCCTCCCCCGGCGGCGTGTGCAGCACCAGCAGCGCTTCCCCCGCCGGCTCGAGACCGATGAGACTCTCGGCGATGCGCTCGCTGTTGGGATCGGCCGCCGCGCGCGACGTCGGCCGGCGATAGGCGCCGTCCACCTTCGCCAGCCGCAGCGCCGCGATGTCGCGGCTCACCGACGACTGCGTCACGTCCCACCCTTCCGCCGCCAGCGCCTCGGCCAGCTCCTCCTGCGTGTGCACGGCGCGGGTGGAGACCAGCTCCAGAATCTTGAGATGCCGCTTCCGGCGATCGGCGGTCACCGCCGCCGTCCCGCCAGCCGCGTCATCGCGCGCTCGAAGCGCGCGCGCTCCCGCCGCTCCCAGCGCGACACCGCGCGAGCCCGCCTCCGCAGCGCCGGAAGACCGAGATTGCCCACTCCGCCGGCGGAGCTCCGCCGCGCGATCAGATCAGCGCCCGCCGGCGGGGGAAACGTCGCGCCCGACTTGAGCTCGCCCGCGACGGCGCGATAGGCCGCGCGGAACGGCTCGCCTCGCTCCACCCGCCGCATCACCTCGTCGGTCGCGAGTGCGCCACCGGTGAGCGCCGCGCGGCCGCGCGCGCGGTCCACCGCGATGCGGGGAAGAATCGGCCAGAGCACGTCGAGCATCGCGGCGGTCCGGTCCACGCCGCGGATCAGCGGCTCCTTCAGGAGCTGGAAGTCGCGGTGATAGCCACTCGCGAGCTTCGCCTTGAGTGCCAGCACCGTCGCGAGATCGCCTTCGACCGCGGCCGCGCGCGCGCGGGTCAGCTCGAAGAGATCGGGATTCCGCTTGTGCGGCATGATGCTCGAGCCGGTCGCGAATGCCGCCGGCAGCACCAGCCAGCCGAACTCCTCCGCCGAAAACAGAATCACATCCGCCGAGAGTCGCGAGAGATCGTGACCGAGCTGGCTGCACCAGAACAGCACCGCCGCCTCGAGCTTGCCACGGCCGTTCTGCACCGATGTGACGACGTGATCCATGCCGCCGAAGCCGAGCGCACGGGCGGCGGCCTCGCGCCGATACGGCAGCGGCACGCCGTAACCCGCCGCGCTTCCGAGCGGCGACCGGTCCAGCCGCGCCCAGATCGCCGGCAGCGACTCGGCGGTGTCGAGCAGGCCTTCGGCGAGGCCGGCCGCCCACGCGCCGGCCGACGACGGCATGGCGCGGCGCTGGTGGGTATAACCCGGCCAGAGCGCGTTGCGGTGCGCGGCCGCAAAGTCGAGCAGTGAGTCGATCATGAGCCCGGCGAGGAGCTGCACGTCGAGCAACCGGTCCTTGAGGTACAGCCGGAGATCGCAGGCGACCTGATCGTTGCGGGAGCGCGCGGTGTGCAGTCGCTCGCCCGCGTCGCGGCGGCGGGCGGTGAGCCAGAGCTCGACCGCGCTGTGCGCGTCTTCGTGCTCCGGGCCGATCGCGAGCTCACCGCTGTCCACCGCGCGCAGCGCCGCGCGCAGCCCGCCCCGGAGCGCCGCGTACTCGCTCGCGCCGAGGAGGCCCGACGCGCGCAGCGCCTCGGCGTGGCCGAGACTGCCGAGTACGTCCCACCGAAGCAGCCGCGCATCCCACAGCCGATCATCGCCGACAGTGTACTCCAGCATCGCCGGATCGAGCCCCGCCACCGGCGTCCACAGCGTGCTCGCCCCGCCGGCCCGGTTCCGCCTGCGCGGGCTCATGCGAGGTACTCCGCGGCGACCATCTCGTAGAAGCCGCGCGCCTCGACGACTTCGGGCAGATCCACGTACTCATCCGCGGTGTGTGAGCGGCGACTGGTGCCGGGACCGCACTTCACCGCATCGCGGTCGCGCAGGAAGACCCAGTCGGAGCAGGTGGGGCTGCCGTAGTGCCGTGCCGACGGGCGGGCGCGCGACATGACGTCGAGCAGGCGCGAGCCCGCCGGCGTCTCGCATGGCACCAGTCGCTCCGACGTGACGACCACCTCGCTCGCGAGCGACGCGCGGAGCGCGTCGGCGATCTCCGCGTGGCTCCAGGCGGGCGTGCTCCGCACGTCGAGCACCGCGCGCGCGACCGGCGGTGTGACGTTGCGGCTGATGCCGGCGTCGAGCATCGTCGGCGTCGCGCTGGTGACGCCGAGCACCGGGTGCACGCGGTCCCGGAGCAGCGACGGAAGCCGCACGAGATCTTCGGCGAGGCGCAGGGCGGCGTTGGTGAACGTCTCACCGGCGGCGTAGCCGGCGTGGCGCTGGTCTCCCCGGGCGACGAGATCCACCATCATCAGCCCCCGCTGCGCGACGGCGAGATCGAGGCCGGTCGGCTCGCCGATGATGGCCGCGTCGATGGGCGCGGCGGCGGCGACGGCGTCCGGCATCGTGGTGCGCCTGGTCTCTTCCTCGAAGCCGAGCAGCACGACGAGCCGCCCGGTCGGCGGGCCGCCGGCCCGGGCCAGATCGTGCGCGGCGAAGAGCATCGCGGCGCACGACGCCTTCGCGTCGCCCGAGCCGCGGCCGTAGAGCCGGTCGCCATTGATCGTCGGCGCCCACGGATCGCGGGTCCAGCCGTCTCCCGGCGGAACGACGTCCAGGTGCGACACGAATGCGAGCGTCGGCCCCGGGAGGCCACTGTCGAGCGTGACCCGCACGCCGGCCGCGTCCGACACGACGTCGAGCCCCCAGCCGCGCACGGTGCGCTCGACCAGATCGGCCACGGCGGCTTCGCTGCCGCTCACCGAAGGGGCGGCGACGAGATCGCGCAGCAGCGCGACCTCAGCCGGCCAGGTCGACGCCGAGATAGGTCGCCTTCTCCTTCCGGCCGACGATCATGGTGCCGCAGCCGGCCCCGGTGAACACCTCGAGCAGCAGAGCGTCCGGCGCGCGGCCGTCGATGATGTGGGTGCGCTCGACGCCGCCGGTCGCCGCGCGGATGCACGCCTCCACCTTGGGGCGCATGCCGCCGGCCAGCGCGCCACTCGCCATCAGCCCGGCGAGGTCGTCCGGATCGGCGAAGGTGACGAGAGTCGAAGGGTCGCTGCGATCCCGCAGGACGCCGGCGACGCTGGTGAGGAAGATCAGCTTCTGCGCCCGGAGCGCCACCGCGAGGGACTCGGCGACGGTGTCGGCGTTCACGTTGTAGACGTTGCCGTCGTCGTCGCCCGCGAGACTGGCGACGACCGGAACGAACCGGGCCTGCATCAGCGTGACCAGCACGTGCGGATCCACCCGATCGATGTCGCCCACGTGGCCGTAGTCCACCGTGCGGCTCTGTCCGGCGTCGTCCACCACGGTCACCGGCGGCCGGCGGTGGGCGGTGAGCAGGTCGGCGTCCACGCCGCTCAGGCCGACGCCCTGCACCCGATGTTCGCGGAGCGCCGCGAGGAGATCGGTGTTGAGCTGCCCGGCGTACACCATCTTCGCGACCTCGAGCTGGCGCTCGTCGGTGAGACGGCGGCCGGCCACCATCACGGGCTCGTCGCCGAGACGGCGGCTCAGCGCCGTGGCCTGCGGTCCGCCACCATGGACGACGACCAGCCGGATGCCGAGTGACGAGAGCAGCGAGATCTGTCCCGACACCTGGTCGAGCACCGCCGGTTCGCTCAGCACCTCGCCGCCGAGCTTCACGACGAAGACCTGGTCGCGATAGGCGCGCACGTAGCGCAGCGCGCCCTTGAGTCCGGCGATTCCCTTCGACGTGTCGATCGTCACTTGAGCAGCTCCAGCATGAGGGCGCGTTGCACGTGCAGCCGGTTCTCCGCTTCGTCCACCACCACCGAGTTGGGGCCGTCGAGCACCGCGTCGTCGATCTCCACGTTGCGGCGCACCGGCAGGCAGTGCAGAACGATGCCGCGCCCGCCGCGGGTGTTGCGAAGCCGCGGCTGCGTCATCCGCCAGTCGCGGAGCCCGGCCCGCTCGGCCGCCTCTTCTTCCGGCCGTCCGAACAGCTTCACCGAGCCCCACGACTTGACGTACACCGCGTCGGCGCCGACCAGCGAGTCGTCGGGATCGTTGGCGATCGTCACCATGCTGCCGTTCCGCCGCGCGATGCTGCGGATGAGCGCGGTGTCCTCGGGATCCAGCTCGTAGCCGTCGGGCCGCGCGATGACGATGTCCATGCCGAGCATCGCGGCGGCGATGCCGGCGCTCGCGGGCACCGCCGTCGGCAGCGCCTTCGGATGCCACGCCCAGGTGAGCACGAAGCGCTTGCCCCGCGGATCGCCGAGGTGCTCCTGGAGAGTGAGCGCGTCGGCCAGGCCCTGACACGGATGCCGCCGCGCGGACTCGAGATTCACCACCGGCTTCTCGCAGTACTTCGCGAAGTCGCGGATGACGCGGTCCTGGCGTGCGACGCTCCAGTCGTCGCCGCGCGGAAAGGCGCGGACGCCGACCGCGTCGGCGTAGCGGCCGAGCACGCGCGCGGCGTCCACGATGTGCTCGACCTTGTCGCCGTCCATCACCGCGCCCGGCTCGGTTTCGAGCGACCAGCTGCCGCGCCCCGGCTCCAGCACCACCGCGTGTCCGCCGTGGAGGAAGAGCGCCGTCTCGAAGCTGCTCCGGGTCCGGAGACTCGGGTCCATGAAGACGAGCGCCATCACCTTCTTCTCGAGCCCGCCGCTGATCTCGCCGCGCTTCACCCGCGCCGCGAGCTCGAGCAGCGCGGCGATGCCATCGTCGCCCCACTCCTCCATCGCGAGGAAGTCGCGCTTGGTCGCTACGTCGGTGGTCACGCGAGCACCTCCTTCAGGCCGGCCAGGAGCAGGTCGGCCTCGGGCAGAGAGAACGAGAGCGGCGGCAGCAGCCGCAGCACCGCCGGGTCGCTCGACGTGCCGGTGAGGATCCGCCGGGCGAAGAGCGCGCGCTGCACCTCCGCCGCCGGCCGGTCGAACCGCAAGCCGAGCAGCAGTCCCCGGCCCTGCACCTGCCGGACGCCGAGCGCGCGGGCGCCACGGGCCAGGTGCTCGCCGACGCGCGCCGCGTTGGCCATGAGCCCGTCGCGCTCGATCACGTCGAGCGTCGCGAGCGCCGCGGCGCATGGTACGGGACCGCCTCCGAACGTGCTGCCGAGGTCGCCGGAGGCCAACCCCTCGCTCAGGAAGGGTCCGACGATCGTCGCCGAGATCGGAAGCCCGGAGCCGAGCCCCTTGGCCAGCGTCAACGCGTCGGGTGCGACGCCGTACAGCTCGGCAGCGGTGAACGCGCCGGTTCGGCCGACGCCGCACTGCACCTCGTCGAACAGCAGGGCGGCGCCGCGCTCGGTGCAGATCTCACGCGCGGCCCGGAGAAACGCAGGGGCGCAGTCGCGCGCGCCGGTCATGCCCTGCACCGGCTCGACGATCACGCCGGCAACCGTGTCGTCCACGGCGACGGCGAGCGCGTCAACATCGTCGAACGGGACTTTGCGCGAGAGCGGCATGCCGGCGCGCACCGCGCCGGCCTCGTACCTGGCGCCGTCGGTCACGGCGAGCGTCGCGACCGTGCGGCCGTGCCAGCCGCCGGCGACCGAAACGATCGTCTGACGCCCGGTGCGCTTGCGGGCCAGGTGCAGCGCGTTCTCGTTCGCCTCGGCGCCGGAGTTGGCGAAGAAGACGCGGTCGAGCGGATCCGGCGCCAGCGCCGCCAGCCGCTCGGCCAGGCGCTCGCGATTGGGGTGCGGCACGACGGTCGAGTAGAAGAGGAGCTGCTCCGCCTGCTCGGCGATGACGCGCACCACGTCGGGATGCGAGTGCCCGGTGCTGGCGACCGCGTGACCGCCGTAGGCATCGAGCCACTCAGCTCCCTCGTCGTCGATCAGCCACGAGCCGCGACCGCGCACCGGGCGGATGGGAAACTGGGCGTACACCGGCAGCAGCGCGGATGTCGTCAGCATGGAAAGACGCTCCCGCCGCGGAGCCCTGCCGTCTCCGGCAGGCCGAGCGCCAGGTTCATTGCCTGGAGCGCCTGGCCGGCGGCGCCCTTCACCAGGTTGTCGATCACCGCGAGCACCACGATCTCGTCGCCCTCATCCGACCCCACCGCGTGCAGGTGAGCGTAGTTGGTGCCGACGACGTGGGTGAGCTCGGGCGGCCGGTCCAGCACCCGTACGAACGGCCGGCCGTGATACGCCGAGCGCACGCAGTCGTTGATCCGCGCCGCACTCCCGGCCGGCACCCGCGCGTGCAGCGTCAGGTGAATGCCGCGCACGAACGGACCGGAGTGGGTGATGAGCCGCGCCGCGGCCCGCTCGTCGCCCGACCAGCGGCGCCACATCCCCAGCATCTCCGCCTCATGGCGATGGCCGAGCACCGAGTAGGCGAAGAGATTGTGTGCGCGGGCCGGGTGGTGCGTCGTCGGCTTCGGCTGGGCGCCGGCGCCGCTCGAGCCGGTGACGGCGAAGAGCGCCGGCGCGGTCTCGAGCCCGAGCCGCGCGAGCGGATAGAGCGCGAGCTGCGCCGCCGTCGCGAAGCAGCCGGGTGCGGCGATCGCACGGGCGCCCCGGAGCCGCTCGCCCTCGATGTCGGCCAGGCCGTAGACGAACTGCGCCGCGACGTCGGGCGCGGGATGGGGGCCGTAGAAGCGCGCATGCAGCGCCTGGTCTATGACGCGGCAGTCGGCGGCGAGGTCCACGACGAGCGCCGGACCCTGCGCGAGGATGTCACCCGCGACCTTGCTCGACTCGCCGTGCTCCAGTGCCAGGAAGACGACGTCGGCACCGCGGGCGGCGTCGGCCGGGGCCGTGGCGGAGAAGCGGGCATCGGTCAGCTCGGCGACGGCGGGATGCACGTCGCCTAACGGCTTGCCTGCCTGGCTCCGGCTGGTGGCCTCGACGCGCTCGATGTCGGGATGCTGAAGCAGGAGCCGCAGCAGCTCGCCGCCGGCATAGCCCGCCGCGCCGATCACGACCGCCTTCATGCCGGAACCCGCTCCTCGATCCGTTCGTCGAGTCGCTCCTCGCGGCGCCGCCCGTCGAGCGCCGCGCGCACTGCGCCGACCAGGCCGGCCGCGTCGCGCCGCGCGTTGTGGGCGGCGAGGCCGAGCGACGCGCTGATGTAGACGAGGCCGACCTCGTTGTCGGTCGCGGGGCCGGTGATCGCGGTGATGGCGAGTCCGTACTCCCGCCGCATCAGCTCCGCCGCGCCCCAGCAGGCCACCGGATCCGGCGCGGCCATGACGAAGGCGGCGCCGATGCCGGCCAGCTCGCGGTCGCGCAGGATGTCCTGCACGCCGTATTCACCGAGGATGCCGTCGCCCAGCTCGGCGACGATGACGTCCGGCTTGGCCTGGGCGAGACGGTTGAAGATCCCCTTCGCCGAGGTGACGGTGACGCCGGCGTGGGTGCTGGCGATGCCGATGTCGTTGAAGGTGAGCGCGGCGACCGCGCCGGCGTCCACCATCGAGAGCGCGTCGCGCATCAGCGAGACGCCGGTGAGCTTGGCCGCGGCGACGCGGAGCCCGCCGCGCGCGAGGCCGCGCACCAGCTCGGTGGCGGCGACCGTCTTGCCGGCATTCATGCAGGTACCGGCGACGTAGACCACCGGCACGCCGCTCTCCAGCCGGTCAGCGGGAGGCACGGCGCGGTCGCGGATATGTGCCGGCCGGCCGACGCGGTCGCCCAGCTCGGGAAATGCCAGGATGGCGCCGAGCACTTCGGCCCGGAAGGGCGCCCCGTTGTCCGGGTTCACCGAGGTGCAGCGACCGAGGATGCCGCCGAGGTTGAGCACCTCGAGCGTGTCACCCGCCGCGATGTGCGCAGGCACGACCCCGGCGTAGCCGCGCAGCGCGCGGCGGGTGCCGAGCGTGCCGGCCAGCACGTCGCCGGCACGGAGCGGGACCATGCGGCCGGAGAGGTCCTCGATGGTGTTGTAGGTGGACTTGTCCTCGAGGATGCGCACCGCGAGCACATAGCCCTCCGCCGCCACGATGCCGTCGCCCACGATCACCTCGGGCGTGAGCTGTGCGTTGCGGGTGCTCGACGCGATCCGGTCCAGTCTCACACGTGTCGTCACGACCATCGGGATACTCCTACGCTCATGAAGCGAAGAGGCACGGGGGGACACCGGGACGGCGCGGAGCCGGCATCATTCGCCCGGCGCGTTCGCGCCCGCGCGCTCGGCCAGCAGCGACGGAATCGCGGAGATGCGGGCGAAGGCGCGGGCCTCCTCGCCGCTCCAGAGGCGATTCTCCTCGCCGTAGGTCGCGACCGTCGCATCCATCATCGAGAACGGGCTGCGCGTGCCGACGACCTGGAAGCGGCCGGGGGCCAGCCGCACGCGGGTCTCGCCCTCGACCCTCCGCTGCGAGCTGGTGATGAGCGCCTCGATGTCACGGAGCGCCGGATCGAAGTACTGGCCCTCGTGCAGCCGATCGCCGTAGAAGCGGCCGAGCTGATCCTTCCAGAACGTCTGCCACCTGGTGAGCACCAGCTTCTCCAGCTCGCGGTGGGCCGCGATCAGGATGAGCGCGGAGCCCGCCTCGAAGCCGATGCGCCCCTTGATGCCGAGCGCCGTCTCGCCGACGTGAATGCCGCGGCCGATGCCGCAGCGCGCGGCCAGCTCGCCCAGCTCGTCCACCAGCGCGGCGCCGCCCAGGGGCTCGCCGTCGAGCGAGACCGGCAGGCCGCCTTCCCACGCGAGCACGATCTCGTGGGGCGCGGGTGCATCGGGCGGCGGATCGAGCAGCTCGGGTGGCGGGCCGGCCCAGGTGTCGTGCGTCCAGCCGCCACCCCAGGTGGTGCCCCAGAGGCCACGATTAATGGAATAGGCGCCCGCCTTGGCGGGCACCGGCAGGCCGCGGGCGGTGAGAAAGGCGATGGCCTGCTCCCGCTTGATACCTTCATCGCGAATGGGGGTGACCACGGCGAGCTCCGGCGCCAGCACCCGGAGCGCCACATCGAAGCGGATCTGGTCGTTGCCCGCGCCGGTGGAGCCGTGGGCCACCGCCGCCGCACCGATCCCGCGGGCCAGCTCCACGACCGAGATGGCCTGCTGGGTCCGCTCGGCGGAGACCGAGAGCGGGTAGACCTCGCCGCGAAGCACGTTGCCCTGGATCAGGTAGCGCACGAACCGGTCGAACACCTCGGCGCGGGCATCGAGCTCGTGATGCTGCACCGCCCCGACCGCCGCCGCCTGGGTGCGGATCGCGTCCCGCTCCGCGAGCGTGGCGCCGCCGGTGTTGACGAAGACGGTGTGCACCGCCCAGCCCTGCTCCGCCAGCCGGGGGACGCAGTAGGACGTGTCGAGCCCGCCGGAGAAGGCGAGGGCGAGGGGGCCGCGTGCGTTTTGCATACTGCATAAATATGCGCCGACGCCGCCCGGCGCAAGCGGCGGACTGCCCGGGCCGGCTGCCGGGCTTGACTTTCCGGTGCTGATGTTGAAATATCAGCACCGCACCGGCGGATGACCGGATGCGATCCCCTCTCGCGCACGAGAAGCCGTGGCCATGACCAAGCGCCCGTCCACCGAAGACCTGAGCCGCCGCGAGCGGCAGGTCATGGAGATCCTGCACCGGCGCGGCGAGTCGACCGTCGCCGAGATCATGCAGACTCTCCGGGATCCGCCCACCTACTCCGCGGTGCGCTCCATCCTCCGGATCCTCGGCGAGAAGAAGCTGATCGCGCACAAGGAGGACGGTCCGCGCTACGTCTACTTCCCCGCCAACCCGACCGACAAGGCGCGCGACGACGTGCTCGAGCACGTGGTCCACACCTACTTCGCGGGATCCACCGAGCAGGCCGTCACGGCGCTGCTGCGACTCTCCGACGCCGACGTGAGCGAAACCGAGGTCGCCCGGCTGCGGGACAAGATCCGCCGTGCGCGGCTGAACGGGAAGTAGGGTCCAGGATGACCACGCCCGCCGCCGCCCTGACAGTCCTCGTCCTGCTGCTGAAGATCACCGGCGTGCTGCTCGCCGCGCTCGGTACTTCTCTCGTGATGCAACGCGCATCGGCCGGCGCACGGCACCTGGTCTGGCTGGTCGCGCTCGCCGGGCTGGTCGCCGTTCCGGCGCTCGGCGCGTGGGGACCGCTCCCGATTCGCGTGCTGCCGGAGGCCTTCGCGCCTGCGGCCCCGCCGCCGGCGACACCTTTGAGCGACGCATCGTCGGTTCGCCCGCCGCTCGTCACGCCGGCCGTCACCAGCCCGGCGGAGACTGAACGCGGCGCAGCGACCCGTCGCCCTTCACCGGCCGCCGGGTTGCCCGGTCCGGGTACGCTGCTCCTGGCCGTCTGGGCGCTCGTCGCGTTCACGCTCGCGGTGCGGCTGGGCTACGGCGCGTGGTCGGTTCGGCGGATCGCCGGCCGCGCGCGGCCGCTCGATGACGCCAACTGGCAACGGCCGCTGTACGAGATCGCCGATCGCCTCGGGCTCGAGAGGGTGCCGCGGCTGCTGCGCAGTGACGAAGTGAAGATGCCGTTCGCCGCCGGCCTCGTCGCCTCCACCATCGTGCTCCCCGCCGAGAGCGACGGGTGGAGCGCCGAGCGGCGGAGCGCGGTGCTGATCCACGAGCTCGCGCACGTGCGCCGCCGCGACCTGATCGGCCACACCGTCGGCCGCGTCGCCTGCGCGCTCTACTGGTTCCACCCGCTGGTGTGGACCGCCGCCCGGCGGCTCCGCGCCGAGAGCGAGCGCGCCTGCGACGACTTCGCGCTCGTCTTCGGCACCCGGCCCAGCGACTACGCGGAGCATCTGCTGGACATCGTCGCCTGCGTCCGCGACCACTGCACACCGTCGGTGGCGCTCGCGATGGCGCACCGCAAGGAGTTCGAGGGACGGATGCTCGCGATCCTCAACCCGGAGCTGCACCGCCGGGCGCCGAGCCGCGCCCAGACGGTGTCGCTGGTCGGCGCGCTCGGCACACTCGCGCTCGTGGTCGGAGCGGCGGCGCCGGTTACGCGGGCGGCGCGTCCGTCGACGAGCGCGGCTTCATCATCGTTGACTCCGCCGGCTGGGCCTCAGGCGCGCGTCGTCTTTGCCGACACCGCGGCGCACCCGCCGGCGCCGGTGCGATCGGAGCCGGCCCGGGTGGCCAGGCGCGCCGCGGCTCCCGCCGCATCACAACAAGTGGTGGATACCGGATCATCCCAGCAGTCGGACGACGAACGTGCGGCGGTTCTCGCGAAGACCTTGCGTACCGACGCGAATCCCACGGTGCGGCGAGTCGCCGCGTGGGGATTGAAGCGGTACGCCGACGACGAGGTCGCGCTGAACGCGCTCGTAGCCGCGATCGCGAGCGACGCCGACGGGTCGGTGCGCGAAATGGCCGCCTGGTCACTCGCGGGCGCGCGGCGGAGCTCAACCGCGAGCGCGGCGCTGGTCAAGGCACTGCGGCAGGACCGGAATCCGGAGGTACACGCCACCGCCGTGTGGGCGCTCGGCTCCATCGGAGATGAAAGTGCGGTCGAGGCGCTCGCCGGCGCGCTGGCCGACAGCGACCCGCCCACGCGGGAGATGGCCGCGTGGGCCATCGGCGCGTGTCGTCCGGACCACACGCCGGCCCGCCTCGTCGGCGCGCTCTCGGACCACGACCGCGACGTGCGGCTCTCGGCGGCGTGGGCGCTCTACGCCATTCACGATCCCGCGACGATCGGCGCGCTCGACGCCGCGTACCACCACGAGACCGATGACGACGTGCGGGTCGGTCTCATCCGGGCGCTCGGCGCGATGGGAGAGGCGTCGGTGGACGCGCTCCAGCGGCTGGTCACGTCGCCCGACTCCGCGGTCCGGGCGGTCGCCGTCACCGAGCTGGCCGGGGGTGGAGCATCCGGCCCCTGGCCGTGGCCTCGGCCCCAGCCGCGCCCGTTTCCCTGACGCGGGCCGCCGGCGGTTGACGGGCGCTGCGTGACGAGCAGTGGTCGCGCATCGCCCGTTGCGTCGGCCCCGTGGTGCTGAAATTTCACCATAGGTTCGGACATCACCCGCAGCACCGGAGCAGACATGCTACGCATCACCGGCATCGCCCTCGCCTCGTTCGCCATGATGGTGGCGCGGGGACCGCGAATCGACATGGCGCAGGACATCCACGCGCTGCTCGCGGCGGCGCACGGCACGCCGGCGGCGGTCTGCGTGCTGGCGGCCAACGCGGTCGGCAACTACGGGTGGGGCGGGTGGAGCGACGCGCCGGCGCCGCCGCTCGCCCGACCCGAGCGGTCGTACACGCGTGGCGGCCGGCGGGCGGAGCTCTCGGCCAATGACGTCCGGTTCCTGCTCGACAGTCTCGCCGCCACCGACGCCTGCGTGCGCGAGCTGGCAGTGCGGCTGCTCGGCAACGACGAGAGCGACGCAGCGACCGCCGGGCTGGTGCAGCGGCTCTCGGCCCCCGACTCAGCGATGCGCGCCGTCGCCGCGCTCGGGCTCGGCCTCACCGAGCCGAAGAGCGCCGTGGATCCGCTGGTGCGCGCCGTACGCGATGCATCCACCGGAACGAGGGCCAACGCGAGCTGGGCGCTGGGCCGGATCGGCGACGGCCGCGCGGTGCACCCGCTGACCGCCGCGCTCGGCGACGCCGCTCCGGTCGTACGGAATGCGGCGGCGGGGGCGCTCGGCCGGCTCGATTCGACCAGCGCGGTCCCGGCGCTGATGCGATTGCTGCGCGACGACGCGGTGCCGTCGGTCCGACGCACGGCGGCGTGGGCGCTGGGCCAGCTCGACGCCAAGCAGGCCGTCCCGGCGCTCGCCACGGCGCTCGGCGGCGACAAGGACGCAGAGGTGCGCGAGATGAGTGCGTGGGCGCTCGGCGATCTGGACGCGGACGCCGCCACGCCGGCGCTGCTCGCCGCGGCACGCGGTGACAGTGACGCGGGAGTGCGGGAGACGGCCGTCTGGGCGATCGGCGAGCACGGCGACGATTCGGCCGCCGAGCCGCTGGGACAGCTGCTCGCGACCGACCGCAGCGCGGAGGTGCGCGCCACCGCGGCGTGGGCGCTGGGCCAGCTCGATGTGCATACCGCACCGAAGGCGCTGATCGCGGCCCTTGGCGACAGCGACACCGACCTCCGGCTCAAGGCCGCGTGGGCGCTGTCGCAGATCGGCGACGGCGCGGCGATACCGGCGCTCCGCGCCGCGCTCGCGCACGAGCAGGACGCCGACGCGCGCACGGCCGAGGTGCGCGCGCTGATTCATTCAGGAGAGCGATCGGAGCGGCTCACCGAGCTGCTGGAATCGAAGGACCCCGAGGTGCGTGCGGCCGCGATCCGCGGAGTCGCGGGGCACAGCGGCGTGGACCCGTGGCCCTGGCCGCAGCCGCGCCCCCGTCCATTCCCGTGATGCGACCGGGCGACTCACCGATCCAACCTTGTGCGCGGGTCGGCTGTCCAAGGCTCATAACCCACCCGCGGGTGTCTCACGTGACGGCATTTCTCGGCGCGTTGCTGCTCCTTCAGACCCAGGCCGCATACCCCGCTCCGCTCCAGGCGCGGGCCGCGGCCCCGCATCCTCCGCTTCCGACCGCCACGACGGTCCAGGCGACTCGCGCAGCCGTCCCGCCAGTCCTCGACGGACGCGATGACGACGCGATCTGGCAGGCCGCGCCGCCCATCACCGGCTTCCTGGAAGCGCAGCCGACGGAAGGGGCCCAGCCGAAGCTCCGGACCGAGGCGCGGGTGGCGTATGATGCGCACAATCTCTACGTGTTCGTCCGCGCCTTCGATCCCCATCCGGACAGCATCGTGAGTCTGCTCGCCCGCCGGGACATGCAGCCCGCGTCCGACTACATCACGCTCATGCTCGATCCCTATCACGACCGGCGGACGGGCTACGAGTTTTCGATCAACCCCGCCGGCGTCAAGGCCGACTACGCGATCTACAACGACGGCAAC
This sequence comes from Gemmatimonadales bacterium, assembly GCA_025934955.1. Classification (GTDB taxonomy): domain Bacteria; phylum Gemmatimonadota; class Gemmatimonadetes; order Gemmatimonadales; family GWC2-71-9. Next base: position 10,037 of record JAICWE010000026.1, on the reverse strand, counting down.
GAGGACGTCGCGTGGGACGCGGTCTGGGACGCGGTGACCCGCATCGATTCGCTCGGATGGACCGCCGAGTACCGCATTCCCCTGTCGCAGCTCCGCTACTCGGCGAAGAGCAACGGCACCTTCGGCCTGCTGATCTGGCGGGTGATCGAGCGCTACACGGAAACCGTCACCTGGCCGCTCTGGCGGACGTCGAAGTCGGGCCTGCCGTCCCAATTCGGCGAGATGACGGGCCTCGACGGGCTCGCCGCTCCCGGGCGCGCCGAGCTCACGCCGTACGTAGTCACCAAGAACGTGCAGAGCCCTGCCTCCGCCAACTTCGCGCGCGACCAGCAGCTCACCGTCGGCGGCGACCTCAAGTACCGCTTCGCATCGAACCTGCTGCTCAACGCGACGGTGAACCCCGACTTCGGCCAGGTCGAAGCCGATCCGTCGGTGCTCAACCTCACGGCGTTCGAGACGTTCTTCAACGAGCAGCGGCCGTTCTTCGTCGAGGGCAAGGGGCTCTTCACCTACAACGTGAACTGCGTCGTCGTCGTCGACTGCAACACCGGCGAGGGGCTGTTCTACTCCCGCCGGATCGGACGCTCGCCGCAGCTCTCGGGCAGGTATGGCGACGACTCGTCTCCCACCGCGACGCGGATCCTCGGCGCGGCGAAGGTGACCGGCCGACTGCCGGGCGGCTTCTCGCTCGGCGTCCTCGATGCGGTGACCGACAACGTCGCCGGCCCCGGCACCACCACGCTCGAGCCCACGACCAACTATGGCGTCATCCGGGGCAATCAGGATTACAACAACGGCAACGGAAGCGTCGGGTTCATCCTGACGGGAGTGGACCGCTCGCTCGACGCCAGCACCGATCCGTATCTCCGGCGGAGCGCGTACACCGGCGGCATCGATGCGCGGCGCCGCTTCGCCGGGCGGTTCGAAGTGTCCGGATCGCTCGACTTCAGCCGCGTCGCCGGGACGGCCGGCGCGATCGCGCTCACCCAGCAGGACCCGGTGCACCTGTATCAGCGGCCGGACGGCGCGCTGACCTTCGACCCGGCGCGCACTTCGCTGGCCGGAACCAACCTGGAGCTGCGCTTCGCGAAGGTGGGTGGCAAGCGGCTCCAGTTCGAGACCGCGTACCAGCGGCGCTCGCCGGGGTTCGAGATCAACGACGTCGGCTTCCTCCGCCAGGCGGACCAGCAGGAGTGGACGACGTGGGCGGCGCTGGCGTTCCGGAAGCCTAACGGCGTGTTCCAGTCGCTCCGCTGGAACTTCAACAACTGGGAGTACTGGAGCGACGCCGGCCTCCCCACCGAGCGCGCCTTCAACACCAACGTGCACACTCAGTTCAACAGCCGCTGGTGGCTGCATATGGGCGGCACCATCGGCCAGGTGGGGGCGACGTACTGCGACCGCTGCGCCCGCGGCGGCCCGGCGATCCGGCAGGACCCGTACATCTCTCCCTGGATCACGATTCAGGGCGACGACCGGAAGGCGCTGGTCCCGTCCATCTCGGCCAACTTCTTCCGCGGGGACCAGGGACACTCGCACGAGATCAACGTGTCGCCCGAGCTGGATCTCAAGATCTCCAGCCGGTTCACCACCTCACTGAGCCCGAGCTACGATCACAACCGGAACGACACGCAATACTTCGGGACCTTCACCGACGCGGCGGGGGCGAGCCACTACACCTTCGCCCATCTCGACCAGAAGACGCTGAGCCTCACCTGGCGGCTCGGCTACACCTTCACACCGACCGCGACGCTCCAGGTGTACGCCTCTCCCTTCATCTCGAAGGGCACCTACAGCGATGTGCGCGAGCTCGCGTCGCCGCGCGCGGATGCGTACGCCGCCCGCTACCAGCCGTACGCTGATCAGGCCGTCGCGGGCAATCCCGGTGGCTTCAACGTCCAGCAGTTCCGCTCGAACGTGGTGTTCCGGTGGGAGTACCGCGCAGGCTCGACGCTCTTCCTCGTCTGGAGTCAGGGCCGCGACGCCACCGCGAACGTCGAGGGTAGCAAGTCCTTCGGCGGCGATCTGGGCGACCTCTTCCGGCAGCGTGCCGACGATACCTTCCTGGTGAAGATCTCCTACTGGCTCGCGCGGTGACGCTGCATCTCACGCATGCCTGAGCCCGAGCCCGATCGCCGCAGCGTCGAGCGCGGCGGTCGCGAGGTCCACCTCCAGCAACTGCTCGGTTGACAGCGGATCGAGCACGGCGACCGACTTGAGATAGGTGCCGCATCCGTCGCACACCTCCAGCCGGCGGCTGTCGCCGTCGCCGTCGCCGTGCAGATAGCGGAAGTTGCGGTGCTCCGATGCGTCGCACGCGGGGCAGCGAAGCCGCGGGAACGCCCACGCCGCCGCGCAGCGCCCGCAGCGGAGCCGACGCTCCCGCTCCGCGGCGGCGAGCTCGGCGAGAAGCGGCGCCGCGCCGCACACCGGACAGCTGCCCCGCCGCCAGCGTGCCTCCCGGAGGAGCGCGCTCACCGCCGTACGGCCCGCGCGCAGTACCGGTCTGGCCGCGAAGTCGCACAGCGTGACCAGCGCGTCGGGTCCGCAGTCGAGGCGCACGGCCGCCGCCGCGATCGTCGGCCACGCACCCTGGAGTGCGGCCGTCGCGAGCTGGTCATCGGCGATCCGCTCGCGGAGCGACGCGGCACCATCCAGAGCCAGCATTCGCATCAGGAATTCCACGTTCCGCGCAAGCGAGGCGTCATCGAGCAGCGGTTCGCCCTCGAGCGCCGGGATGCCGGCAGCGAGACGCATCGCCGCCGCGGGAAGGTGCGGCACGCCGTCAGGCAGCGTAGCCGGCAGCTCGGCGAGCGCCGCCGCGAGCGTGCGGATGAGACGCGCCGCACCGGCCAGCGCCGGCGCATGCTCGACCGCCGCGTCGAGCGGCGAGCGCGCGCTCAACGCTGCTCCGGATGGCGCGCGGTCGCCGCGCCGTTCTCGAAGGCGCGCCGCTCGGCGGGGCTGCCCCGGGTCTTTCCGGCCGGTGAGGGCAGCGGCGGCTCATCACCGCGAGCCAGCCGTTCGACGGGAGCCGGATCGCGGCCGGGCCACATCGTCGTGTCCGCCGCGCGCGGATCCACCGGGCTGGCCGCGATCCACTCGCGGTTGCCGGGGTCGGCGCCGAGCCCGCCGTCCCGCCGGCGCGTCGCCTCGGGCGAGCACGCAGCCGAGCCGACCGCCGCGAGGGCGAGCGCGAGGACGAGCCCGGCCGGCGCGCGCGTCACAGGTGCCACGGCGGGACGCGGGGCCACTGCGGCGCCATCACGACGACGAACCGGAGCACGAGCCCGCCGATGAGCACGAGCACCGCGCGGCCGCGCAGGCCGGCAAACGCACTCCGCTCGGAGTGGCGGACGTGCAGCAGCAGCGGGAGCACCAGGCCCACGATGACTACACCGATCCAGAAGAGTGCGCCGTACACGCCGCTGACGATGGGCCGCGCGACGGCGCCGAGCATCAGCAGCAGCAGCACCACCAGCGCGAGCTCGATGAGGAGGGCCCAGCCGTCGGCATCGGAGAGCTTGACCAGCGCGGGATCGGCGGCGGCGCGCCCGCGCCGGAGCAGAAGCAGCAGCAGGAGCGCGTATGACGTGGACGCCGCCGAGGCGAGGAAGAGCCCGCCCAACGGGATCGCGTTGTACCACACCGGGCGCGTCGTCCCCACCAGGAGGACGCCGGTGTATCCGCCGAGCGCGCATCCGGCGAGGATGCCGAGCGCGAGCCACGCCACGCGCACGCCGGACGGCAGCCGCCGCACCCCGGCAACGGCACGCTCGGCGGCACGCCAGCGGAGCCGGCCCGCGTCCACCACGGCCCCGACGAACGCCACGAACGCGAACAGCCCGAAGACCGCAAGGATCCAGGAGCCGAGCGAGATCGGCGACCAGTACTTGAGGAGCAGCGCCGGCACATGCTTCGACTTGATCAGCATGTGCCAGAATCGCTCCGGCCGGCCGAGATCGATGATCAGCAGCAGGGTACAGATCAGCAGTCCCGGCAGCGCGAGCAGGTAGCCGGTCCTGACCGTGTCGCGGTCGCGCGGCTCGCCGGCGAGATCGAGCGCCGCCGCGATGGCGTAGCAGCCGGCGGCGAGCCCGCCGACGAAGAAGTAGAGGATGACGTACCAGCCCCACCGCGGCGGAAGCGGTACACCGCTCCCGGGGTTCACGGCCCACTGCAGCGCCATGAGCGGCGGGCTCACGGCTCATCCTCCGGCGCCGATTCGTCCCGGCTCATGTCGTCCATGCGCCGCTTGCGGAAGCTCACCGCGCCGGTGATCGCGAGCAGCGCCGCCGTGGCCGCGCTGCCGCCCAATGCCGCCGCGACGTTGCTGGACGGAAGCTCGGGTTTGGCCGGGAGCCCGTACACCTCCGGCTTGTCCACCAGCAGGTAAAAGCAGTTGAGTCCGCCGACGATGTCGTCCTTGCCGTAGATCTGCGCCTGGATGCCGTGGGCGCCGAGATCGGCCGCGCGCTGCTCGGCCAGCGCCATCAGCTCGCTCACCTCGCCGAAGCGGATCGAGTCGGTCGGGCACGCCTGCGCGCACGCCGGCTCCATCCCGTGCTGCAGCCGGTCGTAACACAGCGTGCACTTGTGCGCCTTCCCGTCCGAGCCGATGTCCACCACGCCGAACGGACAGGCGGCGAGACAGGCCCGGCAGCCATTGCAGACGTCGGTCTGGATGAAGACGGAGTCGAACTCGGTGCGGATGATGGCGCCGGTGGGACAGACCTCGAGGCAGCCGGCGTGCACGCAGTGCTTGCAGACGTCGGACATCATGAGCCACCGCGAGCCGTCGAGGAAGCCGTTCTGATGCCGGTCCTCGGGGATCTGCTCGATGAACTTCACGTGCCGCCAGTTGAGCGCGCTGAGAGTGCCGGTGTTGTCGTAGGAGTCGCCGGTGAGCTCGCGTTCGCCCGGCTCTTCGGCCGGCAGTCCATTCCACTGGTGACACGCCACCTGGCACGCCTTGCAGCCGATGCACACCGTGGTGTCGGTGTAGAACCCCTTAGCCATGGTAGACTCCGATCGGCGCGTCGAGCGGCAGGTAGGGCGCCGGCTCCTTCACCACCAGCTCGTCGAGCGACGACGCCTGCTCGGCCAGCGTGATGCCGCGGTCGATCATCGCTTCCGCCGCCTGACGCTCGCGCCGGCCGACGTGCGGCAGCGGCAGTGCCCGGTCCGGCAGTCCGCGCGCCACCTCCTCGGCGCGGCGGCCGGCGTGGAGCTGGCACATGAACGCCTTGCCTTCGTGAATCGTGACGTTGGGGTCGCCGACCAGCGATGCGAGGGTGTTGACCACCGCGCCCGTCACGATGCCGCGATAGCCCCAGTGCCACGGCATGCCGACCTGGTGCACCGTCCGCCCCATCACCTGGAATGGCTTGAGTCGCCGCGTGACCAGCGCCTTGCATTCGATGGCGGTGCGCGGCGTCGCCACCGTCACCCAGTCGGTGTTGCCGATGCCGCGCTCGCGCGCCAGCTCCGGCGACAGCTCGACGAACAGCTCCGGCTGCAGCTCGGCGAGCCACGGCACCCAGCGGCTCATCACGCCGCTCAGGTGGTGCTCGGTGAGCCGATAGGTGCTGATGACGATCGGAAACGCGGCGTCGCCCGGATCGATGTAGCGGTTGCCGACGACGTTGAAGAGCTTGGCGACGGGATTCCGCGGCGCCGCCTTGTACAGCGCGTTGGCGCCCGGGCCTTCCCACGGCTCGTAGTGCGTCGGCATCGGACCGTCCACCAGCCCGCTCGGCGCGAAGAGCCACGCCTTCCCATCCGGCTTCATGATGAACGCGTCGGTGCCGTCCAGTGCGTCCATCCCGCCCCTGGACCAGACACCGCGGTAGCTCGGCGGCTTGGTCACCTGGAAGTCGGGAATGTCGTAGCCGACCCACTGCTTCTCGTCTTCACTCCACCAGACGTACTTCTTCCGCTCCGACCAGGGGCGCCCGCTCGGGTCCGCGCTGGCGCGGTTGTACAGGATGTGCCGGTTGGCGGGCCACGCGAAGCCCCAGCCGAGCGCGACCCAGTCGTCGCCGTTCCGACTCGCGGCCTTGTTCACGCCGTCCTTCGGATAGACGCCGGTGTAGATCCAGGCGCCGCTCACGGTCGAGCCGTCGTCCTTCAGGTCGGCGAAGGCGGCGACCGGCACGCGATCCGGCAGGGTGTAGCCGTTCACCTCCTTCAGGATGCTCTCGGCCTTCGGCTCGCGGCGCGGGCCTTCCTCTTCGAAATCCCAGGTGAGCGAGAGGAACGGTACGTCGTTGGGATTGGTCGAGCCCTGATACAGCGCACGCAGCCGCTGGTAGAGATGGTGGGTGAACCAGAGATCGCTGCGGCAGTCGCCGGGCGACTCGACTCCCTTGTCGTGCCATTGGAGCAGCCGCTGGGTGTTGGTGAACGAGCCGTCCATCTCCGGCACGGTCGCCGCCGGGAGGAAGAAGACCTCGGTCTGTATCGCCGACGGGTCCTTCACGTCGGGCGCGCGCCAGAAGTCGGCGGTCTCGGTCATGAAGATGTCGCGCGCGACCATCCAGTCGAGATTGGCGAGACCGGCGCGCTGGTAGACGGCGTTCTGTCCGCCCACGGCCGGGTTCTGGCCGATCGCCATGAATCCCTTCACCACGCCTTCGTGCATGGCGACGAACATCGGCATGTGCGAGTGGTCGCCGACGTTCTTCGGCAGGAGCTGGTAGCCCCACTCGTTGTCCGCCCGCGCGGCGTCGCCGTACCACGCCTTGAGGAACGAGACCATGTACTTCCGCCCGTTGGCCCACCAGCCGGTCGTGGGCATCTCGCGGCGGAGCCAGCCCTCGAGCGTGTCGTGATCGGGAATCTGCACCGACGGCGCGGTGAGGTAGCCGGGGAGCAGGTTGTAGAGCGTGGCGATGTCGGTCGAACCCTGAATCGTCGCGTGGCCGCGCAGCGCCATGATGCCGCCGCCGGGCCGGCCGATGTTGCCGAGCAGCGCCTGCACGATGCCGGCGGTCCGGATGTACTGCACGCCGACCGTGTGCTGGGTCCAGCCGACCGCGTACGCGAACGCCGAGGTGCGCTCCCGCCCCGAGTTGTCGCACAACGTCCTGGCGACGATGTCGAACTCGGCCGGCGTGCAGCCGCAGATGCTCGCCACCATCTCCGGGGTGTAGCGCGCGTAGTGCCGCTTGAGGATCTGGAAGACGCAGTGCGGATCCTGCAGCGTGGGATCGCTGCGCGGCGGATAACGCCGGAGGTCCATCCCCGGGTTGCCCTCCTTGCTGTGCGGCTCGTTGGCCGACTTGGCGCCGTGCCCCATGTTCGGCGTGCCCGCCGCGGTGCCGGCGTAGGCCCACGAGCTCGTGTCGTACACCCGGCCCTCGGGGTCATAGCCGGAGAAGAGGCCGTCGAGATCCTCGCTGTCCTGGTACTCCGGCGCGACGATCGTCGCCGCGTTGGTGTAGGCGACGACGTACTCCTTGAACCAGCGATCGTTGGTCAGGATGTAGTTGACGAGCCCGCCGAGGAAGGCGATGTCGCTGCCCGAGCGGATGGCGACGTGGAGATCGGCCATCGCGCTGGTGCGGGTGAAGCGCGGGTCGATGTGGATGACCTTGCAGCCGCGCTCCTTCGCCTTCATCACCCAGCGGAACCCCACCGGATGGCACTCGGCGAAGTTCGATCCCATGATGACGATGCTGTCGGCGTTCTGCAGATCCTGCTGGAACGTCGTGGCGCCGCCTCTACCGAACGAGACCCCCAGACCGGGGACCGTGGAGGAGTGTCATATGCGCGCCTGGTTCTCGATGAACACGCCGCCCAGGCCGCGCCAGAGCTTGGCCTGGGCGTAGTTCCACTCGTTGTCGAGCGTCGCGCCGCCGAGCGACGCGATCGCCAGCGTGTTGTTGACGGTGACGGTGCGGCCGTTGATCGTCGCGGTAGCGTGGAAGGTCTCGTCGCGGGTCTTCTTCACCAGCGCCGCGATGCGGTCCATCGCGTCGTCCAGCGCGATCGGCTCCCACCGGGTCGCGCCCGGCTTGCGGTGCAGGCACTTCGTCTGGCGGTCGGGGTTGACGGTGAGCTGGAAGCTGGCCGCGCCCTTGGGGCAGAGATTGCCGCGGGAGATGGGGCTGTCCGGATTGCCTTCGACGTTGATCAGGCGGCCGTCGCGCACGTGCAGCAGCTGGCCGCAGCCGACGGCGCAGTAGGGACAGACCGACGGAACCACCTTGGTTTCCCGGAGCTTCCAGCCGAGCGGCGTCGTTGCGGCGCGCACGGTCTCGGGGTCGGCGCCCAGCGCGGTGACGGCGCCGAGCGCGGTGCCGGCGCCGAAGCCGGCGCGGGCGAGGAACTGGCGGCGGGAGAGCGGCGGCATGGCGAGTGGCTCCGGGTGCGTTGGCGTGCGGCGCGGCGCCCCTCTCTCATGCGCCGTCTTGCGAAGGTAGCGTCCGCGGGCCGGCGATATGTGACCGCCGTCACATGCGCGGCACCGGTGGGGCACCGGTGCGGCAGCGGGCCGCTCTCCTCACCAGCGTTCGGCGATCGCCTGCACCAGCGCGCCGAGCGCCTTCACGTCCCGGAGGTCCACCACCTCGGCCGGCGAGTGGGAGTAGCGGAGCGGCCAGCCGATCGCCACGTCGGGCACGCCGAACTCGGCGAACACCGACCCGTCATTGCCGCCACCGGTGGTGCCGACCTGAAGCGGTATGCCGCGGGAACGCGCGAGCGCCACCAGCGAGTCCACATCGGCCGGCGGCGTCGCGCTGCTGCCGTCGAGCGCGCGGGACACGGGCCCCGATCCGACCGGCGCATCGGCAAAGGCCCGGGGCTCGAGCGGCGCATCCGCGGAGACGAAGGTGTCGATCGCGTGCACCCGCGCGGTCTCGAGGCCCAGATCGTGGGCGGCGGCCTTCGCTCCCTCGAGGCCGATCTCCTCCCGCGTGCTGAAGACGAACAGCACCGCGTGGCGGATCCGCGCGCGGTCGAGATGCCGCAGCGCCAGCAGCAGTGCCGTGCAGCCCACCCGATCGTCGAAGGATCGGCCCGTCGCGCGGGTGCCGGCGAGCGGCACGAACTCCTTCGGCATCGTCACCGTGGCACCCGCCGCCACGCCGAGTGATTCAGTCGCGGTCCGCGTCGTCGTGCCCACATCCACCCGGAGCGCCGGCGGCGTACGGTGCGCGCCGGGCCCGGCCGAATCGCGGGGGATGAACACACCGGGCACCGTGCCGTTCGCCGTGTGTACCAGCGCGGGGCGGCCCTCATAGAGCGAATGGTAGAAGCCGCCCTCCGCCTTCAGCTCGAGCGATCCGTCATCCCGTACCGCCGTAACCGAAAATCCGATCTCGTCCATGTGCGCGACGAAGACGACCAGCGGCGCGCCGCGGCCCACCCGCACGAGGAGGTTGCCGGCGCTGTCGGTTTCGCTATGAGCCCAGGCGGGCAGCTGCCTGGCGACCGCCGCGCGCACCGGCGCCTCGGCGCCGGAGACGCCGTAGCTCTCCACCAGCGAGCGCAGAATGGCCGTCGTCTCCGCGAGATCCTCGGCCCGACGCTGTTGTGCGGCGGCGGCGCTGATGGGAGCGAGCACGGCCGCCAGCGTGAGGAGCGGCACCGCGGTCCGGCCGAGGGAGATTCGCGCGATCACTGCCCACCTCCGATCCAGCCGGCAAGCCGAGTCGCGAGCCGGTCCGCGTCGCCTAACGAGACGGTCTCAACCGGCCAGCCGGCGTAGCGGACCGGGAGGTCCCAGCGAGTCACCCGGCCGAGCGCCGGGCGGCGCGCGGCGGCGCTGCTGTCGGCCGACTCGGGGAGCGTGCCCGGGGGGCCGGGCGCGGCGCCGAGCAGCAGCGTCTGCTCGAACGGTCCGAGCGTCGTCGCGAGCGTGGCGACGCCGCGGCCGGTGAAGCGGCTCTCCACCGTGAACGCGACGACCGTGGTGCCGCTGCCGGCCGCCGCTCCGCGCGCCGCGCCGGCACCGCGTGCGGCCGCGAGCAGCGCGGCGCACGCGGCACGCGCACCGGCCACCGGCGCGGCGAGCAGGTCCGTGCCGTAGC
>JAICWE010000075.1 GCA_025934955.1 Gemmatimonadales bacterium | reverse complement strand
CCGTCGCCCGCGGCGCGCGGCGCGCGAGCGGCGCGGCGCGGCTCGCCGGCCGCACCCTGCGAAACCCGCGGCTCGAGGCGACGCTCAACCTCGACGGCTCGCTCGACCTGATCGATCGCGTTCGCGGCGAGCGCTATCCGGCGCTGCTGCGGCTGGAGGTGGACGGCGACCGCGGCGACACCTACACCCGCCAGGCGCCGCCGCACGATCGCGTCGTGCGGAGCCGCGGCCCCGCTCGGGCGCACCCGCTCGCCCGCGGTCCGCTGCTCGCGTCGGTCGGCGCGGAGTGGACGATGCGCGCCGGCCGCGACCCCGATCGCCGTGCTCGCGGCGCCATCGCGATCGGTGTCGTTGCCGAAGTGGCCGATGACACGCCCTGGCTTCGCGTCCGCCTGACGATCGACAACGCCGCAACCGACTGCCGTCTCCGCGCCCGCATCCCGACCGGGCTCGCGGGCGTCTCCGCCGTCGCCGGCGCGCCGTTCGGCGCGATCGAGCGCGGCGCGCTCGGCCGCACGCGGCGCTTCCCGGCCGAGTCGCCGGTGCCGACCGCGCCGGCGCATCGGTTCGTCGCGGCGGCGCGCGGCGCCCGCGGCGTCGCGCTCCTGCTTCCCGGCTTCTTCGAGTACGAGTGGACCGCCGCGGGCGACTGTCTGCGGACCATCTTCCGGAGCGTGAGCGAGCTGTCCCGCGCCGCTCTCCCGGCGCGCCCCGGCCACGCCGCGTGGCCGGCGGCGACTCCGCTCGCGCGAGAGCTCGGGCTCGATACCGTCGAGCTCGCGCTCATGCCGCTCGACGCCGCGATGGCCGCGCGGCCGGATCTGGTGCTTTCGGCGTGGGAGGATTGCTTCGCGCCGCTCGAGGCGCACTGGTTCCGCGATGCCGCCGGGCTCGCGATCGCGCCGGTCGGTGTGGAGCTGGAGGGGCCGTTGGTGCTCTCGGCTCTGAAGCCGGCGGAGGAAGGCGACGCCGTCGTGCTGCGGTGCTACACTCCGCGGGGCGACGTCGCCCGAGGCGCGTGGCGCTTCGCTCGCCCGGTTGCGCGGGCGGAGCGTTGCCGCGCCGACGAAACGACGGCGGTCGAGCCGCTGCCGCTCTCGGGCGGCGGCACCCGCTGCGACCTCGCCGTGGCCCCCTTCGACGTGGCCACGGTGCGGGTGTACCTTTCGCCCACCGCATGAGCGATTCGCATCCATCCCTGCCGTGCTTCCCGTGTCCCCACGCGAGCGCCTGTTGCGCGTACGGCGTCACGCTGTCGGACGACGAGGCTGCCGCGATCGGTGCCGCGTACGGCAGCGACAGCGTCTATCGTACCCGCTGGGGCGAGTGGCGCACCCGCGTGCGCCGGCGCCGCTGCGTCTTCCTGAAGGAGAACCGCTGCACGATTCACGGCCGGCCGTACTACCCGGCCGTCTGCCGCGGCTTTCCCTGGACCGATGCCGAAACCGGCGGGCCCTACGAATACGACCGCACCATCTGCCCCGAGTTCGTGAGCCGGCCGGAGCTGGTGCAGCTGGGGCTCGCTGACCGCGCCGGTTGACGAGACCGTCGAGCCGAACCGCTCCTGAAAGGATTCCGATGCGTCTGCCCGCGCGCCTCTCGCCCTATTCACTCCTTCTGACCGTGGCCATCCCGATGACCGCCGCCGCCCAGAGCTCCACGACGACCGACCCGGCCCTCGCCCACGCGCGCCGCCTGCTCGAGCGGGTGCCGCTGATCGACGGCCACAACGACCTGCCGTGGGAAATCCGCGACTCCAGGACCGCGCCGCGCGACGTCGACGCGTACGACATCCGCCAGCCCGCGCCGAAGCAGACCGATCTGCCGCGGATGGTCGAGGGCCGGGTCGGCGGCCAGTTCTGGTCCATCTACATCCCGGGCGAGATCAAGGACAGCGGCTACGCGCGGGTGCAGCTGGAGCAGTTCGACATCGCCCGCCGCATGATCGCCCGCTATCCCGAGCGGCTCCGCTTCGTCACCACCGCGGCCGGCATCGAAAGCGCCTTCAAGGCGCACCGCGTTGCGTCGCTGCTCGGCATGGAGGGCGGCCACGCCATCGAGAACTCGCTCGGCGCGCTGCGCGCGTATTACGATCTCGGCGCGCGCTACATGACGCTGACCCACAACGTGACGCTCGACTGGGCCGATGCCGCGCTCGACAGCGCGCGCCACGGCGGCCTCACGCCGTTCGGCCGGGAAGTCGTGCACGAGATGAACCGGCTGGGGATGATCGTGGATCTCTCCCATGTCTCGCCCGGGACGATGAGCGACGCGCTCGACGCCAGCGCGGCTCCGGTGATCTTCTCCCACTCCGCCGCCCGCGCTCTGGTGGATCATCCGCGCAACGTCCCGGATTCGATTCTCCAGCGTCTGCCGAAGAACGGCGGCGTCGTGATGGTGACGTTCGTGCCCGCGTTCGTCTCGCCCGATGTCGCGGCCTGGGATCTGGCGGAAACGGCCGTGCGGCACGAGCTCCGCTCGATCGCCGATAGCGCCGAGCGGCACCAGCGCCTCGACGAGTGGCGGGCCGCCCATCCCCGCCCGCGGGCCAACCTCACGCAGGTGGCCGACCACATCGAGCACGTGCGCAAGGTGGCGGGCGTGGATCACGTCGGCATCGGCAGCGACTTCGACGGCATCGAAGACGTGCCCGACGGCCTGGAGGACAGCTCGAAGTTTCCGGAGCTCTTCGCCGAGCTGATCCGGCGCGGATGGAGCGATGCCGATCTTACCAAGCTGGCGGGTGGCAACCTGCTGCGGATGTTCCGTCAGGTCGAGACGGTCGCCGCCCAGCTCCAGCGCGAGCGCCCGCCTTCGACCAGGACCATCGAGCAGCTCGACGGGCCCATCGTCGCGACACCCTGACGCCGCGATCGGGGTTTCGTCAGCGCTTCTCCGGCCGCGCGATCACGCCGGCGAAGATGAGCGCCGTCGCCGCGAAGGCGAACCACTGCAGCATGTAGCTCAGGTGGGGCCCGTCGTCGAGCGGCTGCGGCTCGAGCCGGCGGGGATAGACCGGGAGTCCGCTCGCCGGCAGTTGCAACACCGCGATCGGCAGCAGCGGGTAGGGGATGCGCGACCGAAGTGCGGCGAGATCGAGCCGCCGCCAAGTGGTCGCGCCATTCCGCAGGATCGGGTGCCCGCTGTCCGCCGTGCTCGTGATCGGCTCCGCCAGCCCACGCACCGTCACCGTGCCCGGCTCGTTCAGGGAGTCGAGATGCGCCGACATCGCATCCGGCGCCGGCGCGAATCCCCGGATCACGAGCAGCGCCGAATCTCCGGTTGCCGGCCGGAGCGGTGTCACCACCCGCACGCCAGGCACGCCGCCGTACACTTCGCTTCGCAGCACCACTTCATGGCGCCGGTCGTAGACGCCGGTCGCCACGACGCGGCGGCCGGCGCGCGTCGTGTCGCTGCCGGCCGCAGCCGGCGCGTTGCCGATGACCAGCGGCGGCAGCGCACGCGCCGCCAGCGCCGCGGCGTTGCGGGCGCGGCGCTGGTGCAGCCGTGAGCGTTGCCAGAACCCGAGCCGGATGCAGACCGCCGCGACCAGCACGAGGAAGAAGATGAGCGACGCGCGTGCGCGAGAAGACATGACCGGCAAGATAACCTTCGCCGGTCGGCCGATTCCGGCGCGGCCCGCCGTTTGCGAGAGGCCCGGCGGTCGGCCACCTACACGCGGAGTTTTCCGATGCGCGCCCTTCGCCTCGCCTCCCTCGCACTCGCCCTCGTCGCCATTCCCCAGCTGCTCCATGCCCAACGTCCGCGCCCCGGCATCACCGAGGTGGATCGGAACGACCGTGGCGGCTTCTGGGCGAGTCTGTCGCTCGGTGCCGGCGACGAGCAGGTCAATCTCAGCGGCGACGACTTCGGCTACTCCGATGCGATCACCCGTCCGATCGTCGGCCTCAAGCTCGGCGGCACCATCGGCCACCGGCTCCGGCTGGGTGGCGAATACCTCGCGCTGTTCAACGACAGCCGCGGCGCCGTCGAGACCATCTCGCATCTTGGCATCGTCGGCCAGTATTACCCGCTCGCACGCGCCGGCTTCTTTCTCAAGGGCGGCGTCGGTCTGGCGCGCAGCGCCGTGGACTACGACTTCGGCGGTTCGGTCGCCGACTACGGTGTAAGCGCGACCGTCGGGCTCGGCTGGGAGGCGCGGATCGGCCGTCACTTCTACATCGTCCCGGCGGTGGACGCGATGATCCAGAGCTACAGCCCCACCGGTCCCGGCTACACCGAGCGGATCGGCGGGCTCTCGGTCGGCATCCTGTATCAGCACGGCCGCTGAACCGCGGCCGGGGCGCCAAGGCCGGGTGTGACATGGATCGCAGTCCGCCCGGTCGCCGCCGACTAACGTTGCTCTCGTGACCCACACAAGACCGCACCGCCTCGAGCGCCGTACCGGCGCACGCACCACCACGTGGCTCGTCCTCGCCGCGGCTGGCGCGGTCGCCTGCGGCGACAACCTGCTGCTGCCGCCCCTGCCCGGTGGCGGCGGTGGGGGAGGCACCGGCGGCGGCTCCGTCACTCTCGCCGCCGTTGCAGGCGATGGGCAGCAAGGGACCGTCGGGCAGCCGCTCGCCGACTCGCTCGTGGTGCGCGTGCTCGGGGCCGGCGGCGCACCGCTCGCGCGCCGCCGCGTCGCCTTCGTCGTCTCCTCCTCCGCCGGCGTCCTCGCGCCCGACACGACGGAAACCGACGCGGAGGGCCGCGCATCCGCGCGCTGGGTGCTCGGAACGACGGCCGGGTCGCAGACCGCCGTCGCCCGCGTGGTGGATACGACGGCGGCGCCGGCGAGCTTCGCCGCGGAGGCGCTCCCCGCGGCGGCGAGCGCGATGGCCGCAGCCGGCGGCGATAACCAGCACGGAGATGAAGGGAGCACGCTCGCCAATCCGCTCGTCGTTCGGGTCACCGATCGCTTCGGCAATCCCGTTGCTGGAGTGGACGTGAGTTGGCGCGTCACCCGCGGCGGGGGCTCGGTGAGCGATGCGCACAGCACCACCGGCGCCGACGGCCGGGCTTCGGTCAGTTGGACCTTGGGGGACTCCGGCCGGCAGCAGGCGACCGCGACCGATTCACGACTTTCCGGGAGCCCGGTTCAGTTCGACGCCTCGATCTCCTGACCCGCAGTACCTGCACCCGCCTATATTGCCCCGGCCCGTCCCTTGCGGACGACCGACCGACCTTCATAAACGAGTAGATCTGCATGTTCCGAGGGCGCTACGCCCGGCTCGCCATCCTGGGCGCCGCCGGTCTCGCCGCGTGCGGCGGCAACGATGTGGTGCTGCCCAATGACCGGCTCGCGGCGAAGATCGTCACGGCCCGAGGCGACAACCAGGCGGGCACGGTGGGCGGAGCGCTCGCCGATTCGGCGGTTGTTCGGGTGACCGACGCCAAGGAGCAGCCGGTCAGCGGCCAGACCGTCTCCTTCAGCGTCGTCTCCGGCGGCGGGTCGGTTTCGCCAACTATGGCGACGACCGACGCCAACGGCCTCGCAAGCACCCGCTGGACCCTGGGCGGTGTGGCCGGCGCGCAGCAGATCAAGGCGCAGGCGACCGGCAACGGCGCTCCGGCCAACGTCTCGGTTCTCGTCAACGCCAGTGCCGGCGCTTCGGCCGCCACGGCGATCGCGCTCGTGGCCGGCGACAACCAGACCGGCACGGCCGGCTCGCCGCTCACCGACTCGCTGGTCGTCAAGGCGACCGACACCGATGGCAACCCCGTCGCCGGCGCGGCGGTGCAGTGGACCGTGACCGGCGGCGGCACCGTGAGCGCGGCGACGACCCCGACCGGCGCCGACGGACACGCGGCAGTGAAGCGAACGCTCGGCCCCTCCGCCGGCGCGCAGACCGCGGTCGCCACCGCGACCGGCCTCACCGGCTCGCCGATCACCTTCCACTCGACCGCGACCGTCGGCTCCGCCGGCCAGCTCTCGATTAGCCGGCAGCCGTCCGCCAGCGCCGCGAGCGGCGTCGCGTTCGCCACGCAGCCGCAGGTGCAGCTCCGCGACGCCAACGGGAATCCGGTGAGCCAGGCCGGTATCGCGATCCAGGCGCAGATCGCAGCGAGCCCGTTGGGCGGCGGTGCACTCGCCAATGCGACTGCGGCCACCGACGGCAGCGGCCGGGCGACGTTCGCCGGGCTCACCATCACCGGAGCGGCGGGCGACTACGTCCTCAGCTTCTTCGGCAGCGGCATCTCGGGAGTGACGTCCAATCCGATCACGCTGACGGCGGGCTCCGCGAGCAAGCTCGGGTTCGCGCAACAGCCTTCGGCGACTGCCGGGAGCGGCGAGGCGCTGCAGCAGCAGCCGAAGATTCAGCTGGAGGATGCCGCCGGCAACGCTGTCGCCCAGGCCGGCGTGAACGTGTCGGTGACGGTTCAGAACGGCGGCGCATCGCTGGGCGGCACGACGACCGTGGCGACCGACGGCACCGGGGTCGCCGCGTTCACCGATCTCTCGGTCAGCGGGTCTACCGGCACGTACACGCTGGTCTTCGCCGCCGGCCTGACCAACATCACCGCACAGGTGACGCTCGGCTCCGGCGATCCTGACGGCGCGAAGTCGTCGTTCACCGTCGTCGGCGGGCCGATCACGGCCAGCACCGGCTCGAGCACCGCGACGGTGTCCATCGTCGCGCGAGACGCGAGCGGGAATCCGATCGCCGGGGCGGCGCCGGCTGTGGACGTCACGAACTGCGGGAGCGTTTCCGCCCCGGTCACCGACGCCGGTGGCAGCAGCAGCGTCGCCGTCTCCTGCACCACCAGCGGGACGAAGACGGTGTCGGTGACGGTCAACGGCACAGCGGTGACGAACCCTGCGGGCACGCATACGCTGACGGTGAACGCCGCGGCGGCGTCGACGACGCTCTCGGCCAGCCCGGCGTCGGGTTCGAGCTTCGGGCAGCAGGTGACGTTCACTGCGACCGTGACCGGCGCTGTCAGCGCGCCCACCGGTACGGTGACATTCAAGGATGGAGGGACTACGATCGGGAGCGGCGCGGTCGATGGCTCGGGCCACGCGACGGTACAGACGACGACGCTTTCGGCGGCGACCCACTCCATCACCGCGTCGTACGCCGGTGACGCGACCTACGCTCCCAGCGGCTCGGCAGCTCTTCTCTACGACGTGTCGCTGCTCGGTACCACGACGAGCGTCACGTCGTCGAACCTCAACGCGGTGTTCGGTGAGAGTGTCACCTTCACGGCGACGGTGACCGGGCTGCTGCCCGGCGGCAGCGTCACCTTCAAGGACGGAGCAACCGTGCTCGGGACGGGAGCCGTGAATCCCGCGAACGGCGTCGCGACGTTCCCGACCGCCGCGCTGAGCGTGACCGGTTCGCCGCACTCGATCACGGCCGAGTACGGCGGCGACGGGGGGCATGCGCCGAGCACCAGCGCCGCGATACAACAGGCGGTGGCGGCGGCCGCCACGACGACGACCGTCACCTCTACCGGCTCGCCTACGAATTCCGGCGATGACATCACCATCAGCTTCACCGTCGCCGTGACCTCCCCGGGCGCCGGCGCGCCGACGGGCACCGTGACAGTCACACTCGATGACGGCCAAGGCACGACCGCGACTTGCCAGCATACCCTGACCGCGGGCGAACTGGGCAGTGGCTCCTGCATCGAGAGCGGGACGGCCTTCGTTTCGGGGTCCGACCTTGGCGTGACTGCACAGTACCCCGATGGCACGGATTTCAGCGGGAGCATCTCGGCCGCTGTCACGCATCACATCAACTAGCATGTGCTAAGTACCTGTCGTTATTGATGTCTGCGCTGTGACTTCAAGTCGCGGCTCAACCTGTTCCGGCCCCCGTGTGATCCACGCCCTATCCGCGCGCCCCACCCCCGTCATACCGTAGTCCCGCTCCACAAATCCGAACTCGCCACCAGGCCTGCCGTGACCAACGTCCGCATGTCTCGCCGCCTCCTGTCCCTCGCTCCGCTGCTCGGGGCGCTGCTCGTCGCGCAGTGCGGCGGCAGCGACATCACCCTGCCGAGCGAGGGGCAGCCGGCCAAGCTGGCCATCGTCTCCGGCGACGGACAGAGCGCGAGAGTCGGCGCCGCGCTCCCCGCCCCCCTCGTCGTCCGCGTCACCGACTCGAAGGACCGCCCGGTCATCGGTGCGCCGATCACCTTCGCGGTGGGCAGCGGTCCGACCGGCACGGCGGTGGCGCCCGCGAATACCCAGACCGGTGATGACGGTCGCGCCCAGGCCACACTCCAGCTCGGCCCGGCCATCGGCGTCATCGCTGTGTCGGCCAAGGTCAGTGCATCGCAGGATCCGGCGCTCGCCGTCGCCTTCCGCGCCTCGGCCATCTCCGCCGACGCGAACGCGCTCACCGCGGTGTCGGGCGACGGACAGAGCGCGCCGGTCGGCACCGCCCTTCCCGCGCCGCTCGTGGTGCAGGTGGCCGACGGCTTCGGCAATCCGATCTCCGGTGTCACCATCACCTGGACCGCGAAGAATGGCGGCGCGGTGAGCGACGCCGCGACCGTCACCGGCGCGGACGGCCGCGCGCAGGTCACCCGGACGCTCGGTCCGAGCGCCGGCACCGAGACGACCGAAGCCGCCGCCACCGGGCTCGCCGGCTCGCCCGTCGTCTTCACCAGCAACGCGGTCGCGGGCGGTGCGGCCACACTCCAGATCGTGAGCGGCAACAATCAGAGCGGCGCGGTCGGCACGGGCCTGGCGCAGCCGCTCGTCGTCCGGGTGCTCGACGCCAACGGCAACGGCGTCTCTGGCCGCGCGGTCAGCTGGGTCATCGGCATCGGCGGCGGCAGCGTCAACCCCGCCACCAGCACCACCGCCGCCGACGGCACCGCGAGCACCAACTGGACGCTCGGGCCGAGTACCGGCGCCAACACTCTCAGCGCGGTGGTATCGGGTATCGGCGTGGCGCCGTTCGCCGCGACGGGAACGGCCGTCGCGCCGCCGCCGTCGCCGGTGCTGGCGCTCACCACAGAGCCCTCCGCCAAGGCGATCAGCGGGGCGCCGCTGTCGCAGCAGCCCGTGGTTCAGCTACGGTCGGCCGGCGGCCAGGCCCTGGCGCAAGGCGGCGTCGCCGTGACGGCCGCGATCAGCTCCGGCGGTGGCACCCTCAGCGGCAGTGTGACCCGGACGACCGATGCCACCGGCAAGGCGACGTTCACCGATCTTTCGATTACCGGCGTCAGCCCGGCGACGACGCTCAAGTTCACCGCGAGCGGCTTCGCCGACGTGTCGTCGAGCCCGATTCAGGTTCTGGCCGCCGGACCGAGCCAGGGCAACTCGTCCCTTACCGCGTCACCCGGGACGATTTCAACCACAGGCACCTCGGCGATTACGGCGACGGTCAAGGACAACCTCGGGAACGCCATCCCCGGCGCCGCGGTGACCTTCTCCATCTCCTCCTCCTCCTCGGCCAGCGGATCGCTGAGTCCGGGCTCCGCTGCGACCAACGCGCAGGGGACGGCCAGCACGACATTCACACCGTCGAGCGCGGGGAGTGCGACGATCGACGCCTCGGTGACCGCGAGCGGTGCAAGCATCACGCTGTCCACGACGGTCACCGTCCAGCAGGCGGCCGCGGGGCGTGTCGCGGCGAATTCGCCGACCGACTACGGAAGCGTGCCGGTAGGGAGCGCCGTCAGTCCAGCGCCATCGGTCAAGGTGACGGACGCCGGCGGAAACCCCGTTCCCGCTACCGTCACCTTTGCGGTTGCGACCGGCGGCGGCAGCGTCACCAACGCTGATCAGACCACCGATGCCTCTGGTATTGCGACGGTGGGCAGTTGGAGCGTGGGCCCGACGGCCGGCTCCAACACGCTTACCGCGACGGTTCAGGGCACCAGTCTCTCGGTCACGTTCACGGCGACCGGCGTGGCGACGAGCGGCTCCCAGCTCGGCTTCCTGGTCGAGCCCTCGCCGAGCGTGCGCGCAACGCGTAATATCAAGCCGGCGGTCACCGTCGCCGTGCAGGACCGGTTCGGGAATGTGGTGAAGACCGCGACCGATGCCGTCACGGTCGCACTGACGGGCGGCACCCCGGGCGCGCAGCTGAGCGGCGGGGACGCGCAGCACCCGGTCAACGGCATCGCCACCTTCTCATCGCTCAAGATCAGTTTGCCCGGCACCGGTTATCAGCTCGTCGCGAGCGCCGCCGGACTTCAAGCCGCGACGAGCACCGAATTCACCGTGACCCAGTAGGAGGTCCTCTGCCGCGCCTTCGCGCCCCGCTTGCGTCCGCGCTAGCCCTCCTCGTCGCGTGCGGCGGCGACGAGCTGGTGCTGCCGGAGCAGGGACAGCCGGCGGCGATCGCGGTGGTGCGCGGCGGCGGGCAGGAGGGACACGTCGGGGACGCGCTCCCGGATTCGGTGGTGGTGCGCGTGACGGACGCGCGCGGCCGGCCGGTCGCCGCGCAGCGGGTCGCCTTCAGCGTGAGCAGCGGCGGCGCCGGCGCCGCCGTCGCCCCCGACACCGCGACGACTGATGGCGACGGCAGCGCCGGTGCAAGCTGGACGCTCGGCGCGGCGGCCGGG
>JAICWE010000007.1 GCA_025934955.1 Gemmatimonadales bacterium | reverse complement strand
GAGCGGGTGCGCCGAGCCGCCGCGGGAGACGTTGGTCTTCCATCCCGCCGCGCGCCGCTCGATCGCGCCGATCACCCGGTCGCCGATGACGAAGGCGCGCACGTCGCGCCCGTCGTGCGGCACGAACCGCTGGAGATAGAACACGCCGCGCAGCTGCTCGACCACCTTGAGCGCGCGCCACGCCATGTCCTCGTCGCTCAGACGCACCATGCCGAGGCCCATCGAGCCGAAGAGCGGCTTGAGGATGACGTCGCCCATGCGGCGGAACGCTTCCATCGCTTCGGCCGGGTCCTCGCAGACCACGGTCTCCGGCGTCGGCAGACCGCACTGCTCCAGCAGCGCCGTCGTCCACAGCTTGTCCACCGTGCGCTCGATGGCGCGCGGCGAGTTGACCACGGCCACGCCCCGCTCCTCCAGCCGGTGCAGCGCGTCCACGCGGAAGATGATCTGCTCGAGCGAGCCGGAGGGGATGATGCGGGCGAGCACGACGTCGGCGGCGTCGAGATCGCCGGCGCGACTGCGCAGCCCGGGGGCCGGCCCCATCGTGGCGACCAGCCCTTCGTACGGGAGCACCGATGCGCGGTGCCCCCGCTCCGCCGCCGCCCGCTCCAGCTCGCGGGTGTGCCAGCCCTCGCGGGCGGCGAGAATGGCGAGCCGCAGAGCTACTGCTGCTCCCCGACCAGGCCGACGTGCCCGCCGGTCGCGAAGTTCTTCAGATCGCCGCCGACCTTCTTGAAGCCCTCGGTCGCCATGCCCTTCTTGAGCGCGTCCATCGAGGGGAAACACAACTCGGCCTGGCGGTACTTGGCGGGGGCGCTGCCGTCGAGGTTCGATGTGAACTTGTCGAGGTCGGCGCGGTTGAAGCCGATGTCCGACTGCACCGAGGTCACCAGCGGCAGGTGCTTGGACGAGTAGTACGACTCGAACGCGGCGGTGTCCTTCGGCTGATTGTAGATCACCGCCACGAGTGCCGGGCAGGGCGCGCTGCTCTTGTCGCCGGTCTCCACGGCGACCAGGCCGACCAGGCCGCCGGTCGCGAAGTTCTTGAGATCGGCGCCGATCTTCTTGAAGCCCTCGGTGGCCATTCCCTTCTTCGCGTCGTCCATGGAGTTGAAGTAGAGCTCCGCCTGGCGATAGTACGTCGGCTTCTTGCCATCGAGCGTGGAGGTGAACTTCGTGAGCTCGGCGTGGGTGAAGCCGATCTCCGACTGCACCGACGTGACCAGCGGGAGGTGCTTCTCGGCGTAGTACTTCTCGAATGCCGCCGGGCTCTTCGGCTGATTGTAGATCACCGTGACGATCGCCTGCGGTCCGGCCGGCGCGGCGGGCGCGGCGGGCGCCGCGGCCGCGGTGGATTCCGGCATCGCGGCGGTCGAGTCGGCCTTCGCCGCGGGCGCTTCCGACTTGCCGCACGCCATCAGCACGAGCGGAGCGATCACCGTCCAACGCACCATCTGCCGCATCTGGAGCTCTCCTGGATCAGGGGGACGGCATCAAGCGGGATAGCACGATGCCGCGAGCACGTCGGGCGCGAGGCGCCCGGCGTGATACGTCTTGCCGCTTTCGGTGCTGGTGAGCCACACCTCCGCGGGACTGAAGAGCAGCGGATCGATCTTGTAGAAGTCGCCGCCATAGCGCTGGAAGATGTCGTAGAACGGCGTGCCGTAGTCCTTCGACGCCGATGCCGGTACCTTCGGCGCCAGCTCGGCCAGCTCGGCGTCGCTCGCCCGGACCGTGTAGCGCGCCTGTCCGCCGTAGAGTATGCAGTCGTTGGTGCGGCCGATGGCGCGGAGGTCGTTCCTGGCGACCGGCGGCAGCGGCGCCGTGCCGATGGCGCTCACGATCTTCCGCACGTCGAACCCCAGCGTCTCCATCTTGTGAAGGCCGGTCTCGAGGATGCGGGCGCTGATCTGCACGGCGCCCGCGATGCTCGCCGTCGGCGCGATGACGAAGGTGAGCTGCTCCGGCTTGAGCCGCGCCTTGTCGGCGACCCACTGCGCCACGCGCTCGTCCGGCGGCGTCCGTCCCTCGAGCACCAGCACGCCGTGCTCCGCCGTTTCGGCGTAGCCCAGCTTCTCATACAGCTCCTTCTCCACCCGCGCCTGCGCCCGGAGCGGGCCCGAGCCCATGCCGAAGAACTTTTCCACCGAGATGGCCCAGCCGGCGTACTGCGACGCCATGCAGGAGACGGCGGGGTGATCGGTCCACACCGCGACCGCCGGCCAGTTCTCAGTGCCGATCATCACCGGCGCGTACGTCACCGAGCCGAGCCCGCCCATGCAGATCTCGGCGAGTGCCAGGCCGGCGTCGTAGCCGCCGTCCACCGTGATGCCGGCGTCGATCACCCGCGCGCCGTTGCCTAACGTATGCGACACGACGCGGAGCTGTGCCGCGGCCTCGTCCATGCCGTCGGCGATCTCGAGCGCGAGCGCGTTCATGTGCAAGTCGGTCATGCCGCCGTCCATGCGAGGATTTCTCCCTTGCCACCTTCGGCAAGGTCGCCGCTGTAGCGCCGCCAGAGTCCGTCGAGCTGACGCGCCTCGACCGGGAGGCCGAACGTGGTGCGGAGCCGCCGGAGCAGGAGCTGGAGCCAGGTTGGCTGAAAGATGCAGGCGAGGCGGTACGTGAAGGTCGGCTCGACCGGCCCGAGCGCGACGATGGAGCCGCGGCGCGACCACTCGCCCGCGCCGGCGCCGGTGCGGCCGAACACCACCAGCGTCCCGGCCAGCGCGCCGCTCAGCGCGCGCTCGCCGGCGTCGCCGCCCGTCACGATCAGCCCGCGGCGGATGTTGGCGCCGGCATAGG
Organism: Gemmatimonadales bacterium; assembly: GCA_025934955.1. Lineage (GTDB taxonomy): Bacteria > Gemmatimonadota > Gemmatimonadetes > Gemmatimonadales > GWC2-71-9. The sequence continues at coordinate 69,112 of JAICWE010000007.1, read as the reverse complement.
GACCGACGCTCCCGCGTACGATGATCTCGCCGCCGGTCATCCCGCGCTTCTCGCCGCCGGGCGCCGCGCCCAGCCGCGCACCGGCGTTCCCGCCGACGATGAGCGTCCCGCCCGACATCGCGATCCCGGCGCCGTCGCCCGCGTCGCCGGTGATCGCGAGCCGGCCGCCCTCCATTCCGCGTCCGGCGTCCGCGCCGGCCGTGCCCTCGACGACGATCTCGCCGCCCTGCATCCCCGCGCCAATCCGCTCGGCCCGCGCCAGCTCGCCGCGGAAGCGGAGCTTGGTCGCGCGCTCGCCGTCCACGGTGAACAGCTCGCCGAGCGGCACCGGACGTCCGCGGTAGCGCACCGGAAGCGCCCCGATCTCGGCCCCGCCGAGCGCGTTCAGGTGGTCGGGCGCGACGCCGCGGAGATCGAGCGGCCCGTCGAGCGCCGCCCGCAGCGTGAGCGTGATCGCGTCGCTCATGCGCCGCCCTCGCCCATGATCTTCCGGAGATGGAACTGGTGCGGGCCGAGCTTGCCGCCGTAGTTGCCGGCGCTGATCGCGACGACGCCGTCGCGGCAGGCGGCGCCGATGCCGGCGTGCATCGCGCGCGCGATCGCCGGCGCGTCCGTGCCGTTGATCACCAGCTCGAGCACCGAGTTCACGCCATCGGGCAGCGCCGTGTCGGTGATGGCACGGAGCGTGGGACAGAAAGCGTCGTTGGTCGAGGCGATCATCGTCTTGATCCGCCGGCTGCCCACCTTGCTGCCGCTCCGCACCACGCCGCCGGGGAACGGCAGCACGACGTCGGTGAGCGGCTCGATGGCGTCCACCGCCGCTTCCGCCGCCTCGAGGGCGGCATCGGCGCTGCGGGCGAGGATCAGGAAGTTGCCGCCGCCGACCCCCTTCAGCACACCGAACTGCTCCTGCACCAGGAACTCGCCTTCCATCACGGGGACGCGCCAGAAGCGCTGCCCCCCGATCACCTTGCTCGCCTGGAAGCCGTCGCCGAAGAAGCGGAGCGCCGAGCCGACGCCGACGCGATCCGGCGCCGCGGGCAGGCCGTCGTAGCACGCGGTCGTGGGGCAGGTCAGCACCGTCTGGCCGACGCGCTCGATCAGGCGCTTCGGCATGTCGTCCTTTCCCATCACGAAGAACAGGATGCTGACGCCGGTCCGCCCGTCCGGCGTCTCCTCCGGCGTGAGCCAGCGTTCGACGCCCGCCTCGCACTTGCAGCCGATGACCGACGTGGCGAAACCGGTGAGCTTGTCGGCCGCCGCCCGGGCCCACCGCTCGCTCCGCGCCGTGATCACCAGCCGCGCGACGCGCATGGTGAACGCCTCGGCGAACGTGTCCTGGATCTCGACGCCGCGGATGATCAGACTCATGTCCGCCGTACCGGGTAGTTCTCGAACGACACCGTCGAGTAGCGGTCGAAGTGATCCCGAATGCTCGGCAGCGCCGCGTCGTCGTAACCCGGCTGCTGCGAGAACCGGGCACCGGCCGGTGCGCGGCGGAGCTGGGCCTCCTCGACGATCAGCTCGCCCGCCTTGAGCACGTACCGCGGCGTGCTGAACATGTGCGCGATGTCGGCCTCGCGGCTGTAGATCGTCACATCGGCATCGGCGCCGGGGCCGAGATGGCCCTTCCGGGTGAGACCGAGCAGCCGCGCGGGACCGGCGCGGGTGACGATCGCGATCTCGTTCAGCGTGTACTCGCGCGCGAGGCCATCGGCCATCGCGCTGCCCGCGAGCCACTTCTGGTTGACGCGGGCCAGCTGCGCGTCGCGCGCGGCGCGGCTCATCAGCAGCTGGATGAGCTGCGGGTACGCCAGGAAGCTGCCGCCGTTCGGGTGGTCGGTAGAGAGCACGACGCGCCACGGGTCCTCGCTCAGCAGGAACAGCTCGAGCCCGACCACCCATTGGAGCGCCGCGACCGCCGCCTTCTCCTTGTAGTTGAGCGGCACGATGCCGCAGCCGGTCTCCAGCTCGACGTCGATGTTGGTCCAGCGCCGCCCGGTGCTCTTGTAGAGCAGGTACTCCAGCGGACTGTCGGCGGTCACGGTCATTGCCGGGCCGAACATCACCTGGCCGACGTCCACGCTCACCTCGCGATGCGCGTTGACGTACTCCATCACCGGCCGCGCCGCGGAGCTCCACGACTTGCCCGGCTCGCCGCCGTACGACTGGAACTGCAGATGGGTGTAATGCGCGCGGCGGCCCGCGAGCGCCTGCATGGTCGCGAGCGTCGTCGCCGAGTTGCCGGCGAGGCCGAGGTTGTTGCAATGGATGTGAACCGGGTGCGGAAGCTGGAGCGCGTTCGCGGCGTCGGCCAGGGTTTCGAGAATGGCGCGGGGCGTCACGCCCGCCGCGGCGTCGTCGATGCCGTTGACGTCGCGCGCGCCGCCTTTCCATGCGGCGACGCCCCCGGCGTTGACGATCTTCACCGCGTAGGCGCCGGTGGCGCCGAGCAGCCAGGCGACGTAGTCGCGGGCGCGGCCGCGCTCGCCCGCGGCGATCTGCCGCAGCAGGTAGTCGTCGTTGCCCATGAGCGCGTAGAAGCCGGCGTCCACGCACGGCGTGTCGTCCAGCTCGGCGTGGGTGTGCCGCGCGGTGAGCGGAGCCACCGCCGCGTCGAACACGGTGGTGTAGCCCAGCCCCGCGTAGCGATAGCCGGTGGTGAACGTGCTCGGCACCGTTCCGCCGGTACCCGAGCGCGAGGGGGCGCCGTCGGCGAGACGGGGCGCCGGTGCGGGGCAGGCGGCGTGCTCCTCCGGCTCGATCCGGCGGGCGTGATTGCAGCTCGAGCTGGCGAGGTGCGAGTGAATGTCCACGCCGCCGGGCATCACCACCATGCCGCGCGCGTCGAGTGTCGGCGCGTCGTCAGGTAGCGAGGTGACGACGCGGCCGTCCTCGATCAGGAGGTCACGGACCTCGCCGTCCACGCCGTTGGCGGGATCGTGGATCGCGCCGCCGACGATGCGCAGCCGCCCGCCCGCCGTCACTGGGCCGCTCCCGCGAGCAGCATCGCGAGCGTATCGGCCAGCGAGCGGCGCCCGCGGAGCGGGGGCCGAAGCGGCAGCGGGACGTCGTCGAGCCGGTACGCCGTGCCGGCCTCGTGGATGCCGGCGATGGCGGTGTCCAGCACGACCTCGCAGCCGAGCGGCGAGGCGCTGGCCCGCGGACCGATCGCGGCGATGCGCACCCCGCGCAGCGCGGCGAGATGGTCCGCCGGCATCGCGGCCACGCTGCCGACGACGAGCGCGCCGGCGATCTCGCCCCGGGCGGCGCGCACGATGCCGCGCCGCTCCGGACCGTACGTCGGATAGCCGGCGGCGAAGTCCACCGCCGCCGGGTAACCGGTCTGCCACGACAGCACCGCCTCCGCGCCGGAGCGATTGCCGCCCGCGCGGAGCGTGCTGAGCGCCGCGCGCGTCGGCGTGTTGAGCGCCTGGGTCAGCGCGATCAGGCCCTCGACCCGCGACGGATTGTCCTGCGCGCCGGGCTCGCCGTCGAGCACCAGCGCGACGTAGCGGCCGCGCTTGAGTCGCTCGGCCAGATCGGCGAGCGGCGTGAGCGCCGGCGGCAGCTCGCCGAGCGCGGTGCCGAGTACGAGCGCCCGAAGCGCGCCGAGGGCCGCCGTCTCCTGCTCCGGCGCGAGGGTGAGCGGCACGTCCGCGTCGCTCGGCGCGCGCGCTGCGCCCACCGATACCCCGAGGAGCGTGCGTCCCGCGCGGCCCGCCGGCACCTGCGCGCCGACCGGGTCCACCGCGTAGCGCGAGCGATAGCGCGGATAGCGCTCGGCCGGATCGCAGGCCCAGAAGAGCACGACGTCGGCGCGGTTCCGGATTTCGCCTAACGTGGACGCCGCCCGGCCGCGGCGCTGGCCGGCGAGAATGCCGCCGAGCGCGACGTCCGACGTGGCGCCGTCCACCGCGGCGCCGTAACGGTCGGCGATGGCCACGGCCCGGCGCTGCGCTTCGCTCGTCGCGTCGGGCGCGAGATATACCAGCGCCGCGCCCTGCGCGTCGGTGAGGAGCCGCCGCACCGCGGCCAGGGCGCCGTCGAGCGTCGCCCGCGCGCCCTGCACCAGCGCCAGCTCCGGCGTACTGCCGTCGCCGAACCAGCGTACGCCGAGCCGGCAGGCGTTGCCCGCCTCGACGATGCGTCCGCCGGCCACGCGTACCTCGATGTCGTCGCAGAGACAGCCGCAGCCGAGGCAGGTGACGGCGGAGACGGTGGTGGGGACCGGCGCGGTCACGCCGCGGCTCCGCGGCCGATGTGGCGGAGCGCCGTCGCGGCCCGCCGCCGAAGCGCACGATGGCACGCCGCCGCGGTGCGCGCCTTCGCAAAGACGGTGCACACCGGCCGGCCCCGCGCGATCCGTTCGCCGGGCCGGGGGATGTCCCGCACCGTGGAGTCGCTTAGCCACCCGCGCACGTCGCCGACCAGGATTCTGCGCGGCGCGAACACGATCGCCTTGCCGAAGATCGCGGGCGCGCGCGCCGGCCGCGGCCGCGCCGCCGGCAGCGTTCCACCGCACGCGCGCACGTGAACCGCGAACATCGAGAGCCCCGTCGCCCGCTCCACCAGCTCCATGGACGCGGTGAACCGCGGGTTCAATTCGACCGGCATCGGGACAGCGCCCCGCGCGATGAAGTCAATGCCATTGAGTCCGAGCACCCCGAATTCCTCCACCGCCGCCTGCGCGAGCGTCGTCGTCGCCGCCTCGACCCGCTCCTGCTCCTCGAACAGCGCGGCGCCGCCCACCGAGAGCAGGCTGCCGCAGTAGCGAAATCCCGTCGCCCCGAAAGCGCGCTCGCCCACGAGCTGCCGTGAGACGCCGAGCCGCACCGCATTCCGGCCGTCGGCGGCGAAGATCACCGAGCCCGGTACCCCGGCGATGCGGCGCTGGAGATAGCTCTCCCGCGGCACCGGCTGGCCCGCGCGCCACGGCCGGATTCCGTGGCCGCCGCCGGAGCGACGCGGCTTGAGCAGCCAGCGGCCGCCCGCTTCGGCGCGCGGCGCCGAGGCTCGCGTCTCCGGCGCCGCGATGCCGCGTCGAGCGAGCGCACGCGCGAGGAGCAGCGGATCGCGGGCTCGCCGGAGCGTCGCGGGCGGGTTGCCCCAGAGCGCGCGCGCACGTGCGAGGTCCCGGACTGCATCGGGCCAGTTCTCCAATCCGCCGGCGTACGCCGCCGCTTCAGCCGGTGCGCGCCGCGCCGCAACCACGGCGGCTCTGGCGACCTCACCGGCTCCGGCGCTCGAGATCGGCAGCACCGCGGCGCATGCGGCGAGGTCGAGATCGCCGAAGCCGTCCGCCGCCCAGACCCGGTAGCCCGCCCGCGCCGCCGACTCCGCCATCGCACGGACCGAGATGCCCGCGAGCACCACTTGGCGCCCGCGCACCGTCACTCGGCGGCCTCGAGTCCGATGCGGCGGCGCGCCTCGTCCGGTGTCACGACGTGCAGCCAGTCGAGCACGGTGCCGCTCGCCGCTCGGAGCCGCAATGTCTCGACGAGCTCGGCATGGTGGCCGCCGGCGAGTCCGTCGGCCAGGAGCGCCGCGCCCTGCGCGCCCTGCTTGGCGACGGCAGCGTAGCCGGAGAGGGCTCGCACCGGCGCGACGTCGCGCAGCGCCTCGGCCAGACGGTCGCGGACCGCGGGATCGCCGCCCAGCCGGCCGGACACGAGCACCTCGCTCGCGAGCGGCGCCGAGGTCTGAAGTTGCCGCACCGCCTTGACCGCGCCCTCGATGAATGCGTCGAAGGCGACGCCCATCCGCTCCGGCCGACCGCCCGCGATGGTGGTGACGCCGCCGTGGAAGAGCAGCGACTTGGTGACCTCCCCGGCGAGAAAGGCGACCTCGCCGTCGAGCGCACCGGCCGCCTGCCAGCCCATCGGTCCACCGGTTCCGCCGATGCCGTCCACCACCCGTCCGTCCTGAACCGCCACCGCCGCGGTGAAGGCGCCACCGAGCTCGAGCAGGATGAACGCGGCGTCAGCAGGCCGCCCGCCCAGCCGCCGGGCCTGATCGTGAATCCCGAGTGCTGCCGAGCAGAGCTTGTCCGCGGTGCCCAAATCCACCCGATTGAGCTTCCGGTGCGGCGGCACCGTGTCGAGGTGAATGACGCCGGGCAAGAGCACGGTCGGCATCCCGGCGGCGACGAGGCCGCGCACCAGCGAGCGCAGCCCCATGATGCCGGCCTGCTCGCCGCGGGGCGCGAGGAAGGCGAGCCGGAGATCCGCGTCGCTCACCGTCTCGGCTCGCACGAGCGGCAGTCCGTAACCTGACGGACCGGCCACCAGGTCGATCGGCCCGGCGGCCACGAGGGCCGCGAGGAATCCGGCCGGATCGCCGGCGACTTCCGCGGTCGGCCAGCTCCGCTCCAGCATCACCGCACCGTCGGCGAGGCCGCAGACGTCGATGCTGACCGTACCGGGATCGATCCCGATGACGCGCGGCACTGCGCCTCAGCTCTTCGCCGCGACGAGCTCCCGCGCGACGTCGGCGATCGTCTCGGCGTCGAGCACCAGGTCGTTGCGCTCGAACATCCGGGCGATGCACGCCTTGTGGAGCTTCGTCTTCAGGTTGCCGACACCGAGCGCGCCATAGACGATGACGCCTTCGCGCCGGGCACCGGCGTCGTTCACGTCGATGCCCTCGATGCCGAGCGGCGGCACCGCGTTGAGATCGACCGCGATCTTGAGCTTGGGCCGGCCGGTCCAGGCACTCTTCGGGACCAGCTGCACGCCGGCCGGCCCGCAGTTGATCAGCATCTCCTTCTCGTTCAGGCAAGCCTCGAGCTGCGCCGGGTCGCGCATGACCATGGCCTGCACCTCGACGCCGAAGCGCTGCTGGATCAGTCCGCGGGCACGCTCGCCGTCTTCCGGCTTGCGCGAGGTGATCCAGACCAGGGCGCCGTCGCGTGCCAGCAGGCCCGCGACCCGCAGGCCCACCGGGCCGGTGCCGGCGGTGACCAGCGCCTTCCGGCCCTTCACGTCGCCCAGGCTTTCCTCGATCTTCACCACCGCCGCGACCGCCGTGGTGTTGGAGCCGTTCGAGTCGAGCATCATGGAGACGGTGAAGGGCGGGAAGATCGTCTTCCGCGCCGCCTCGAGCAGCTTCTCGCCCGCGCTCATGTCGGCACCGCCGATCCACACCGCGCTGTGGTGCAGGTCGCGGGGGCCGCGGGTGAACATGCAGCCGTACACGAGGTCGCGGACGTCGGCCTCGGTGACGCCGCCATAGCTCATGATCGCGTCGGCGCCGGCGTCGTAGGCCACGACGCGGTCGAAGACGCTGGGCAGGCGGGAGCTATCGAGCTGGAGCAGGAGATTCCGCATCGGACGGGTGTTTCTCGCGCTGGTGCGCGCGTGATGTCCAGGCTGTGTTAGCAAGACGAGGGGCGCCCCTGTCGTACGGGCCGCCCCTCGTCGGACGTCAGGAAATGCGGGACTGTACGATCAGCTCTCTGCGCCGCTGGCGAACGGGTGCCGCGCGGCCTTGTACTTGGAGAGGACCTCGTCCAGCGACGGCTTGCCCTGCATCGCGCGCTGGATGGACTCCTTCACCGCCTGGTAGTTGAAATCGTAGATCTTCTTGTCGCTCTCGGCCTGCCAGTGGATGAACACGCCGACGAGGATGCAGTAGTCGTTGGCCTTGTCCTTCGGGATGACGCCCGAGGCCACGCTGTCCATCACCGCGCGCGCGACGGCGGCCTGCGCCGGGCCGAACATCTGCACCGCCTGCTTGGCGCCCTTGATCGTCACCTTGTTGAAGAGAACCGTATCCGGCTTGCACGGAAGGTTCGGCGTGACCACCGCGAGCAGCGTCGTGAAGCCGTCGGTGTTGTGGGAGAGCGCCTGGGTGAATGCGGCGCCGGCCGGGCCGCTCTTGGAACCGATGATCAGATCGATGTGGGCGATCTCATTCCCTTCGCCGACGAGCGATTCGCCGATGAAGAAATCCGCTGCCATACTTGCCTCCGTCTGCGGTTGTCCTGATAGGAAGGAAAAGAGGCGTTTGATCATAGAACCTTTGCGTGGAGACGAGCGGCGCGGCGAAGCGGAGTCCTTCGCCAAGCTGTCCCGCTGGGCGGGTAGCTCTTCTGTGAGGCTTACTGACCGAACGCGCGAGGTAAAGTGCGGCCCTAGTATGGGAATCACCCGCGCGAGTGTCAAGGCGGCAGTTGCTCCGCCCCGACGGCGGGCGCGGCTTGTCGGCTCGCCATCTTCGGGGTATATTCGGTATCACGGCAACGCAAGCTAAGCCAATGCAAAACAAGCGGAAGAACCCCCATCACGTCTTCCTCCGGCGGCTCCAGGCCGGAGGGCGGACCAACATGTACGGCGCCGTGCCCTACCTCGCGAGCGCCTTCGCCCTGAGCCGCGACGAGGCGTTCCGCGTCGTCTGCGAGTGGATAGACCTGCAGGCCGCGGCACCGCCGGAGCTCGCTCGCGCACCCGCGCCAACCCCGCCGCTGGCACGTCCGCGGCGCGCCGGCCCGCGCGAGAGCTCGTCGGGCCGGACCAAATCCGCCAAGCCGACGCGCCGCGCGCGCCGCGCCGCCTAACTATGGCACGCCGCTCGCATCTACCCCGGCAGTTCCGTTCTCCCAACACAGCCGAGGTATCTATGCGAGTCCAGAGCATTGCCGCCGCGCTCGTCCTGGCCGTCGTGTCAGCCGCTCCCGCCGCCGCGCAGCGGGTGGATGCGGACGTCGTGGTGCGGAGCGGCCCGGTATACGGGCACGTCGAGGTCGGCCGGCCGCCGGAGCGGCGCGTCGTGGTGGTGGATCGCTACGCACCGCGCGTCATCGTGGTGGAGCGGTGGCGGGGCCACGGCCGCTGGAACCGCGAGTGGCGGCGCGACGGCTTCCGTCAGATCCGGGTCTGGTACCGCGACGGCCGCTACTACGATCGCCGATTCGACGGCCGCGGCGAGATCCGCGAGGTGGTCGTGTACGAGCGCGGCGGCCACTACTACCTGCCCGATGGCGATGGTCATCGCGATCACGGCCGCCACTGGGACGATGACTGACCGCACGACCGCATCGGCCGTATGACGTGACGCGGAAAGGGGCGGCTCCTCGGGGCCGCCCTTACTTTACCCCGATGCACCCCGCCCGCGACCACAACCTTCCGCCCGATCCCGACGCCTTCCGGCACGCGCCTCATCCCAAGGGCCGCATCGTCGTCATCGCGCCGACCCGCGCCGCCTGCGAGACGATCGAGCTCGCGCTCGGCCTGCACGTCGAGACCCTGCTCGAGCGGGAGCACGGCGGCGAGTTGCGCGCGTGGGCCGCGGCGCGCACACCCTTCGGCATCGTCGCCGGAACCGGCACCGGCAAGACGCTCGGCATCCGTCCCATTGCCGAGTCGCTGCTGGCCGAGCCGCTCAAAGTCGGCGTGGTGAATCGTGAGCGCGAGGCGACGCCGGAGACGCCGGGCTGGAACGTCGTCATCGTGACCACCGGCATCGCCCGGCGTTGGTTCCAGGACGACCTCATCACCGGCCGCGACACGATCATCGTGGACGAGATCCACCAGACCTCCGCCGAGCTCGAGCTCTGCCTGGCGCTCGGCAAGCGGGCGGGCTGCCGCTTCATCTGGCTCAGCGCGACGGTGGACCCCGCGTTCTACGCCCGCTACCTAGAGAGCGAGGAAGTGCTCGTCACCCGCGCGTTCGATCCGCGGCTCAAGGCGCGCGTCGAGGTGTTGCCGCAGCGGCCCGAGGAGTTCCTGCACGAGCGCTTCATCCGGCACGTGATCAAGGAGAAGCGCGGCGTCGCGGTCTTCGTGCCGACCCGCGCGGAGGTGGAGAAGCTCGCGGCCGAGCTCGGCGAACAGTGGAAGCGCCTCACCACGGCGTTCTACCACGGCGGCGAGCCGATTCGGGTCATCCGTCCCTTCCTGGAGGACGAGGTGCCGCGCCCCTTTCTGCTGGCGATGACCGCCGCGGGGCAGAGCGCGCTCAACGTGCGCGGGCTCGACACGGTGGTGATCTACGACGCGCGCTACGGCAACGTCGTGGAGCGCGGCCGCAACGTGCTGACCCGGATGTACCTGGGCGCCAACGAGATTCTGCAGATGGCGGGACGTGTGCACGGCCGCGTGGCCGGCGGCGAGGTCTACATCCTGAGCGACCGCGAGCTCGACTTCGCCGCGCTCCGGCCGACGCCGCCGGAGTTCCAGCTCGCCGGCGATGCCGAGCGGGTGGCCATGACCTGCGCGGCGATCGGCGTGGACGCGCGCGAGCTCGAGCTGCCGGTGCCCCTCGATCGTACCGCGTATCGCCGGGCACTCGAGCTGCTCACCCGTCGCGGTCTGGTCGACGCCGGCCGGCTGACCCGCTACGGCCGCGACGTCGAGGCAATGCCGGTGGAACGTCCCTGGGGCGAGCTGCTGGTCCACGCCGACGCCGAGTTGACGCCGTTCGTCGCCGTCGGGTCCAACATCGATTCCCTGCACCGGATGACCCGCGAGGAGCGAGACCTCCACGGTGTGCTGGTGAACGGGAGCGATCACCTCACCGCATACAACCTGTTCGCCGAAGCGGTGAACCAGCACGGCCGGATGGGCGACGTCTACGGGCTCCCGCGCCACGTCTTCGACGAGGAGGAGCTGGCCGAGTGGGCCGAGCGCCGCGGCGTGCTGGTGAAGGCGATCGAGGACATCGCGCTCGGCACCGCGTCGGTGTATCGCGCCATCGAGCTGCCGCTGCCGAGCCAGCTGCCGTATGCCGGCAAGGACGTGCGCCGCGGCTTCAGCGAGCTGCTCGCGCGCATCATGCCCTTCGACCTGGTGATCGACGAGCACACCGCCGACGGACAGGAGGCACGCGTCTCCAGGAGCTCGGTGGCCGGGAGCTGGGGCGCCGTCGCCGGCAATCTTCGTTTCTTCGCCGACCGCTTCGGCGTTCCGCGCGCGGCCATCGAGGGCACCACGCTCGGCTACGACCTGGTCCGCGAGCACGCGCAGTGGGGCTCGCCCCGCGTCGGAGTGAGCGGCCCGCGAAAGCACCAGCGGCTCGCGGTCTTCCGCATGCTCGAGTACTTCGGCTTTCAGCTCGAGGAAGGCATCGAGTTCCTCGACGGCCGGATTCCCGAGCCGCTACTCGGGCCGGCGCGCGATGCGCTCGCGGCCGCGCTGATCGAGGGCGAAACCGCGCATCCCGACCAGGGGCGCGTCCGCCGCGCGCTGGAGGAGCTGGACGAGCTGTGGCGCCGCTCCGGCGGGACGCTCACCCCGATAGCGCCGGGCGCGCTCCGCGCGCGGATCCGCGCGCAACTGGAGCAGGTCGAGAGCTGGGATGAGTTCCTCCACTCGCGCGTCAGCCTGGACGTCGCGGCGCTGGTTCCGGACGCGGAGCGCGAGCGGCTCAGCGCGCTGCCGTCGTCGGTCCGGCTCAAGGGCGACGCGGTGCCGCTCCGCTACGAGATCGAACAGGGCGAAGGCGTGGTGCGGGTGAGCTTGCGCGAGGGCCAGGCGCGGCGCCTGCGTCCGGATGAACTGCCGGCACTCGATCGGCCGCTCCGGTTCGCCGTCACCCGCAGCCACCAGCCGCCCGCACTCGGCGCGACGCTCGCGGAGGCGATCGGCGGGCTCCGGCGTCAGAAGTGGGATGAAGACCGCAACGAGGGCCCGCGGCGGAAGGGCGGATCGAAGTCGCAGCGGCAGCGGCATCAGGGCCATCGGGGCAGGGGGAAGCGGCGGTAATCGTCCGACAGCGGAGGCAGGCGCCGGATGCAGATCGCCGTTCACATCGCTCTCATCGTCGTGCAGCTCCTGTTCGCCGGACTGGCGATGGCCGGGCGCTACGTCCTCCCGCATGTCCCGGCCGGCGTCCTCGTGACCTTCCGCGTGGTGGGCGCCGCGGCGGCGCTGCTGCTCATCAACGCGGCCCGCGGCGGACCGTGGGTGCGCAATCGGCGCGATCTCGCGTGGCTCTTCGCGCTGGGCATGCTGGGCATCGCCGCGAACCAGTCGCTCTACCTGTTCGGCCTCCGCTGGACCACCGCCATCAACGCGACGATTCTCGTCGCCACGACGCCGGTGTTCGCGGTGCTCGGGTCGGTGCTGCTCCGGCGCGAGCCGCCGTCGTTCGCCAAGCTCGGCGGCGTGGCGCTCGCCGCGGTCGGCACGGTCCACCTGATCGGGCTCGACCGGATCTCGCTGGCGCCGGACGTGGCGCTCGGCAACGCGATGATCGTGGTCGCGATGCTGTGCTACGCCGCCTACTTCCTCCTCGCCAAGCCGCTGCTCACCCGGCTCGACTCGCTCACGGTGAGTACCTACGTGATGAGCTTCGCCGTCGTCGGCGTGCTGCCGCTCGGAATCCTCGACGCGCCGAACCTCCACCCATCGGCCATCGCGCCGACGGTCTGGTGGTGGGTGGCGTTCATCGTCGTCTTTCCCACGCTCGTCGCCTACGTGGTGAACATCTGGGCGCTCCGGCGGGCGTCGTCCAACCTCGTCGCGGTCTACATCTACCTGCAGCCGCTCGTCACTGCGGCCGTCGCGCCGCGGATCCTGCGGGGCGAGGCGCTCACCTCGCGCGCCGTACTCTCGGGACTCGCGATCCTCGCCGGTCTCCTCGCCGTCGTCTGGGCCGAGCGAGGGACGGAGCGCGCGACATCGGTCGTCGCGCTGCCGGGCGAGTAGCGGGCTGTGCACTCGCGCCCGCGATCCGTCGTCCTCAACAAGGCAGTCACCGCCGCGGAACCGCCGTCGAGTTCCTCCCCTGGGCCGCGGCGCTGGCGCTGGATCCGACCGACGTCCAGATTTGAAACCCGACTCTCTACAGGCGCGTAGCGCAGCGATATGTCCGACACACTGCAGCTCGAATCACTCCCCGGCGTCTTCTCGCCGCTCGCCAAGGCGCTGCTCGACGGCTTCAGCGAGGGCGTGCTCGTCTTCGATACCGAGGGACGCTTGCTGTACGCGAATGCCCAGGCCAAGGATGCGCTCCGCGGCATGGAGCTGCCCGAGGGCGGGCGCGATCTGCTTCCGCGGCTGGCGGCACTGGGCGGCCGGCTGCGGCCGCTCCGGATCGGCGCGCTGGAGCTGGGCGAGGCGATGTTCATCCCGGCGGTCGAGGGACCGACCACACTGGCCGACCGGGAGAAGCAGGCTATCGTGAAGACCCTCGACATGCATAATTGGAGGCTCGCGGAGACGGCCAGGTATCTCGGCATCAGCCGCACGACGCTCTGGCGCCGTCTCAAGGCGTACGGTCTCCACCGGGACGGCCGAAGCAAATGGGCGCACACCTCCTGATCCTGCTCGCCGCCGCTCTCAGCTCCGCCACCCAATCCGACACCGCCGCACCATTCGCCACTCCCGCCACGCGGGTGCTGGTGGAGCGCGCCATGGCGCGGCGGCAGGCGCAGGACTCGCTGGTGCGCGACTACACGGCCCGGCTGCGCTACCGGCTGTCGGTGTCGGTGGGCCGTCGGCGGTGGGGTCGGAGTCCGGTCGCCGGCGTCGAGGAGCAGGAGGCGTCGATTCACTGGCAGCGGCCGAGTGACTTGCGGGTGGACGTCATCGGCCGGCGGTTCAAGGGCCGGGTGGATGGATTCGAGCTCTCCAGCGTGTTCGACCACCCGTGGTTCGTGCCGCGCTCGGTGGACGACTCGGTTCGGATCTTCAGCAACGACTTCCCCGCGACCGGCGCGCTGCACCCGCTCGCCGCGGGTGCCGAGACGCGCTACGACTATGCCATCGTGGACAGCGTGCAGGTGCTGATGCCGGACGGCCGCCGGCTTCGTCTCACGGCAATCGAGGTTCGGCCGCGGGAGATCGGGCCGGCGCTCGTCGCGGGCCGGATCTGGCTCGACGTCGCGACGGCGGAGGTGGTGCGCTTCACCTTCCGCTACGTCGGCACCGAGCTATGGGCGCGTCCCGGCGAGGAGGGGCGCGACTCCGGCTCCGCCCGGCGCATCAATCGTCTGGTCAACCGGGTGCTCAGCCTCGACGCCGACCTCGAGTACGCCATCCAGGAGGGACGATTCTGGATGCCGTATCGTCAGACGGTCTCCGGCCGGGTCGAAATCCCGATCGTCAGTGATCTCGTGATCCCGTTCCAGGCGGTCACTACGTTCCGCGACTACGACATCAACACCGGCACGCCGATCACGTGGTCACTGCCGCTGCCGGACTCCGGGGCGACGGTCGCCACGCGCCGCGCCCGGCGCGACTCGGTCGAGGCCGAGCGCCGGAGCGACGGGCGCCGGGACCGCGACCGGTCGTGGGACTACGCCGAGCGCTGGCCGGGCGGCCGCTTCGAGCTGCACCGGCCGGGGAACGATTCGCTCGCGGAATACCATGGCTGGAAGGATTCGCTCGTCGTGAGCGATGCGGCCGATGACGCGCGGCTCCGCCAGGCGCAGCGCCAGCTCGCCGCGCTCAGCGAGGACCTGCCCGACGAGCTGACCGGCCGGCGGGCGCACGGCTTCGGCTACGAGCGGGTGAGCGACGCGATCCAGTACAACCGGGTGCAGGGGTTCTCGTTCGGCTTGGGCTACCAGGTGCGCGCGCCGGGGCGGTTCAACGACGTGTACGGCACGGTGCGTTATGGCCTGAGCGATCGGCGATTCACCGGCCGGCTGTCGTTCATCCGCGATGCGCCGCAGGGGCGGCTCACGGTGAGCGGCTATCACGACCTCGCCGACGTGGACCCGCTGTCGCCCGGCCGCAACCTCGCCAACTCGGCCAACGCGATGTTCACCGCGCACGACGAGGCCGACTACGAGCTGGCCACCGGCGGCCTCCTGAGCTACGAGACGGCACTTGGCGTCGGACTCGACCTCCGGGTGAGTGCGCGCCTCGAGCGGGAGCGCTCGGTCGTGCGGCGCGCGTTCTCCCACGTGAACGACTTTCTCGGCGGCGACGGCCGCTTTCCCGAGGTGACGCCGATCGCCGAGGACACTTACGCCGCCGGCGCGGTGCAGCTCGAAGGCTACGGCGGGCTGCGCTGGACGCTCGCCGCCGACGGGCTGAGCGGGACCGGCCGCAGCGTGGTGCGGGGTTGGGGCGCCGCGCAGCGATCGGTCGGCGGGACGCGTGGTGCGACGCTGCAGGTGCAGGCCGGGATCACGTCCGACACCACGCTTCCGCAGATGCTCTTCCGGGCCGGCGGACTCAATACGGTGCGCGGCTTCGGCTACGCGACGCAGATCGGCCAGGCGATCTGGACCGCACAGCTCGACGTGACGCCCGTCGGCGGGAGCTTTCGGCCGGTGTTCTTCATCGATGCCGGCCACGCGGCGGCGCCGCGCGATCTCTTCGGCACCGGCGCGCTGGTGGGCGGCGGCGTGGGACTCTCGGTGTACAGCCGGCTGCTCCGGATGAGCCTGGTGCGCTTCAATCTGAGCCATCCGATTTCGCCGGGCGGCGGGAAGTGGCGCTTCGACGTCGTGTTCCAGGCGGTGCGGTGAGGCGCTGGGCGGCGACTACGCTGATCGCGGCGGCGCTAACGTCGTCGCACGCGCAGCCGGTGCCCGCCCAGCAGAGTGCGCTGCCGGCGGACAGCGTCGCTCGACGGTTCGGCGACGCGGTACGCGACGCCCGCGCGCGGCTCGCGCTCGACGACGGCCGACTGTGGGGCGTGCGCCTCGACACGCTGCAATGGATCGGCGCCGGCGACTCGGAGCTGTACTTCACCCGTGACCCCGAGCATGCCGGGTTCGGGCGCGACAGCGCGAGCGGTGTGTGGCGCGGTCCGATGCCGGCGGGCACTCTCGTCGCCAACACCGCGAGCGACCTGTTCGGCCGGCGCTGGGCGATGGTGCGCCTTCCGCTGCCGAACGATGATCCGCGCGGCGTGACCGAGCTGCTGATTCACGAGGCGTGGCACGTGGTTCAGCCCAGCCTGTTGACGCTCCCCGCCGCCAACGAGACCGGTGCCGGCGCCGCGCTGCTCGATGAGCCGGAAGGACGGACGTGGCTCCGGCTCGAGTGGAGCGCGCTCACGACGGCGCTCGGTGTCACGTCGCCCGCGACCCGGCGGCGCGCCTGCCGGGCCGCGCTCCTGTTCCGTGCCCGACGCTATCTCGTCGCCTCGCCCGACGAGCGGCAGCGCGAACGCGTGCTGGATCTCAGCGAGGGCATGGCCGAGTACACCGGTATGCGGCTGGCCGGCGCGGGCGGCGACCGCCGACTGGCGGCGCGGCTCCGCACCGTCGCCGGCACGCTCGACAGCTATGTGCGCGCCTTCCCGTATCAGACCGGCCCCGCGTACGGTTTTCTCCTGGAGCGCGTGCTCGGCCCTCGCTGGACCAGGCGACTCGCGCGGACGCCCGACCTGCAGCAGCTGCTGGCCGGCACGCTCGGCGCCGAGCGGCAGCGCTATCTCGACTGGCTCAAGGTCGACGGCGACACCGCCGCGCTTCGCGCCACCGCGGATCGCGAGGCGAAGGCGTCAGGCGGCGACAGCGTGCGCGCCGCCGAGGAAGCGCGGTGGCAGGGACGCCAGGCGCGCCTCGCCGAGCTGCGCGCGCGATTCGTGACCGGACCGACGCTCCGGCTCCGGCCGCACGCGCTGCAGCTCAGCTTCGACCCCCGCGGCCAGGTGTCGCTGGGCGACGCGGGAACGGTGATGGCGAATCTCGTGTGGAAGAACGAGCAGGGCGCGTCGCTCACGGCACCGGACGGCGCACTGGTGACGCCGGACTGGCGCGAGCTCCGGCTCGACGTCGCCGACGCGGCGATCACCGAGGGTACGCTCCGCGCGCCGGCGACCTGGCGCACCACGAATTGGACCTTGACGCTGCCGGCGGGTTGGCTGCTCCGGCGCGAGGGAGCGGGATGGATCGCCTCGCCGCCGTGAAGGCGGTGCTGCTCGCCGCGACGTGCGCCGGCTGCTCCATGGCCCCGCCGCGCGACGGCCGCATCGAAGCGCGGTGGACCGGCGTCCGCACCGGCCATGCCGCGCCGCCGGCGAGCGCAGCGTGGTGCGCGTCGGCTCGGCGGCTCGTCATCATGGGAACCCACGGCGACACCGCGATCGGCTTCACCGTCTTCCCGGCGGGCGACACCATCGGCGGCACCGTCGCCGTGCTCGACTCGACCGCATCCGACACGGTGCGCCCGCGGGCGGCGGTCGCGCTCCGTTGGGTGGACAGCGTGTCGGTTCCGGCGTTCGCCGGCGCGTCCGGCGCGGTGCGGCTGGCGCGGCGCGGCGCCCGGCTCGCCGGCAGCTTCGACGTCACGCTGCGGATGGTGAACGCGACGCGCGCCGGCCCCGGCGTGAGCAGCGGAAGCGTGCATTTCACCGGCCGTCTCATCGCGGTGCCGGTGCGGAGCGGCGGGTGTAACTTCTAGCCCATGGAAAGCACCTATTTCCGAAAGGGCTTCGGACTCCGCGGCGCGATCGAAGCGCAGCTCGGGGTCGACTACGGAAGCACCATCGTGGACCGGCTTCGCGCGGGGAACTACGCGCTCACCGTCGGCCCGCTCACCTTCCGGCTCGCGCGCGAATTCGGGTTCTGCTACGGCGTGGATCGCGCGGTCGAGTACGCCTACGAGACCCGGCTCAAGTTTCCCGACCGCCGGCTCTTCCTCGTGGGCGAGATCATCCACAATCCGCACGTCAACCAGAAGCTGCGCGACATGGGCGTCACCATCCTGGCCCATGCCGCCGACGGCGATTTCGACTTCTCGGCCCTCTCGGCCGATGACGTCGTGATCATGCCGGCGTTCGGCGTCACCATGCGCGACTTCCAGCGGCTGCGGGAGAAGGGCTGCATCCTGGTGGACACCACCTGCGGCTCGGTGCTCAACGTCTGGAAGCGGGTGGAGAGCTACGCGCGCGACGGCTTCACGGCGATCATCCACGGCAAGCACTGGCACGAGGAGACCAAGGCGACCGCCAGCCAGGTGATGAAATATTCCGGCGGCCGTTATCTCGTCGTCTTCGATATGGCGGAAGCGCAGCTGGTGATGGATTACATCGAGCACGACGGCGCGGCGAACGCGTCCCCCCTCGGGGCGCGGTTTGCGACGGCAACAAGCCCCGGCTTCGATTTCACTCAGGATCTCCAACGGATCGGTCTGGCCAACCAGACCACCATGCTCTCGGGCGAGTCGCTCGCGATCGCCGCGGCGTTCGGGCGCGCGATGGCGCGCCGCTACGGGGAGGCCGCGCTGGCCGAGCACTTCCGCAGCTTCGACACGATCTGCTCGGCGACGCAGGAGCGGCAGGACGCGATCGTGCAGTTGCTGCGCGAGCCGCTGGATGTGATGGTGATCGTGGGCGGCTACAACTCGAGCAACACGACCCACCTGGCGGCGCTGGTCCAGGCGAACGGTGTGCGCGGCTATCACATCGAGGACGCCGAGTGCATCGAGCCGGCGACGGCGACGGTGCGGCACCAGCCCGCCGGCGGCAAGCGCGAGTCGGAGGAGCGCGACTGGCTCGAGGGGGCGCGCGTCATCGGCATCACCGCCGGCGCGTCCACGCCGAACAACAAGGTGGGCGAGACGATCGCGCGGATCTGCGTGACGGCGGGGCTGGAGGACGAGCTGCGCCGCGTGCTGAACGCCGGCTGAGCCGCGTGCTGCTCGACCTGTCGCACACGATCGAAGCGGGGATGACGACGTATCCCGGATTGCCGGGACCGCTGGTGTGCGACTTCCTCAGTCGCGAGGCGTCCCGCGCTCGCTACGCGCCCGGCGTCGAGTTCCTGATCGGCCGGATGGATCTGGTGGGCAACACCGGCACCTACGTGGACAGTCCATTCCATCGCTACGCCGACGGGGCCGACCTCGACGCGCTTCCGCTCTCGTCGCTCGCGGATCTCGAGACCGTCGTGGTGGACGTCGCGCCCGGGACCCGCGCGGTCGAGCGGCGCGCGTTCGAGGGCTTCGACCTGCGCGGCCGCGCGGTGCTGGTCCATACCGGCTTCGCCCGGCACTGGCGCACGGAGCGCTACCTCAGGGACAACCCGTTTCTCACCGGCGACGCCTGCGCGCACCTGGCCGACGCGGGCGCGGCACTCGTCGGCATCGACTCCGTCAACGTCGACGACCTGGGCGACCTGGCGCGACCGGCCCACTCGATCCTCCTCGGCGCCGGCGTTCCGATCTGCGAGCACCTGACCGGTCTCCAGCAGCTGCCGGCGCGCGGTGCGCGCTTCTTCGCGGTGCCGCCGCGGGTCCGCGCCTTCGGCACCTTCCCGGTGCGCGCCTTCGCGATCGCATGAGCTTTCAGCAGACCTCGGTCGCCGGATTTCCCGCCGTCGCGCTGCGCGGTGCATCGCTGGAGATCGTCGTCGTGCCGTCGCTCGGGATGAAGCTGACCAACCTGCGGCGGCGGCGCGGACGCGAGTGGCTGTGGCGAAGCGCGCAGATCCCGCTCGCGCGCGCCGATCGCGACGCGACGAACTACGTCGAGACCGCCGACAGCGGCGGATGGGACGAATGCTTCCCGACGGTGGGGCCGTCCGCGCTGCCGGGCGATCCCGGCGTCGTGCTGCCGGACCACGGCGAGCTGTGGACCGCGGCATGGACCAGCGCGCTCCGCGAGAGTGCCGAAGGCACGGTGCTCAGCGCGCTTGCCACCGGCCGCCGGCTGCCGTACGAGTTCCAGCGCGAGATCACCCTGGACCACGAGGCGCCGGTGGCGCGGTTCCGTTATCGCGTGCGCAATACCGGCGCGGCGCCGTTTCCGTGGATCTGGTCATCGCACCCGCTGTTCAACGTGCAGCGGGGGAGCGCGGTGGATGTGCCCGGCATGACGCAGGTACGGCTCGACGCGGTGCACGGGCGTCGTGATATCTCCAGCGGCGACGTCGTATCGTGGCCCGGCGCGATCGGCGGCTCCGCCGACCGGCTGCGGCTGCCCGGTGAGGACGCACACTGGGCGCTCAAGTGCTTTGGGGACGTGGGCAGGGAGGGCCGCATCACGCTCACCGATCCGCGCGCGGGCGAGCGCCTGGAGTTCGTGGTGGACCGCGCGACGGTGCCGCAGGTGGGAATCTGGATCAACTGCGCCGGCTGGGCGCCCGAGGGCCGCATGCCGTACTACAACCTGGCGCTGGAGCCCTGCATCGGCGCGCCGGACCGGCTGGACCGGGCGGTGCTCGAATGGGGCACGGCACAGACCCTCGCCCCCGGGGAGGAGCGGAGCTGGTCGCTCGAAGTGCACCTCCCGGACCCGAGCGCCTAACGCGGCATGCAGCGGAGCCACCCGTTCGCCCGGCGGGAAGGGCCTGCAGCGCGTGCCGCATCCGTGCGAGCCGCTGCCCGCACGCTCGACTAACTTGCAGAGACGAGCCGCGCCCCATTCTGTGGCATGGCTCGCTTCCCGCCACCGGCAGGTATCCATGGCCACACCCCAGAAGTCACGCGCATCCGACGCGTCCGCTCCCGACTCGCTGGTCGAGCGGGTGCGCGAGCGCGTCGCCTCCGCGACCTCACGCCTCGACCACGGAGGGCACGGCGGCCGCCGCCGCAGCACCGATACATCCGAGCAGAATGACACGAAGGCGCCCGAGGTGTGGGCCCTGCGTTGGGTCTTCCGCGACATGGGCCGGACCCAGCGCGCCATGCGACGCGAAAGCGGCCAGGCACCGTTTCCGGCGGTGCGCACCGCCGCGATCGCGTTCCGCCGCGCGCCGAGTCTCAATGCGCTGGTGGGAGTGGCCGCGTCGCTCGAGGAAGTGAACCTGCTCGGCTGGTAGCGGCCGCCGCCGGCACGATCCGGTAAACGTCGCCCGATACGGCGGTCAGATACAGCTCGCCCGCCGCGTCTTCACCGAAGCTGGTGATGCCGCTCCCGGGCTCCAGGGCGGGCCACGCGTGCTCCTCGGTGACCGCGCCGGCCTGCCGGCGGAAGCTGCGCACGAACCCGCTGCAGTAGTCGGCGTAGAAGTACGTCCCCTGGAGCGCCGCGATCGCGGCACCGCGGTAGACGTAGCCGCCGGTGATGGAGCAGCCGGCGTCGTGGCCGTACTCGATCACCGGGAGCGTGAGCCCGCTCCGGTCGCAGCTACTCGCCGCGTAGCAGTGCATCCCTTCCATGATGTTCCACCCGAAGTTCTCGCCGCCGCGATCGCCGGCGGGGAGCACGTTCACCTCTTCAAAAGCATTCTGCCCGACGTCGGCGATGTAGAGCTCGCCGGTGGCGCGGTCGAAGCTGAAGCGCCACGGGTTGCGCAGACCGGAATTCCACAGCTCGGCCCGCGCGCCGCCCGGGCCGGCGGCGAAGGGGTTGTCGGCCGGCGTGGTGTAGCCCGCCCCGTCGGCGTTCAGCGCGATGCGGAGCAGCGAGCCGAGCAGCTCGGTGCGGTCCTGACCGTGGCCCTGCGGGTCACCCTCGGAGCCGCCGTCGCCCAGGCCGACGTAGAGATCGCCGTCGGGGCCGAACGCCACTTCTCCGCCGTTGTGATTGGCGAAAGGCTGCGGCACACCGAGGATCACGTGCGCCGTCGCGGGGTCGGCGACGTTCGGATCGCTCGACACCTTGTAGGTGACGACCTGCGTGTTGCCCGACTGGTCGGTGTAATCCACCACGAAGAGGCCGTTCTGCGCATACGCCGGATGGAACGCGAGGCCGAGCAGGCCCTGCTCGGGGCCGGCGGAGACGACCGTGCTGAGGTCGAGAAACGGCGTCGGGCGGAGCGCGCCGCTTTCGACCACGCGGATGCGGCCCGACTTCTCCACGATGAAGAGCCGCGGATCGCCGGGCGGCGCCGTCACGAAGAGCGGCAGGTCGAGGCCCGACGCGACTCGCTGGAGGGCGACGCCGACGGTGCCCGGCGCCGGGCCGCCACCCACCGTGCCCGGCGTACCGGTCGAATTGCCGCAGGCGAGCGCGGCGAGCGCGACGACGGCAACCGCCGCGAGCACAAGGGAGCGAAGGGCGCTGATCGGTGACATCTTCCTTCTCCTGATCGCCGTATGCCCAGCTTACATCGGAGGCGCGATGCGCGCAGCCGTCTACACCGCCGCTGGAGACGTCGACGTCATCCGGATCGAGCACCGGCCCGATCCCGAGCCCGGGCCGCGCCAGGTGCGGGTGCGGGTCCGCGCCTCCGCGCTCAACCGCGCCGACCTGCTGCAGCGCCGGGGCCGCTACGCCGCGCCGCCCGGCTGGCCGCAGGATATTCCCGGTCTCGAGTATGCCGGCGAGGTCGAAGCCCTCGGCGCCGACGTGGCGCGTTGGGGCGTGGGTGATCAGGTGATGGGGCTGGTCGGTGGCGGTGGACAGGCGGAGCGAGTGGTGGTGCACGAGGACGAAGCGATGCCGGTGCCGCACGGGCTCACACTGACCGACGCCGCCGCCATTCCGGAAGCATTCCTCACCGGGTACGACGCGCTCCTCACCCGGGGCCAGCTTCGCGCCGGCGAGCGGGTCCTGATCCACGCCGTCGCGAGCGGCGTAGGCACAGCGGCGGCGCAAATCGCCCATCGGCTCGGCGCCACGGTGCTCGGCACCTCGCGAAGCGCGGCCAAGCTGGCGCGTGCACGGGAGTACGGGCTCGATCTCGGCATCGACACCTCGTCGGCCGGATTCCGCGACGCCGTTCGCGAGCCGGTGGACCTCATCCTCGACGTGCTGGGCGGCGGCGCGTTCGCCGTCAATCTCGCCGTGCTCGGCCCGCATGGCCGGCTGGTGATGCTTGGCTTCCTCACCGGCAGCCGGGCGGACGCCGATCTGGACGTGGTGCTGCGGAAGCGGCTCACCATCGTCGGAACGGTGATGCGCACCCGCTCCCTGCCGGAGCGCGCCCTGCTGGCACAGGAGTTCGCCGAGCGGATGCTGCCGCTGTTCATCGCACGCGAGGAGGAGCCCGCCGCACTGCGTCCCGTCGTCGGGCTGGTGCTGCCGATGACCGAACTCGCCGCCGCGCACCGTGCCATGGAAGCAAGCGAGACGTTCGGGAAGGTGGTGCTGGTGTGGAGCTGAGGTGGCGCCGTTCGCGTCTGGGCGCGGTGCTCGCGCTCGCCTATTCGTTCCTGATGCTGGTCGCGGTCGCGTACGTCGGCTACCGCTTCCGCTACGCGCCGCGGAACTCCGAGCTGCTCGGCGTCTATCTGATCGTGCTGACGCTGCCGTGGAGTCTCCTGCTGGGTCAGGTGGTCGGCTCGAACGGCGGGTGGGCGGCGTGGGTCTGCATCGGTGTGGGATTTCTGATCAATGCGGGGCTGGTCTTCTGGATCGGGACCGGGATCGAGCGGCTGATCGCGCGTACGACGCGCCGCCGCGATCGTCAGCGTGACACTGGAGGCACGCAATCATGATTCGGAAACTGCCTAACGGCGAGTACCGGCTCTACTCGAAGAAGAAGAATCCGAAGACCGGCAAGCGGCGCAATCTCGGCACCTTCAAGACGCGGGCGGCGGCGGAGAAGCACGAGCGCGCGGTGCAGTTCTTCAAGCGGCACTAGCTCTCGAAGCCGTGCCGCCGCTTCACCGCGTGGAGACGGCGGTGCAGCGCGTCAATGTACGCGCGGCCGGCGCTGTTCCGCCGGGAGTACGCGCGATGGTAACGCGCGGCCAGCTCGGGGAATTCGCGCTCGAGGTAGGGGAGGAAGCGGCGCCGCGCCGCGGGGCCGAGCCGGAGCGCCGACCCGACCACCCAGCGGGCGCCGGCTTGCCTTGCCGCGCCGATGAGTGCGTCGAGCGCCTGGCGACTGTCGGTGATGGCGGGTACGACCGGCGCGATCATCAGGCCGGCATCGATGCCGGCCGCGCGGAGCCGCGCGAGCGCGCGGATGCGAGCCGACGGCACCGGCGAGCGGAGCTCCAGCCGGCGGGCGATGCGCGCATCCAGCGTGGCGAGCGACACACTCACCGAGATCTCGTGCCGCTCGGCGAGCTGCCGGAGCAGGGCAAGGTCTCGCAGGATCAACGGAGACTTGGTGGTGATGCCGATGCGGAGTCCGCGCCAGCCGAGCAGCCGCTCCAGCACCGCGCGGGTCCGGCCGAAGCGCCGCTCGGCCGGCTGATAGGGATCGGTGCTGGTGCCGATGAGCAGCATGGCGCCGTTGAGCCGCGCGGGATCAAGGGTGCGGACCAGCGCCTGCTCCAGCCCGCTCTTCACCAGGATGCGGCGCTCGAACGCGTCCCAGTTTTCCAACGACCGGAAATCCGCAGCGTCCGCGGCGCCCAGCCGGTGGCCATCAAGGGCGCGCTCGACGGCGTAGCGGTGGGTGTCGCGCGCATAGCAGTAGGTGCAGCCGAACTCGCACCCGATGTAGGGATTGAGCGACCAGAAGCTCATGCCGGTGGCCGACGGAGAATTGAGCGCCGAGGCCACCGGCAGCTCGAGGAAGCGGGTGCCGCGCGCCCGGGCATCGAGCGTTCGCCAGCCTGACTCGACAGCGAGCGAGAGCTGCTCCTGCTCGAGCACCGGGAGCGAGGTCACCCGCAGCGTCCCCAGCCGCAAGCCAGGCAGGTGACGCAGCCGCAGTTGCGGGCGAGCGGGCCGGCGCATTCGGGGCAGACTCTGAGCTGCGCTACGCTGACGGATTCGGTGAGGCGGGGAGCGGGGGTTGCGAGCGGCGGCATTGGCACCTCGACATTCGGTATTTCTTCGGGCCGCTCCCATTCTATCGGCTGGCGATCGCGCTGTCAATCACCCGCGGCACGAGGCGGCTTGTCCTCCTGGCGCTTGAGCGGGGACGCCTCCTGCGGCGCGGAAAAGTCTTCCTCGGTCGCCGGCCGCACCAGCAGATCGAAGGCGAGAAAGAAGGTCTTGGAGAAGGGAAAGAATGCGATCGGGACCAACAGCATCAGCACCGTGATCTCCCGTTGAAGCGTGTCCCACGGCGGGTTGGGCCAGGTCGCGACGAGGAAGACCAGGAACCAGACGGTGAAGACCGTCTCCATGGTCATGAGGTTGAAGAAGTAGGCGCCGACCCAATAGCCCCGCTCGCCCCGCTCGAAGCGAAGTCCGCAGACCGGGCAGTTGGGGCTCATGTGGGTCCAGGTCAGGAAGACCGGCCGACCACCGCAGTTGGGGCAGCGGAGCCGCGCGGCTCGCCAGTACAGGCGACAGGCTCGCTTCAGCATCGCGCCACCATCCACGCTTCGACATCGCGGAGCACGGTTTCCTGATCCCAATCGGCAAAGAGCGCGTGATAAGCGCCGGCGTACTCGCGGAGCGTCGCCAGGTCGGCGGGCGCGCGGCCGGCAAAGCGGCGGGTCCCGTCGGGGGAAACCATGCGGTCGGCGGTGCCGTGGAGGAGGAGCGTAGGCACCGCCAACGTTGGGGCCAGCGCCTGGACCCTCGCGATGGCGGCCGTCACCTCGGTCGAGAGCCGGGCGGTGCCGCGGCGGTGGAACAGCGGGTCGGCGAGGACGGCCGCGATCACCGATGGATCGCGCGAGAGGCCCGAGAGATCCATCCCGACCCGAAGCGAGAAGCGTGGGGCGACGCGCGACGTCGCCCGGCCGAGCGCCATCAGGATGCGCGGCACACCCAGCTCGCCGAGCGGCGGCGCGGCGGCGATGGCGCCCTGGAGCTCGGCTGGATGGTGCAGCGCAAAGTCGAGCGTGACCAGCCCGCCGAGACTGTGACAGAGCACGAACGGCGTCCCATGCCGCCCGGCGACCAGCCGGAGCAGGGCGCCGAGGTCACCCCGGTACTCGGACCAGCGGCGGAGGTACCCCCGCTGTCCGGGGGAGCGGCCGTGGCCGCGGAGGTCCGGGGCGTACACGATCCATCCGGCGGCGGAGAAGTGTGAGGCGACTCCTGGATGGAGGCCGCCGTGATCGCCGAGCCCATGCAGGTTGACCAGCGCGCCTTTCGCCATGGCCGGATGCCACGACTGGACGAACAGCTTGAGCCCGCCGCTGCCGCGGTAGTGCTCGGTGCGATGCTGAGTCGTCACCGTTCGACGATGGTCGGGCGGTTCTCGGGGAGCCAGCTCTCGGGGTCGGCGCGGACCTGGTCGACTGTGACCGTCACCGGCGCCGACTCGATCGGCCCCAGCTCGCCGTCGATCGAGAACTGCCTGAGGTAGAGCGAGGAGCCGGCGTTTCGCGCGTGCTCGGCGACGAACGCAGCGAGCGCGCGGGGCCAGTGCCCCGCGGGCTCCGGCCGCAGCTCGAGCGCGCGGCGATGGCGGTCCAGCAGCCGGATCACGCGGTCGCGGCTCACGCCGGCGTCGAAGTAGCGGCGGCGGAGGTGGCGCTCGTCGCTCCGGTCGGCGTCGCGGCTCAGGAAGAGATCGCAGGAGCAGGCGCCGTGGAAGATCCGCAGGCCGGTCACCGCGTCGGGAAGCAGGCGGCGAAGCTTCAGCTGGTCGGGGGTCGGGAGCGAATCGGCGGTGAGCCCGCGGGGGAGCATCGAGCGCACTTCGCTCAGTGTGAGCGGCGTGGCGAGATGGAGGAAGTAGCACACGCGTCAGCTCAAATCGGCAGGTCCTCGCGCACGAGAACGAGGATGGCGGCCTGGGATACGACGAGGTAGCGCTTGTCCTCGAAGGTGATCTCGACCGCCGCCTTGCGGAAGAAGATCGCGTGATCGCCGACGCGGGCCTGCATGGTGCTCTTGCGCCGCTCGGACGCCTTCCACGGCTCGTCGTCCGGCGCGGTGTCGGAGGCGACCCAGTCGCCCGGACCAACCGCCACGATCAGGCCGCTCTGCACCTGCTGGGCGTCGAGCGCGGTCGCGGGGAGATAGAGGCCGACGCGGGTCCGGTCCTCCCCCTCCTCCGGCGCGATCAGCACTCGATCGCCGACGACGACCAGCTTCTTGGGGAACCCCACGCTGCGCTTACGCCTCCGCGCCGGCCTGGTGCACCGTTACCAGCTCGGTGATCCGGATCCGCCGGGTCATGGTGGGAAGCCGGAGCGAGATCTCGTCGCCCACCCGCCCGCCGGACAGCGCGCGCCCAAGGGGCGAGGCGAGCGAGATGTGTCCGGCGTCGATGTCCATCATCTCGGCGAGTACGACCATGTAGGTGTCGTACTCCTCGGTCTCGAGGTCGAACACCGTCACCCGCGAGCCGAGGCCGACCCGGTCGGTGGGCGCCTCGGTGTTGGCCAGCTGGCTCAACTGGTTGAGTCGCTGGTGCAGCTGGCCGAGTCGAGCCTGGACGAACTGCTGCCGCTCGAGGGCCGCCTTGTACTCCGAGTTCTCCCGCAAATCGCCCAGCTCGACCGCCTGGGCGATCGCCTGGGGCAACATCACGTTGAGCTCGTGGCTGAGCTGGTCGATCTCGCGGCTCAGCTTCTCGCGCATTTCACGGATCATGGGCACGCCGGGCGCATAAAAGGTCAACCCAGGGGGCCGTTGGCATCCCTGGGCGTCGAACACCGTGAGAGGGATCGGAAGATACCACGCGGAAACGGCTTCGGCCATATGCGGGGAGGGCTTGAGGGAGCGTGTATTTTCTGCGCATGAGCGAATTTCGACGGATTCGCCGGGCGCGAACCGCGGCGCTGGCCGCGGCACTCGCCGGCTGTGCGCACTCGGCCCCTGCAGCGCGGCCCGAGCCCACGAACCCCGCTGCCGCGCCGGCCGCCGCGGTCAACGCGCAGCCCCAGCCCACCGCCTCCAACGCCCTCGCCGACTCGCTGCTGATGGACGTCCGGGCGGTGGACAGCACGATCCGAGTCGAGGCACGCTACGCCGGGAGTCACAACTTCACCGGCGCGCCGCTGCCCGGCTACGAGGCGAACCGCGCCTTCCTCCGCCGTGAGGCGGCCGTCGCGCTCGGCCGGGTGCAGGCGCGGCTTGGGACCGGCGGGCTCGGACTCAAGGTCTTCGACGGCTATCGGCCGGTGCGCGCGACGCTCGCGATGGTGGCGTGGGCCGAGCGGACCGGGCAGACCCACCTCCTGGACGACGGCTACATCGCCCGGCGGAGCCGCCACAATCAGGGCGTCGCGGTGGACCTGACGCTGGTGGAGCTGGAAAGCGGATTCGAGCTGGACCTCGGGACACCGTTCGATACCTTTTCAGCCGCGGCGCACACCGCCAACGCGACCGGCCGCGCCGCGCGGTACCGGCAGCTCCTGGTGAAGGTCATGGAAGAGGAAGGGTTCAAGAACTACGACCAGGAGTGGTGGCACTTCACGTATGATGTGCCGAATCCGGTGCCGTTCGACCGGGTTGTCCGCTGAGCCGGCGCGACGGGCCACTGTATGAAGATGAAGCGGCAGTAGCAGGTATTTCATTGACCTGCCGTGCGGGATCAACTAAACTCGGGGCGGCCAAGACCTCGGGTTGGTACGTTCCTCTACGTCCACAGGATGAATTGGTAATGCACCAAAGGAACAGCGCCCTCCGCCGGCATCTCGGTTGGGCACCGCTGTGCGCGCTTCTGACCGCGACGCTCGCGGCGTGCACCGATCCGGCCTACACCCAGAACACGCTCAATCCCCGGGGCGACTTCGCCCGCATGGTGGATCACGTCTTCCTGACCACGGTCTGGTGGGCGGCGCTCGCGTTCGTGCTGGTGGAAGGTGCGCTGCTCTACGCCGTCTTCCGGTTCAAGGGGCGGCCGGACGACCCGGAGCCGAAGCAGATCCACGGCAACACGACGGTCGAGATCATCTGGACCATCATCCCGGCGCTGATCCTCGCCATGATCGCGGTGCCGACGGTGCGGGCCATCTTCAAGACGTACGAGGTTCCGGTCGGTCCCGACGTCACCGAGATCGAGGTGATCGGGCACCAGTGGTGGTGGGAGTTCCGCTACCCCAAGGCCGGTGTGGTCACCGCGGGCGAGATGCACGTGCCGATGGGCCAGCCGGTGGCGCTCCGGATGACGACGCAGGACGTGCTGCACTCCTTCTGGGTGCCGCAGTTCGCCGGCAAGCGCGACGTCTTCCCCAATCGCAACAACGTGCTCTGGTTCCGGGCCGAGGTGACGGGCAACTTCTCCGGCCAGTGCGCCGAGTTCTGCGGCATCGAGCACGGCCGCATGGGATATCGCCTCGTCTCCGAATCGCCCGCCGACTTCGACAAGTACATCAAGGGACTCCAGGCGACGGCGCCGCCGGGCTCCGCCACGATGCGGATGGTCTCGAGCGCCGCGCCGGCGACGCCGGTGCAGGTCTCCACCAGCGGGGCCACCGTACCGCAGCAGAAGGCCAGGGGCGACACCGCCGCCGCGAGCGTGCAGGCCGCTCCGGCCGCGCCGGCCGCGCCGTCGGATCCGCTGGTGGCGCAGGGCGAGAAGCTCTTCACCATGAAGGGCTGCATCGGCTGTCATTCGCTGGACGCGACCAAGCCGACCGGCATCGGTCCCAACCTCGCGAACGTCGGCAGCCGGACGTACATCGCCGCCGGCATGCTGCCCAACACCGACGAGAACCTCGCCCGCTGGATCAGCAACGCGCAGGCGGTGAAGCCGGGCGTGCTCATGCCCAACCTCATGCTCAAGCCGGACGAGGCGAAGGCACTGGTCGCGTACCTGCGGACTCACAAGTAAGGGACGACAATGGCCACCACGGTTACAGGCGACCTCCGTACTCAAGCCGCGCACGCGCACGCCGAGCCGACGGGACTGTGGAGCTGGATCACCACGGTCGACCACAAGCGGATCGGCATCCTGTACGGCGCGTCCGCCTTCATGTTCTTCCTGATCGGCGGCCTCGAAGCGCTGCTGCTCAGAATCCAGCTCGGGCGGCCGGACAACACGTTCCTTTCGCCGGACGCGTACAACCAGCTGTTCACGATGCACGGCACCACGATGATCTTCCTCGCCGTGATGCCGCTGAGCGCGATGTTCTTCAACTTCTTCATCCCGCTGCTGATCGGCGCGCGGGACGTGGCGTTCCCGCGGCTCAATGCGTTCAGCTACTGGGTGTTCATCCTGGGCGGCCTCTTCCTCAACGCCAGCTTCCTGTTCCACGCGGCCCCCAACGCCGGCTGGTTCGGCTACGCCAACCTGACGTCGACCCAGTATTCGCCGGGGCTCAACATCGACTTCTGGATGATCGGCCTCCAGATCCTCGGTATCGCGTCACTGGCGGCGGCGGTGAACTTCTTCGTGACGGTGCTCAACCTGCGGGCGCCGGGCATGAAGCTGATGCGGATGCCGATGTTCGTGTGGATGAGCTTCATCACCCAGGCGCTGCTGCTGCTCGCCTTCCCGGTGATCACCGTCGCCCTGATCCTGCTGATGTTCGACCGCTTCTTCGGCACCCACTTCTACGTGCCGAGCGCCGGCGGCGACCCGATCCTGTGGCAGCACCTGTTCTGGATCTTCGGCCATCCCGAGGTGTACATCCTGATCCTGCCGGCGTTCGGGATCGTGAGCGAAGTGCTGCCGGTGTTCTCGCGCAAGCCGCTGTTCGGCTACGCGGCGATGGTGTTCTCCGGCGCGTTCATCGCCTTCCTCGGCTTCGGCGTGTGGAGCCACCACATGTTCTCGACCGGCATGGGGCCGATCGCGGACACGGTGTTCTCGCTCTCGACGATGCTGATCGCGATTCCCACCGGCGTGAAGATCTTCAACTGGATCGGCACCATCTGGGGCGGCTCGATCCAGCTCAAGACACCGATGTACTTCGCGCTGGGCTTCATCGCGATGTTCATCATGGGCGGCCTTTCGGGCGTGATGCACGCCTCGCCGCCGGCGGACCTGCAGCAGACCGACACCTACTTCATCGTGGCGCACTTCCACTACGTGCTGTTCGGCGGGTCCATCTTCGCGCTGACGTCGGGCGCGTACTACTGGTGGCCCAAGATGTTCGGCCGGATGCTGGACGAGAAGATCGGCAAGATCCACTTCTGGCTCATGCTGATCGGCTTCAACCTCACGTTCTTCCCGATGCACTTCGCCGGGCTGCTCGGCATGCCGCGGCGGGTCTACACCTACTCGGCGGAGACCGGTCTCACCTGGCTCAACCAGCTGGAGACGGTCGGCGCGCTGGTGCTGTTCCTGGCGATCGCGGCGTTCCTCTACAACATCCTCAAGGCGTGGGCCGGCCCGCGGAACGCTCCGGCCGACCCGTGGAACGGCGCGACGCTGGAGTGGGCGATTCCGTCGCCGCCGCAGCCGTTCAACTTCGCCGAGATCCCGGTGGTGCACAGCCGCGACCCGCTGTGGGAGCTGAAGCGCGAGCGGGGCGGGCCGCTGCCGGAGCCGGCGCGAGTGAGCGGCGCCGGGATTCACATGCCGAACCCGTCGTTCTGGCCGGCGCTCACGGCGTGCGGCGTGGCGGCGATGCTGATCGGCGTCATGCTGCTGCCGAAGCTGGGCCCGTGGGGCATCATCGCCGGCGGGGCGCTGCTCCTGTTCGGCGTCTTCAACTGGGCGTTCGAACCGGCGTGAGCCGGGCCGGCGCGAGCCGGCGGCCCTGACGTACCTTCACCGCAAGCGGAGACCGACGTGGCAGACACCGCGCACGCCGCGCACGTGGGAGCCCACCTGGAGACCCACAGCGAGACCAGCACCGGCCTCGACAGCCGGAAGCTGGCCATCTGGACCTTCATCGGGTCGGAGTGCCTCTTCTTCGCCTCGCTGATCGGGACCTATCTCGTGTACCGCGGACGCAGCCTGGTCGGCCCGTTTCCGCACGAGGAGTGGGTGTCGCCGGCGGGGGTGCACTTCGAGCCGATCCTCGAGATCAAGCTGGTCACCGTGGGCACGGCGCTGCTGCTGTTCAGCTCGCTCTTTGTGGTGCTGGCTCTCAATGGCGCGCAGCGCGGGCGGCGCGGGCAGCTGCTCACGTGGCTCGGCATGACGATCCTGTGCGGGATGTTCTTCATCGGGATGCAGGTGTACGAGTTCACCCACTTCGTGCACAAGGGCCTCACGATCAAGACCAACCTGTTCGGCGCGTCATTCTTCACGCTGACCGGGTTCCACGGCACCCACGTGACCATCGGCGTCATCTGGCTCATCACCGTGTTCATCCTGGCACTGCGACGAAAGCTGCCGCCGGAGAAGGCGCTCAATCTCGAGATCGCCGCGCTGTACTGGCATTTCGTGGACGTGGTGTGGGTCGTGATCTTCCCCGTCGTTTACCTGATGAAGTGAGGCCAGTCACATGGACGCGCAGGTAGCTGCCACGCCGGGCACGACCCCGCTGGACCACGACCACGACCATCCGGGGCCGGCGGTCTACGTCAAGATCGGCATCATACTGTTCATCCTCACCGCGCTGGAAGTGGCGGTGTACGAGGTCGGCTACAACCACGCGGACGCCGGCTTCGGCGCGGTGCTCCACCCGGTGGTGGTGCCGGTGCTGCTCCTGCTGAGCGCGTGCAAGTTCGCGCTCGTCGCCATGTTCTACATGCACCTCAAGTCGGACAGCCGGCTGTTCAGCGGCGTGTTCGTCTTCCCGCTCGTCATCGCGGCGGTGATCATCTGCGCGCTGGTGGCGCTGTTCTTCTACCTGCACTCACTCCACTACTAGCGGGAGCCGCGATGCCGGCGGCGCTCCCGCTGCTGTTGCTCGACCGGGAGCGGCCCACCGGTCCATTTCAGCCGGACTGGGGCCTGCATCCGTCGGTCGTCGTGGGCACCGTGCTACTCGGTGCCCTCTACGTTTGGGGGATCACGGCGGCGCGCCGGCGCTGGCGGCTGAGCGACGCACCGGCGGAGCCGTGGCGGATCGTCTGCTTCGCGGGCGCGCTCCTCACGCTGCTCCTGTCGCTCAACGGGCCGGTGCACGACCTGAGCGACTACTACCTGTTCAGCGCGCACATGTTCCAGCACCTCGTGCTGACGCTGCTCTTCCCGCCGCTTCTCATCGCCGGCATTCCCGGATGGCTTCTGTCGCCGGTCCTGCGCCGCCATCCCGGCGCGGCGCGCGCGGGTCGGGTACTCACCCGGCCGCTCGTCGCCGCGATCATCTTCACCGTGACGATCACCATCTGGCACGTGGTGACGTTCTACGAGCTGATGATGCGGGACCACGACGTGCACATCCTGACCCACATCCTGTTCATGGTGTCGGCGGTGATCATGTGGTGGCCGGTGATGAGCCCGGTACCCGAGGTGCCGCGGCTCAGCGAGGGCCCGGCGATGCTCTACCTCTTCCTGGTGAGCATCCCGATGCAGCTGGTGGCGGCGCTCATCAGCCTGGCCGACGACCCGCTGTACCTGTGGTATGTGGACGCCCCGAGGACCTGGGGGCTGAGTCCGCTCGACGACCAGAAGATCGGCGGCCTGATGATGTGGGTCCCGGCCAATCTCTGGATTTTCGGCGCGATCGCGATCCTGTTCTTCCGCTGGGCCAAGCGGGAGGCGTGACGGCCGAGCAGTTCGGCCGGGTGCCAGCCGGCGTGCGCC
Source organism: Gemmatimonadales bacterium (assembly GCA_025934955.1). GTDB lineage: Bacteria > Gemmatimonadota > Gemmatimonadetes > Gemmatimonadales > GWC2-71-9. Next base: position 35,925 of record JAICWE010000007.1, on the reverse strand, counting down.
CGCCACGGCAGCGGCGCCAAACATCGCGACGTCGTGGGACGCCGCACTTCCAAAGAGCTCGACGGCGGCATCGGCGGGGGCCGTGGCTTCGGGTACGCGGCGGCCACTTCCACCGCGTCGCCTACCGCGCGGCCAATGCCAGGCAGATCCATCCGGCGAGAAAACAGAGTCCGCCGAGCGGCGTGATGGCGCCGAGCTGCCGCACGCCGCTCAGCGCGAGCGCATAGAGGCTGCCGGAGAAGAGCACCGTCCCCGCCACGAAGAGCCACCCTGCCCAGCCGATGAGCGGCCCCACCGCGCGCGAGCTGACCCATGCGACCGCGAGCAGCGCCAGCGCGTGGTACATCTGGTAGCGCGCGCCGGTCTCGAAGACCGCGAGGAGATCGGGGGACAGGCGCGCGCGCAGCGCATGGGCACCGAACGCACCCGCGGCCACCGCGACGAATCCGGAAAGCGCGCCCAGTACGGCGAAGGTCCGGTCCATGCCTCCGCCGCCGCTAGTGCGCGTGGGCGTGCCGCGGATGCGGCTCCGGCGCCGCGGCACGCACGTTGGCCCAGCCGCCGAGGAGCGCCGCGATGATGATGAAGGCGATGTCCGCGATGGCGATCTCGCGCACCGACGCCGGCTTCGGACCGAAGCTCGCGGCGAAGTACACGATCAGCAGCAGCGCCGCGACGACCAGCGTGCGGGCGCGGGGCACGACCTGGCGCCGGGTTCGCAGCGTGAGGTAGAGCGCGAGCCCACCGAGGAAGACGACGAGCTCCACCGCGGTCGTTCCGGCGACGCTGCGCCAGAGACCGAGGCCCAGCTTGGCCGAGTCATCGCTGGCGAGCGGGAGATCGCGGACGTGGACCACGAGATCGAGGAACCAGTGCGACAGCACGGCGACGCCGACGACGGCGGACGCCTGCCAGTGGCGCGCGGTGTCGGTGGTCGGCCAGGAGTAATAGAGCGCCGCGGCGGCGACCCCCCACAAGAGGCCGGCGAGCAGACTGTGGGTGATGGGGTAGCTCACGAACTCCAGCGGGCTGGCCGCGGTGTAGCCGGGCACGATCCGCACCTGCTCCCAGCCGAGCAGCAGACAGATGCCCCAGAGCAGATCCACCAGTTGCACGGCGAGGAAGAGCGTGCCGAGGGATACCTTCGGCTCCGCGCGCTTCAGCGCGAAGGCGACGCCATAATGTCCGAGGAACATCGAGGATGACTCCGGTCGTGGCGAGGATCAGACGTAGGGGGGCGCGGGCAGCGGCATGCCCTGCCTGCGCAAGTTGGCTCCGATTGGGCCCGGGGTCCAGCCCGTGTCACTCGCGCCCGCCGGCCAGCCAGGCGCCGCCGTCCACCACGAAGATCTGGCCGGTGATCCAGTCACCGGCCGGGCTGGCGAGGTAGGCCACCATCTGGCCGATGTCTTCCGGCGTGCCCCAGCGGCCGCCGGGGATGGTGCGGCGGGCGTAGCTCTCCATGCCGAACACGTCGGGCGCGGCGGCGTCGGGCGGGGTGAACGCCTGCTTCACGCCTTCGGTCGGGATGGGTCCGGGGGCAATGGCGTTCACCCGGATGCCGTCGGGCGCCCACTCCAGCGCCAGCGTACGGGTGAGCGCATCCACGCCGGCCTTGGCCGCGGTCGCGTGGGCCATCTGCGGCCAGCCGCGGTAGTGCAGCGTCATCGAAATCGAGATCACCCGTCCCGCGCCGGACGCGCGGAGCGCCGGGTACGCGGCCTGGGAGCAGAAGAAAGTGCCGTAGAGGTCGGTTTCGACCACCGCGCGCCAGGCGTTAGGCGACAGCGTCGCCGTGGGCGCGTAGAAGTTACCGGCGGCGTTGTTCACCAGGAGGTCCAGCCGGCCGAGCTCCGCGGTCACCCGCTCGACCGCGCGCCGCGCCGACTCCGGCTCGCGCACGTTGGTCTCGACCGCGATCACCCGGGTGCCGTGGCGGCGGAGCGCGTCCGCCGCGGGCTCGAGGTGGGCCGGCTTGCGGCTCGCGATCGCGACGTCGGCGCCGAGAGACGCGAGCGTCTCCGCGACGCCGCGGCCGATGCCGGTGCCGCCGCCGGTGACGAGCGCGACGCGGCCGGCGAGCAGCTCGGGCCGGAAGACGCCGCTCACGGCCGCCCGGCTCTGCTGCGTGCCGCGAATGCCTGGAGTCGGTCGGCAAACTCGTCACTCTGCAGCGCGTGGAGCTGGGCCGCGCCCTCGGCGGCGAGCGTCTGCTCCAGCGCGCCGAGCTCGTCGGAGCGGATCAGGCGCTTGATGGTATGGGCGCTGCTCGCGGCGCTCGCGGCGATCCCGCCTGCCAGCCGGCGCGCCGCACTGTCGAGCTCGGCATCGTCCACCAGCTCGTCCACGATACCGGCGCGCAGCGCGTCGCCCGCGTCCAGCGTCTCGCCGGCGAGGAGGAAGCGCAGCGCGCGCCCGGGGCCGACCAGCCGGGGGAGCGTCAGCGTCGAGCCGCCGTCGGGCACGAGACCCATGTGCGCGAACGCCGAGCTGAAGGTCGCACCGCGCGCCGCGATGCGGATGTCGCAGGCAAGGGCGAGATCGAGGCCGAAGCCCGCCGCGCTGCCGCTCACGAGCGCGATGACCGGCAGCGGCGAGCGGACGATGGCGAGCACCACCGACTGGAAGTCGTGCAGGCCGCGCTGGAGTAGTGGGGTCGCCGGCGCGCGGCCGAGCGACGCGAACCAGTGCAGATCGAGGCCGACGCAGAAGTGGCCGCCGGCACCGTCGAGGAAGATGGAGCGCGCTTCGCCGAGCGCGCTCACGCGATCGATCTCGTCGGCGGCGGCGCGGGCGAGCTCGGGGGTGAGGGCGTTCCGGCGGGCGGGGCGGTTGAGCGTGAGCCGGTGAGCCGAATCTTCAGCGCGGGAGAGGAGCTCGTCGGGCATGACCGGTCATCCGGCGGCGGGCGGCGGGACCGCCATGCCCATCGCGTGATAACCGTTGTCCACGTACACCACGCTGCCGGTGATCGCCGCGGCGAGCGGGCTCGCGAGGAAGGCGGCGGTGCCGCCGACTTCCGAGGCGTCGAGCCGGCGTGGCAGCGGCGCGTTGGCCTCGCAATAGGTGATCATCGTGTCGATGAAGCCGATCGCCGATGCGGCGCGCGACGCCCATGGCCCGGCGCTGATCGCGTTGACCCGCACGCCCCAGCGGCGGCCCGCTTCGTAGGCCAGCGTGCGGGTGTCGGCCTCCAGCGCCGCCTTGGCCGACGACATCCCGCCGCCGTAGCCCGGGATCACCCGCTCGCCCGCCATGTAGGTGAGGGAGAGGAAATTTCCGCCCGGCCGCATGAGCGGCGCGAGGTGCCGCACCAGCGACACGTTGCTGTAGGCGCTCACGCTCACCGCGGCCAGGTAGCCCTTGCGCGAGGTATCGACCAGCGGGCTCTTCACCTCGGGGCCGTTGGCGAGACTATGCACCACGACATCGAGGCCGCGCTCGCCGAAGTCGTCGCGGATCCGCGCCGTCAGGCCCGCGATGGTGAAGTCGCCCTGCTCCTTGTAGCGCTTGCTCTCGCGCACGTCGTCGGGCACGTCATCCATGGTGTCGTAGGCGGCGTCCAGCGGATAGATCCGCTCGAACTCCAGCTTGCGGCCGCTCGACAGCGTCATCGAGTCGTCCATCTTGCCGCGCTCGAGCAGCTTCTGGAAGATGCCGAGGGCCGGCGGCCAGCTCCCGACGCAGACCGACGCGCCCGCCTCCGCCAGCGCCTTCGCGATGGCGAAGCCGAAGCCGCCGTCGTCCGAGACGCCGGCCACGAGCGCGCGCTTGCCGGTCAGATCGATCGCGAGCATGCAGGGTCCCGGGTTTGGAGGCGGTGGGAGAATATCACTCCGCCCGCAGAACCTCCAGCGGCGTGCGCCGCACCACGTCGCTGCTGCCGCTCAACCCGATCACCGCAGCACCACCGGCCACGAGCGCGGCAAGCGCCGCGAGCGGAAGAGCGGGGAAGGCGAACGGCGTCTCGAACAGCCAGTGCGCCAGCGCCCAGCCGGCACCGATGGCGAGCACCACTCCGACCAGCGCCGCGACCAACCCGAGCGCCAGGTACTCGGCGAGCACGACGCGGAGCACCTGGCCGCGGGTGGCGCCGAGGGTGCGGAGCAGGGCGCCTTCGCGCACCCGCTGATCGCGGGTCGTCGCGACGGCGCCGACCAGCACGATGGCGCCGGTCGCGAGGGTGAAGAGCGCCATGAAGCGAATGGCGAGAATGACGCGCTCGATCAGCCGCTCGATCGCCTGCTGCACCTGCGCCAGATCGAGCGACGACACGTTGGCGAACCGCTCGGCGAGGCGGCGCTGCAGCGTGCCGCGGGCGAGCGGGTCGGTGACGCGCACCAGCGCGACCATCGTCTGCGGCGCCTGCTCCAGCGCGCCCGGTGCGAAGACCGCGAAGAAGTTGGGCTCGAAGCGGGCCCAGTCCACCTCGCGCAGGCTGGCGACGCGGGTCGGCACGGGAAGTCCCTGCACGTCCCACACGATCTCGTCGCCCACCTTGACCCCGAGCTCGCTCGCGAGACCCTGCTCCAGCGAGACCGCGACCGGCACGCTCGCGTCGCGCCTGCTCCACCAGCGCCCGGCGACGATGCGCTCGGAGCCGACCAGCGTGTCGCGATAGGTCGAGCGGTATTCGCGGCGCAGCGCCCACGCGTTGCCGGGCTCGCCGTCCGCTCCGCGTCTTCCGGCGCGACCGCGTGTCCCGCCGCCCGCGGTCCGCGGCTGGGCCGGCTCGATCGGCGGCCCGGCGCTGTCGGCCCGCGCGGCGAGCAGCTCGGTCGCCGCGCGTCCCTTCACCGACTGAATGCGCATCGGCACGATCGGCGTCATCGCGGGCGCGCCGAAGCCCTGGGCGTGCAGCAGCGAGTCCACCGCGCGCGCCTGATCGGGCTGGATGTCGAGCAGCACGAGGTTGGGCCGCGTCGCGCCGCCGGTAGTCGCGAGCTGCCGCAACAGGACGTGCTGCACCAGGAGCAGCGTGGCGAGGAGGAATGCCCCGAAGCCGACGGCGAGCACGACGGTCGCCGTCTGGTTGCCCGGCCGATGCAGGTTGGCGAGTCCCTGTCTCCAGGCGAACGGCCAGCGCGGCGGCAGCCGGCGCCGGAGCAGTCGGACCGCGAGCCACGCCGCGCCCCACAGCACCAGCAGCGCGACGGCCACTCCACCGGCGAACGCTGCCCCGCGGCGCCAACTCCCCACCTCGAGCGCCGCGAGCGCCACGACACCGAGCGCGAGCACCGCGCCCGCGACCCAGCGGCTCCGATCACCGCGCGCGGCGCCGCTCTCGACATCGCGGCGCAGCGCCGCGAGCGGCGGCACTCGCCGCACCGCGAGCAGCGGCAGCAGCGCAAAGGCGAGCGCCACGCCGAGGCCGATCAGCAACCCCTCGACGATTGCCGCGGCCGAGGGCGTGGCCGAGACCTCGACCGGCAGCAGGTCGTGCAGCACATGGGGCAGGAGCTGCTGGGTGAGGACCCCCAGCGCCACGCCGATGGCGCTGCCGACCAGCGCCATCGCCGCGGCCTGCAGCAGGTACACGGCGAACACCTCGGCCGCGGACGCGCCGAGGCAGCGGAACACGGCGATGGTGTCGAGCTTCCGTCGCACGAGGACGTGCACGGCGCTGGCGACGCCGAGGCCGCCGAGCAGCAGCGCCGTGAGGCCGACGAGGCCGAGATAGTTGGAGAGCCGGGTGAGAGCGTCGGTGAGGTCCTGCCGATCGTCGGCGACGGTGCGAAGGCGCACGCGGTCGGCCCGGAGCGCGGGGCGGTAGCGCTCGGCGAGCGGCTCTGCGGCAACGCCGGCGGGGAGCTTGATGAACGTCTCGTACTCCGCCCGGCTGCCGAAACCGAGGAGCCCGGTCTCGCTCACGTAGCTGCCGGGAATCCAGACCCGCGCGCCGAACGCGGTCCGGATCCCGACGTCGCCGGGCACGCTCACGACGGTGCCGATGATGCGGAAGCGGCCGTCGCCTAACGCCAGCGTATCGCCCAGATGCGCGTTCAGCGCGGTGAGGAGCGCGGGCTCGACCAGGACGCTCCGGCCGCGCTGCAGCTCGCGCCACGCGCCCGCCGGCGCCGTGCGGATCTCGCCGTAGAACGGGTAGCCTCCCTCCACCGCGCTCACCTGCACCAGGCGCGTGCCCCGGGTGCGCGGCACGTACGCCATGGCGCCGAATCCGGTGACCCGGGCAACCGCGCCGCCGCGGGCCAGCGTGTCGACGACGGCAGCGGCGTGCGCCGTGAGCGGCTGGCGCGAGGTGACCGACAGGTCGGCGCCGAGGAGCGCCTGTGCCTGGTCGCGCACCGAGGTGCGCAGGTTGGCGGTGAAGGAGTCGATCGCCACCAGCGCGGCGACGCCCGCGGCGATGCTCGCGGTGAGCAGCAGCAGCCGGCGCGGTGCGGCACGCAGCTCCCGCGCGGCGGTGCGGAGGACGAACGGCAGCGACATCGAGGGCGACGTCAGGCCGCGGCCGCGCTGTCGGCCACGACCACGCCATCGGCGAGGCGCACGGTGCGCCGGGCGCGCGCGGCGAGCTCCGCGTCGTGGGTGACGAGCACGAGCGTCGTACCCAGCTCGCGGTTCAGCTCGGTCATCAGGTCGATGACCGACGCACCGGTGCGGGCGTCGAGGTTGCCGGTCGGCTCGTCGGCGAAGAGGATGCGCGGCCGGTTGCTGAAGGCGCGGGCGAGGGCGACGCGCTGCTGCTCGCCGCCGGAGAGCTGCGCCGGGTAGTGGTGCGCGCGGCCGGCCAGCCCGACGCGGGCGAGGAGGTCGTCGGCGCGGCCCTTCCACGATCCGCCGCCGTTGGCGGGCGCCAGCTCGAGCGGGATCTCGACGTTCTCCCGGGCCGTCAGCGTCGGAATCAGCTGGAACGACTGGAAGACGAACCCGACCTTCTCGGCCCGCACCCGCGCGCGGGCGTCCTCATCGAGCGGACCGAGCTCGGTGCCGTCGAGCCACACGCGGCCGTGCGCGGGACGATCGAGTCCGGCGAGCAGCCCGAGCAGCGTCGTCTTGCCGCTGCCGGACGGTCCGACGATCGCGAGAAAGCCGCCCGGCTCCAGCGTGAAGCTGATATCCTTCAGCACGGTCAGCTCACGGCCGCCGGAACGATAGGTCTGGGTGAGCGATTCGCAGCGCAGCATCACGGAATGATAGCGAGACTCGGGTGGACGCTCGTGGCGACGGCCGCCGCGATGGTGATGGCCGCATGCGGCGACGCACCGCGCGGCGACGGCGTGCGTGAGGCGCGCGGCGAGGCGGCGGACGCCGGGACGAGCGCGCCGGCCATCGTCTTTCTCGGCACCAGTCTCACCGCGGGCTACGGCCTCCCGTCACCCGACCAGGCGTACCCCGCGCTGATCCAGCAGAAGCTCGACTCCGCCGGGCTCCGCTATCGGGTCGTCAACGCCGGCGTGAGCGGCGAGACCTCGGCCGACGCGCGCCGGCGGATCGACTGGGTGCTGCGGCAGCCCGCGGCGGTGCTGGTGGTGGAGACGGGCGCCAACGACGGCCTCCGTGGCCTCGACCCGGACTCGCTCCGCGCCAACATCCAGGCCATCATGGACCGCGCGAAGGCGCACACGCCGGCGCCGACGATCGTGCTGGTCGGCATGCGCACGCTGCCGAATTACGGCGCCGTATACGGCGAGAGGTTCGCCGCGGTGTATCCGGCGATCGCCCGGGCCAACGGCGTCCCGCTGGTGCCGTTTCTCCTCGCCGGCGTCGGCGGACATGCGGGGCTCAACCAGCCCGACGGCGTGCATCCCACCGCGGCGGGCCAGCGGGTCCTGGCGGCGAACGTCTGGAAGGTGCTGGAGCCGGTGCTCCGGCGGGCGCGCTGATCACTCCCCGAGCAGTTCGCCCAGCGCGGCCGCGAGCAGCTCGATCTCTTCCGCGGTGTTGTAGTAATGCGGCGAGACTCGCAGCAGCGTCGTCGCTCCCTTGGCATCCATGTCGATCACGGCGACGGTCCGGTCGGCCGAGCTGGTGTTGATGCCGCGCGCACGGAGCGCGAGCTTCACCGCGTCCGCGTCGCGTCCCTCCAGCGCGAACGTCGCGATGGCGCCGCGCTCGGCGCCGCGATCGAGCGGGCGCACCCCGGGGAGCTCCGACAGCCGGGAGCGCGCCAGCTCGGTGAGCGCGCGGCCCCGATCGCGCGCCGTCGCCAGCGTCACCTCCAGGGCGTAGCGGGCCGCGGCGCCGAGGCCGAGCACGTTGGCGACGGGGAATTCCCAGCTCTCGAACCGCCGCGCATCGGGGGCCAACTCGAAGCTGTCCGCGTCGGTCCAGGTGGCGCCGTGGAGATCGGGATAGAGCGGGTGCGCGCCGCGCTCGAGCGCGCGGTCGGCGACGTACAGCAAGCCGATGCCGCGGGGACCCCGGAGAAACTTGCGCGCCGTCGCCGCGAGGTAGTCGCACCGAAGCCGCATGACGTCCACCGGCATCTGGCCGACCGCCTGACAGGCGTCCACCAGGTACGGCACTTCGGCATCGGCGCAGACGTCGCCCACCGCCTCCGCCGGCTGCACCAGCCCGGAGTTGGTCGGTATCCAGGTGAGGGCGACCAGCGCAGGGCGGCGTCGGCGGATCCGGGCGCGGACCGAGTCCGGATCCACACCGCCCGACGCCAGCTCGTCGGCGCGCTCGACCACGACGCCGCGCCGCCGCGCGAGCGAGAGACAGGCGATCTGGTTGGAGACGTAGTCGTCGCGGGTGGTGAGGATCACGTCGCCCGGCGCGAAGTCGAACGCGGCGAGTGCCTGGGCAAAGGCGACGGTGGAGTTCTGGACCACGGCGATGTTGCGCGGCGCGGCGCCGAGGAGGCGGGCGACGTCCGCGTAGGCCGCGTCACGCGCGTCGGCCCGCGCGTCCGCCGCCTCGTAGCCGCCGCGCTCCAGCTCCAGCGCCAGGTGTGCGGTGACGGCGTCGTACACCGGCCGCGGCATCAGCGCGGCGCCGGCGTTGTTGAGATGGACGCGGCTGGCAATGCCCGGCGTGTCGGCGCGCCAGCGGGCAAGCTCGGCGTCAGCGGTGTCGGCGGCGGTCGTGGTCGGCATCGGCAAAGTCTAGAGGCCGCTCTCGCTTGCCGGAAGGGCGCCCGCGGATCATCCTTCATCACCGCGCCCCACACGAAAGGACCACCGATGCGACCGGCGCCGCTCGCGTTCGCCGCCGCCTTGTTGCTCGCGTCTCCGCTCGCGCTCGCCGCGCAGAGCGAGGAGGCGCTCCGCGCCGCCTTCGAAGGGCAGGCCATCGTCGTCCGCATCGACATGCCGGGCACCGACGACGGTGTGGACGTCCGTCCCGGCACCGAGCGGCCGGTGGACTTCGCGAAGGTCGCGACGCGGCTCAAGCAGAACGGCACCGCGATCCACGCCGGACAGAGCAGCATGATCACGAAGGTGAAGGTCAAGTCCAAGCTGATCGAGTTCCAGCTCGGCGGCGGCGGCTTCGGGACGTTCGGCGACGACGCGGGAACGTCGGTGAGCGTGGGCGCCACCCCGAAGAGCGACCGCGAGCGGGCGCTCGAGAAGGGCGTGCGCAACGAGCCCGATCCGGCGCGGCGGCGCGACATGCAGAACGAGCTGGACGACCTCCGTACCCGGCGCGAGAACCAGGACCGCCGCAATGCCGCGGCGCTCGCCGCGGCGAACGAGGCGAAGAAGGCCAACGTCCGCGAGCGCCGGCTCGAAGGCGGCAGCCGCTTCAACCTGCGCTTCGACCGCGGTGTGCCGGTGGACGCGCTGACCCCGGAAGCGGTGCGCGCCGCGCTGGCGAAGTACGTGGACTTCCCGGACTCCGAACCGGCGCCGGCGGCATCGCCGGTAGCCAGCGCGCCGGCGCCGGTAGCGGGCGAGCTGCGGAAAGGTCTGCTGATCGCCGACGTCGAGTCCATGTACGGGCCGGCCGCCGGCGCAACCGAGCGCAAGGAAGGGACGCTCAAGGTGTCGGTCCGCAGCTACAGCGCCGGCGCGCAGCGGGTCACGGCCGAGTTCGTCGAGGGCGTGCTGGTGCGCTTCACCATCGCGTCGGAGTAGTGCTCCCGGCATGAGGCTGCTCGCCTTCGCGGCATCGCTTCGGCGCGAGTCGCTCAACCGGAAGCTGCTCCGCGTCGCGGTAGAGGTGGCGCGCTCTGCCGGCGCCGGGATGGACGTCGCCGAGTTCGCCGAGTTCGACATGCCGCTCTACAACGCCGACGCGCAGGCGGCGACCGGTTTTCCGCCCGGCGCACAGGCGCTCGCCGCGCGAGTACGCGCGGCCGACGGCATGATGATCGTCTCGCCGGAGTACAACTTCTCGATGCCGGGGACGCTCAAGAACGCCATCGACTGGGTCTCGCGCATGCGGCCGGTCCCGTTCCGCGGCAAGCACGCACTGTTGCTGGCCGCCTCCGGCGCGATGGCCGGCGGCATCCGCGGCCTCTGGCAGCTTCGCATTCCACTGGAGGGCAACGGCGTGCTGGTGTATCCCGACATGTACACGCTGTCGCAGGCCGACCAGGCGTTCACGCCGGACGGCCAGCTGGCCGATGCCGGCGCCCTCGCGCGGCTCCGCGCGATGATCGAGGGCTACGTCGCGATGGCGGAGAAGCTCCGCTGACCGACCTGCGCGAGGAGTTGCAGCACGCGCTGGACGGCGCATACGCAATCGAGCGCGAGCTGGGCCGGGGCGGCATGGGCGCCGTCTTCCTCGCCCGCGATCTGGCGCTCGACCGGCCGGTGGCGATCAAGGTGCTGCCACCGGAGCTCGCCGCGCGGCCCGAGCTGCGCGAGCGATTCCTGCGCGAGACCCGCACCGCCGCCGCCTTCTCCCATCCGAACATCGTCCCGGTGCACGCCGTCGAGGCGCGCGGCGGCGTGCTCTGCTTCGTCATGGGTTACGTCGACGGCGAGACGCTGGCCGAGCGGCTCAGGCGCGCGGGACCGCTGGGCGCGAGCGAGGCGGTGCGGCTGCTGCAGGAGACGGCGTGGGCGCTCTCCTACGCGCACGGGCGCGGCGTGGTGCACCGGGACGTGAAGCCCGACAACATCCTGCTCGAGCGCGCCACCGGCCGCGCGCTGGTGACCGACTTCGGCATTGCGCGGGCGACGGCGGCATCCGGCCTGACCGCGGTGGGCGAGGTAGTCGGCACGCCGCACTTCATGAGCCCCGAGCAGGCGGCGGGCGAGACGGTGGACGGCCGCAGCGATCTCTATTCCCTCGGCGTGGTCGCGTTCTGTGCCGTGACGGGACGGGTGCCGTTCGACGGCACCAGCAGCCAGGCCGTGCTGGCGAAGCATCTCACCGAAGCCGCGCCGGCGGTCGCGGCCCTCCGGCCCGACCTGCCCGCGCCGCTCGCCGCGGCGATCGATCGCCTGTTGTTGAAGGAGCCGGCCGAGCGGTTCGCCAGCGGCGAGGCGCTGGTGGAAGCACTCGATGCCGCGCGGATCGCCCGGCCGGAGGTGGCGCCGGCGCTGCGGGTCTTCCACGTGAAGGCCGGCGGCCTGCTCCGCAATGCGTTCATCCTGCTCGTCATCGGCTGGGCGCTCTCGTCACGGGTGAAGAGCGACGCGGACCGGATCGTCGACATGATGGTGTTCCTCGCAGTTGCCGCCGGGCTGGTGCTGCAGGTCGGCGCCGAGATGCGCGAGCTGGCCCGCTCCGGCTTCAGCTTCGGCGATCTGCAGCAGGCGATGCGCATCATCCGGGAGGAGCAGCGTGACACGGTCGCGCAGCGGCGGGCGGCGCCCGACTGGCGCATCCGCCGCCGGCGGCGCGCTGTCATCCTCGTGCTCGTCGCGCTGTTGGGCGCGGGGCTCCTGGCGCTCGCGATGTTCGCGATGCGCCGGCCGCTGCCGGGCCAGCCGGGCGGGCATGCCATCAGCTGGCTCGGCCTCGTCGTCGCGATTGCCGGGGCGGTGCTCGTGATGCTCGCCTTCGTCAGCGCGGTCGCGGGAAGCCGTGCACCCCAGCGCTTCGAGGGGCGCATCGTGGCGCTCCTGAGCGGCGGGCTGGCGCGGCGAGCGTTCGCCTTCGCTTCTCGCGGACTCCGGGCATCGCGCTCGGCGCCGCTGCCGACGCCCGCGGGGAACCGCGGGCCGGTCACCGCGATCGAGTCGCTGCCGAAACCGGTGCGCCGGCGGCTCACCGGCGCCGTGCGACGGCTGGAGGCGCTCGAGGCCGAGGAGGTGGGGCTCGCCGCGCGCGAGCGGGAGCTGGAGGCGACGCTCGCCGAAGCGAAGCGCGGGGCCGGCGCCGATGCGGCGCGCAACGCGCTGGTGCACGAGCTCACCGCGGCGCGCGACGCGGCGCGCGAGCGGCGGACCGCGATCGGAGCGACGCTGGAGCGCACGCGCCTCCAGCTGCTCCGGCTGCGCAGCGGACTCGGCCGGCCCGAGGACGTCGAGGCGGAGCTGGGCGCGTGAGGGTGGCGGGTTCCCTCGCGCCGGCCGCATGCGGGTTCCTGTCGTTGCTGGTGCTGTCGGCGTGCGAGCACCGGGCGGCGCCGGCGGGGCGGTCCATCACGCGCGACAGCGCCGGCGTCACCATCGTCGAGAGCACCGCGCCGGCGTGGCCTGCGGGCGGCGGCTATCAGGTCGTCGAGCGGCCGCTACTCGATCTCGGCGGCGTCGCCGGCGACTCGGCCCAGGACTTCATCGCCGTCACCGACGCCGTGCGGCTGCCGAGCGGGCGCATCGCGGTCGCGGACGGCGGGGCGGGACAGATCCGCGTCTTCGACAGCCGCGGCGTGCTGCTGCGGCGCTTCGGCGGACGCGGCGCGGAGTCCGGCCACTTCCGCGCGCTGATGTGGATCCAGGCGCTCGCGGGCGACACGCTGGCCGCGTGGGACCGTGACGCGGCCCGGCTGACCGTGTTCGCGCCCGACGGGCGCGTCGCGCGGACGCTCACGCTGCCGGATACCGCGGCCGCGCGCCAGGGCATCGGCGTGCTGGGGTCGAGCACGTTGCTGGCCGCGTCGCTGGTCAACCTGGACAGCGTGCGCCGAACCGGTGTGGTGCGGCAGCGGGTGCGCTACTGGACAATCGGTCCCGAGGGCGTGCCTCGCGAGATCGGCGCGTTCTGGAGTGACGAGCTGTACGTCGAGCGGCTGCCCAACGGCGTGCGCCCGGTGCGGCTCCCATTCGGGCGCGCGGCGCAAACGGCGGTGTCCGGCGACCTCTTCGCGTATGGCGACGGCAGCCGCTACGAGATCGGGGTGTACGGCGGCGACGGGCGGTTGCGTCGAAGCGTGCGCCGCGCGGCGCGGGCGATGGCGGTGACGGCGGACGACACGACGCGGGTGATCGCCGGCGTGCTCGCGCCGGTGGCGATGCCGGAGGAACGGGCGCCGCTGCGGCGCTTCTGGAGCTCCATTCCGTATCCGAAGACGATGCCCGCGTTCGGCGACCTCGTGTTCGGTCCCGGCGGCGAGCTGTGGGTGGACCGGAGCCGCCACGTCGCGGAGCGCCCGCCGCGGCGCGACGTCTTCGCACCGGACGGGCGCTGGCTCGGTACGGTGGCGCTGCCGGACCGGTTCACGCTGTACGACGTCGGCCGCGACTACCTGCTGGGGCGCTGGAAGGACGCGGACGACGTCGACCACGTGCGACTCTACGCGCTGAGGCGTTAGGCGGGCGCCCGCCCGCCGCTACGGCGTCAGCGCGCGGCGAGCGTCCGGAGCGCCGCGTCCACGTCCGCGTCGCTCACCTGCTTCGGCAGCAGGTAGCCGTTCCGCTGCTCCGTCGGCACGTCCACTCCGCGCACGCTGCCGTCGGCGGCCAGCCGCACCAGCGCCGTGGCGCTGCCGTGCTCCTCGCCGACGCTGATCACCAGCACCCAGCTTCCCTCCGATGGCCAGCTCTTGCGCAGCGCGAGCACGCCGGGCGTCCCGGTCCGCTCGAACGACAGCTCGACGGTGCGGCGCTCCCCGTCCACCACGCCGACGGCGCGGCCGTGCGGCATGTCACCGGTGACGGCGCGATGGTGATAGGTGTGTACCAGCAGGAAGGCGCCGTGGGCGGACGGGTCCATCGGGTTGGCGGGGAGCTCGATCGAGATCCAGGGCGGTCCGGCGGCGAGGGTGGCGGCGAACGCAACGGCGCGGAGCAGTGCGAGCGGCATGGGAGCCTCCGAAAAGGTGTACTTCTCGGATGCCGCCCGCGCGCGGCGGGTTGACGGCTAGGGAAGCGTCTCGGGCAGCGGCTGCTTCACCACGCGCACCGCGCCCTTGAAGGTGCGCGCGACGATGAGCGCACTGCCGCCGTTGAGCGAGAAGTGGCGATGCCGGGCCGCCGCGCTCGCCGGTCCCAGCTCGCTCTCCACCGACGACTGATACGCCGTGAGATCGAAGTCGGCGCTGACGTCGGGCGGGAGGCGCAGTTCGATCAGTCCGCTGTGCGACTGCGCCTCCACCACGCCACCGCGCTGGATTCGTCCCTTGAACGAGATCTCGCCCGAGATGGTCTCCAGCCGCCCCCGCAGCAGATCGGCGCCGCCGAGGCGAATGGGCCCGCTCACCGAAGTCGCGGTGCATTCGCCGCGCAGGTAGCGGAGCGTGATCGTGCCGCCGGCGGTCCGCACATCGGTGGTCGCGGCGCGCCCCTCGACGTCGATGTCGCCGTCCACCGCCTCCGCCGTGACGCGCGCCGGCGCGCCTTCGACGCGGATGTGGCCTTCGACGGTGTGCAGGTCGAGCTCGCCCGTGATGCCGGTCGCCTCCACCGTGCCGCTGCCGCCCTGCACCCACACCCGGGCACCCGCCGGCACCCGCACCTCGAGCGGCGTACCGCCCGCCGCCGCGGCGATGGAGTCGAGCCCGACCTTGACCGCACCGCGGCTGCCGACGAACACGAGGGCACCGGTGGCCGGCGCCGCGACCGCCGCGACGCTGTCGTGATCCCAGCCGGTGATGCGCGTGTCCCCGGACGGATTGTAGACCCGCACGGCGACGTCGCGATCGACGGCGAGTCCCCGCGCGGCCGGCAGCTGCGCCAGCACCGCGTGCGCCGGCAGCAGCAGGACAATGAGTGAGGCGACGGCGCGCACGCTCAGCTCCGCGGCGGCAGCGAGGCCGCGAGCAGCAGGTCGAGCTTCTGGCGGTACGCCCCGCGAAGCAGCGCGGCGAGATCGGGGTTGTGCGGGTCCGCCGCCAGCGCGGCGCGCGACTCGGCGATGGCCTGATCCACCGCGCGCAGATGACGCGCGAGCGACGAGGCGGCGGGCGAGCGCGACTCGGCACCCCGTCGCTGAAGATCCGCACTCGCCTCCGCGTCCGCCGCGGCGTAGGTCCGCGCGCCGGCGGCGGAGATCGCCACGAATGACGGCGCGGGCGGCGGCGCGACGGCGAGCGGGCGCGCGGCACGCCGGGTGAGTCGCAGCGCGCCCAGGGCCGCCAGCAGGAGCGACGCGGCGATCGCGGCGGCGAGCAGCAGCGGGCGAGCGCGGCGCGGCCGTGGGTGCAGGCGGCCACGGATGGCGGGCCATGGATCGGTCGGCGGCTCGATCTCGCGCGGCAGCCGCGCGATCATCGGCGCAAGGGCACGCGCCGCCTGCTCGTCCCGCCGGCACGCATCGCACATCGTGAGGTGGGTCTCGAGCTCCGCCGCCTCGTCGGCCGTGAGCCGCCCGGCGACGTACGCATCCACCCGCTCGCGCGCCCGCTCGCAGCCCGTCATCCGAGTGCCTCCCGCAGCATGCGCCGCGCACGGAAGAGCTGGGTCTTGCTGGTGCCCACGGCGACGCCGAGCATCGCGGCGATCTCCTCGTGCGGATAGCCCTCGATGTCGTGCAGGACGAAGACGGCGCGCGCGCCGGGTGGAAGCCGCGGCAGCGCATCGTCGAGGTCACCGGATGGCGGAGTCGGCCGGGCGACGGCAGGCAGGCGTTCGATCTGATCGTCCGGCGTGGCGAGCACCCGGCGCTCCCGCCGCCAGCTCGCACGCCGATCCTGGAGCACCACGTTCACCGCCAGCCGGTGCAGCCACGTCGAAAAGCGGCTCTCGCCCCGGAAGCTGCCAAGCCGTTCCCACGCCCGGACGAAGACGTCCTGCATCAACTCGTCGGCCCGCGCCGCGTCGGCCTCGAGTCGGAGACAGAGCGCGTAGATCCGGCCGCGGCATTCGCGGTAGAGCAGGCCGAATGCGGCGTCGTCGCCGGCCTGGGCCCGCTTCACCAATGCCGGCAGACGGTCGGCGGACGGCGGCGACGCGGGGTCGGCATCGCGACGGAGCGCGGGAAGCGGCAGGCCGAAGACGGCGGGAGAGATCGCGGGCACGTCGCTGGGATGCCGCTCGAGACGCGAGGGTTGACCGATCAGCCGGCCGCTGCTGCCGGAGGCCGGTAGATCTCCAGCGTCACCCGGTTCTTGCCGGTGCGCTTGGCGCCGTACATCAAATCGTCGGCGATGCGGAGCAGCTCCTCCACGCTCTCGGGGGCCTGTGCGCAGGTGAGGGCGCCGACGCTCGCGGTAACCGGCCAGTCGCCCTCCTGCATGGCGATCCGCACGGCATTGTGCAGCTTCCGGAGCACCACCCAGGCCGGGTCGGTGCCGGTGAACGGCAGCAGGATGGCGAACTCGTCGCCACCGACCCGCGCGATCACGTCGGTCGCGCGCAGCGTGTCGCGCAGCACCTCGGCCACGCGGCGGAGGAGCTTGTCGCCCTCGGGGTGCCCGTAACGGTCGTTCACCGACTTGAAGTTGTCGAGGTCGAGATACGCGACGGTCAGCGGCTGCTGGAAGCGCTGCAGCCGCTTGAGCTCCAGCTCGGCGACGTCGCGGAAGGCGCGCAGGTTGGGGAGACCGGTGAGGAAATCGGTGCGCGCCGCGGCGGCTTCGATCTCCACCGCCGAGCGGAGCGCCGCCACGACGACGGCCACCACGGCGAACGACGCGAATCGCCCGGCGCCATTCCACAGCACAAGGCCGACCGGCCGGTGCGCCAGCGCGTCCACCGCCAGCCACGCGAGCGCGCAGAGTGCGGCAACCGCGAGTCCGGGACGCTGGCCCGCGCGCCATGCGGCGAGGCAGACCGGCAGCAGATAGAAGAGGTGAAACGAGTACTCGGCGCCGACCAGCTCGTGGGCAACGCCGATGAGCACCGCGAGCACGACCGCGCCGCCGACGACGGTGCGGCGCGGCGTCGCGTCGAGGCCGTCCAGCAGCATCACTCCCCGGGCCCAGTCTCCGTCGGCAGGCCGGCCGCCACCCACGCGCCGTAGCCGCCGGCGAGATTGACCGCCTTGCGCCCCGCCGCCCGCGCCAGGCTCGCCGCGATGGCGGAACGGCCGCCGCCCTGGCAGTGGAGCACGAGGGTCGCGTCCGCCGGGAGCGCGGCGATCTGCGCGGCGAGGTTGGGCACCGGTACGTGGGCGGCGCCGGCGATGTGTCCGGTCTCCCATTCGTGGGGCCAGCGCACGTCCACGATCTGCACGTTGCCGCGCGTCCGCTCCGCGGCCAGCTGCGCCGGCGTCCACTGCGGCACCGACTCGATGCTACCACCGGATCGGGCCCACGCATCGACCACCGCGGGAGGAAACCATCCGGCGACGCGATCGAGTCCTATCGTCGCGAGTTCCGCGAGCACCGCACCGATGCGCGCCGGCTCTGCGCCGAGCAGGTGGATGTCGCGGTCGTAGGGCAGCAGCCACCCGGCCCAAGTGAGCAGCTGGCGCCCATCGGGGATGTTGATGCTGCCGCTGACGTGCCGCTCGGCGAACTGCGTTGCGGACCGGAGGTCCACGACCACGGCGTGCGCCTCGAGCAGCGGGCCGAGTGCTGCGGCGCCGAGCTCGGGCGGCGGGGGGCCCGCATCGCGCTCTCGCGGGCCGTCGCGGTTGATCCGCTTCATTTGCGCGAAGTAGCGCGGCGCCTCCGGCTGGCCCCTGAGGACCTCGCGCACGAACGTCTCCTCGTCGTCAATGCCGAACGCCCAATTCGATAGCCGCTCGTAGCCGAGCGTCGTTTGCGGCAGCTCGCCCAGCGCCTTGCCGCAGGCGGAGCCCGCGCCGTGGCCGGGCCAGAGCTGCAGGTAATCGGGGAGCTGGCTGAAGCTCTGGAGCGAGCGGAAGAGCGCGCGCGCGCTCGCGTCCATGCTGCCGGCGACGTGCGCCGCGCGCTCCAGCAGATCGGGCCGGCCGACATCGCCCACGAAGATGAAGTCGCCGGTGAACGCGCCGATCGGCCGGTCGCTCGTCGCCGTGTCGGTGACGAGGAAGCTCAGGTGCTCCGGCGTGTGTCCCGGCGTGTGCCTGGCCGCGACGCGCACCCGGCCCACCATGAAGCTGTCGCCGTCGTGCAGCAGCGTGGCGTTGGCCTCGGCGGCGTAGCCATATTGCCAGTCGGTGCCGCCTTCGGCGGAGAGCAGGAGCCGCGCGCCGGTCCGCGCCGCCAGCTCGCGGCTGCCGGAGACGAAGTCGGCGTGGATGTGGGTCTCGGTGACGTGGGTGACGCGGAGCCCCGCCTCACGCGCGGCATCGAGGTACTGCTCGATCCGGCGGTTGGGGTCCACGATGATCGCCTCGCCGGTCGCGGCGCAGCCGACGAGCCAACTCGCCTGCGCGAGCTGGTGGTCAAAGAGGCGTCTGATCAGCATGCCGGAATCTAGCGGACCGGGCGGTTTACGCCGGTCCAGTAGCGCGCCGCCATGCCGATGGCACCGGCGAACGTGGGGTAGTCGAGCCCGATCTCGACGTAGCTGTTGGCGCCGAGGCGATACGCGCGCTCGCGGTCGGCGGCGTCGGTGGATGCGCTCAGCACCACCACCGGCAGCAGCGCCGTACGCCGCTCGGCACGCAGCCGCTCGAGGACGCTGAAGCCGTCGAGCCGCGCCAGGCGCAGATCGATCAGCGCGGCCGCGACCGGCGGAAGCGCCGCGCGCGCTGCGTGCTCGCCGGTCGCGAGCAGGAAGTCGAGTGCCTCCGCGCCGTCCCGCGCGACCGCGACGCGCACGTCGGGCGCCGCCTGGCGGAGCGCGCGCAACGTCAGCTCGCGATCGGCGTCGCCCTCCTGCGCCAGCAGCAGGTCGGCGCCGGTCACCGGCCTGCCGCGGCGACGGTGAAGACGAACGTGGCTCCGCCGCCCGGCTCCGCTTCCGCGCGCACCTCGCCGCCGTGCCGCCGGGCGACTCGATCGGCCAGCGCGAGGCCCAGCCCGAGCCCGGTGAATTCGTCGGCGCGGTGCAGCCGCTGGAACGGCTGGAAGAGCCGCTCGGCCTGCGCGGGGTCGAAGCCGACGCCGTTGTCGGCGATGGCGAGGCCGATCTGCTCCTCCTCCCGCACGCAGAAGATCCGTGCGACCGCGTGCTCGCGGGTGGCGGTGAACTTGACCGCATTCCGCATCAGCTCGGTGATCGCGACGCGGAGCAGCGCCGGGTCGGCGATGACGACGGGGAGCTCGCCGACCTGCCAGCGGAAATCGCGCGCGCCGGCGTCCGGCTCGAGCTCGCGGCCGATCTCCTCGACCAGCGGGCCGAGCGCCGTCGGCCGGCGCAGGAGATCCTGCCGGCCGATGCGCGCGAGCTGCGCCAGTCCGTGGAGCAGCTCGCCCAGCGCGGCGGCGCCGTCGCGGATCCGTTCGGCGTAATGCGCGGCGTCGCACCCCAAGGCGGCGGCGTGCTCGTCGAGCAGGATCTGGGCGAAGCCGCTCACCTGTCGCAGCGGCGCGCGCAGTTCGTGCGCGATCGCGTACGCGAGCGTGTCCAGCTCGCCGGTCGCGCCGCGCAGCTCGGCGGTGCGCTCGGCGAGGCGCCGCTCCAGCTCCGCCGTCTGCTGCCGCAGCTCGCCCCGGAGCCGCGCCTGCTGCGCGGCGATGGCGAGCGGCACCGCCAGCTCCTGCGCCATGTCGCGATGCTCCGGTCCGAAGGCGTCGGGTGTAGTGGCGGCGAGGTTCAGCTCACCGACGACGTCGCCGTCCACCAGCAGCGGTACGGTGAGCACGCTCCGGATGCCGTCGGCCACCAGCTGGTCGAGGTACGGTGCCCGCGACGCGGCCGCGGCGAGATCGGCGACGTAGCGCACCGTACCGAGCCGCAGCGTCTCGGGCGGCGAGAGATCGGAGAGCGGGATCGGCGCGGCGGTCAGCGCGTCGCTGCCGACGAAGCCGGCGAAGAGGTGCGCCTCGCCCCGCTCGAAGTCGAACAGCAGCGCGCTGCAGCGATAGCAGGGGACCAGGCGCCGCAGCCGCGACAGCGCGACGCGGCCGACTTCGCCCAGCGTGCGGGCGGCGAGCACCGCCTGATCGATCTCGTGCAGCACGCGCTGCCGCTCGGCGGAGTGGCGGAGCCCTTCCTCGGCGCGCTTCCGCTCGGTGATGTCGGTCAGCATGCCGACGGTGCCGACCCAGGTGCCGTCGCGGCCGATGATCGGGCTCGTCGCCATGATGGCCCAGAGCTCCGCGCCGTCCTTCCGGCGCAGGCGCACGTCGCCGTTGGTCGCGCGCGGGCCGCTGTCCCGGCCGACCCGGCGCTGGATCTCCGGTCGCGTGCCCGAGTCGGCGAAGTCGCCGAGGGCGCGGCCCAGCATCTCGCCGCCCTCGAAACCGAGCATCGTCGCGAGTCGGCTGTTGACGTAGGTGGTGACGCCGCGATCGTCCAGAACCCAGATGCCTTCCTGCGCCGCATCCACCAGCTGCTTGAAGCGCGCCTCGCTCTCCTGCAGCGCGCGGGTGCGCTCCTCCAGCCGCACCTGCCGGGCGCCGACCGCGCCGGCGAGACTCAGCGCGACGCCGATCATCCCGCCGAGCACGTCGAGCACCCGCCGCTCCCGATCGCCGAACGCGTCGGGCTCGCTGGAGACCGCCACCAGCGCGCCGACCGGGCCCACCGCGTCGCCGCCGGTGACGGGCAGCGCGATCATCGAGCGCGCGCCGGCCGCGGCCCACGCCTGCCGGTCGGCGGCGGAGAGATTGGCGTCGTCCAGTCGCTGCACCATGGCGGTGCGGGTCGCCAGCCACGCGAGACTCTGGCGCGGATCCACCCGCGGCGCCCGCGCGCCGAGCTGCACCCGCGGCACCAGCGTGTCGCCGCTGCGCAGCTCGAGCGTCACGCCGGTGGCACCGGTGAGCGCCCGGGCCTGCTCGCTCACGACGCGGAGCACGGCGTCGGGGTCGAGCGCGGCGGCGGCGGCGGTGCGTTGGACCATGGCGAGCTGCTCGATCAGCTCCGCCTCGCGCCGCAGCTCCTCCTCACCGCGGCGCCGCTCGGTGATGTCCAGCTCGGCACCGAGCACGCCCATCTGCCGGCCCACCTCGTCGCGCAGCGGCTCCCAGGAGCCCGAAACCCAGCGGATTCGCCCGTCCCGGGTCACGATGCGGTACTCCTGGCCCAGCATCGAGTTGCCGCTCTTCACGCTTTCCCACTCGGCCAGCACCGCCGTGCGGTCGTCGGGGTGGACGTAGTCGATGAAGTGGCCGGCGTGGAGCTCGGCCGGGGTGAAGCCGGTCAGCGTCTCGAAGGCGGGGTTGACGAAGAGGACCCGGTTCTGGAGATCGTAGGCGACGACCGACTCGCGCATCCGGCCGCTGATGGCGCGGAGCCGCCTGCCGATTTCGGCGGCGACACGCTCCGCGCCGCGGCGGCGCCGGCGCTCGCGCACGGCGAGCCAGGCGAGGAGCAGCACGAGCGCGGCGACCGCGAGCGCCGCGAGGGTCACCGGCGCGAGCGGCGGCACGACAAGAGGTGCGGCGACAGCCGCGACGGGGCGGAGCGGACTCCGGCGCCCGGGAGCGATCAGCACGGGGACCGGCACGACCTTACGGTGGAGAGGACGAGTCCGGGCGAAGGGAGAAGGTAGGCCCGACCGGAGCCGCGCGCCAGCGGCGTCAGTGCTCGGCGGCCGGCGCCGCCGTCACCCCGTCCAGCACGGCGCGGACCTTGGTCGTGAGCGTCTGCGGGGTGAACGGCTTGGGGAGGAACTCGGCGCCGGGCGCCAGGACGCCATGGTGTTCGATCGCCTCCGGCGAGTAGCCGGAGATGAACAGCACGCGCAGCTCCGGCCGGGTGCGCGCAGCGCGGGTCACCAGCTCGCGCCCGCTCATCTGCGGCATCACCACGTCGGTGAGCAGGAGATCGATCCGGGTGTCGGCGCGGCCGCAGTGCGCCAGCGCGTCGGCGGCGTCCGCGGCTTCCAGCACCAGGTAGCCGTGGCGCCGGAGCACCTCGCGCGCGAGCCGGCGCACCACCGCGTCGTCCTCCACCAGCAGGATGGTCTCGCTGCCGCCGGCGGCGCGCCGCTCCGGCACCGGCGCCGCGTGCTGCGCCACTCCCTGCGCGGCGCGGGGAAGGTAGATGGTGAACACGCTGCCCGCGCCCGGCTCGCTCGCCACCAGCACCGAGCCGCCGCTCTGCTTCACGACGCCGTACACCATGGCGAGGCCGAGTCCGGTACCCTTGCCCGGTTCCTTGGTGGTGAAGAACGGCTCGAAGACCCGCGCCATCGTCTCCGCGCTCATTCCCTCGCCGGTGTCGCGCATCGTGAGGCGGACGTACTCTCCCGGGCCGACGTACGCGAGCTGCTTCGACTCTTCAGCGCCGACGGCGGCGTTGCTCGTGGTGATCGTGATGGTGCCGCCGTCCGGCATCGCGTCGCGCGCGTTCACCGCGAGGTTCATCAGCACCTGCTCGATCTGACTCGCGTCGGCGAGCGTGGTCCAGAGATCATCGGCCAGTTCGGTGCGCAGCTCGAGGTCCTCGCCCAGCAATCGGCGCAGCATGCGGTCGAGCCCGGCCACGATGTCGTTCAGCACCAGCGGCCTCGGCTGCAGCACCTGGCGCCGGCTGAAGGCGAGGAGCTGGCGGGTGAGATTGGCCGCCCGCTCGCCGGAGGAGCGGATCTCGTGGATGTCCTCCCGCAGCGGATCGTCGGCCGGAAGCTGCTCCAGCACGAGTTCGCTGTAGCTCAGGATCCCGGTCAGCAGGTTGTTGAAGTCGTGCGCGATCCCGCCGGCCAGCCGGCCGACCGCCTCCATCTTCTGCGACTGGCGGAGCTGCTCCTCCAGCCGCTTCTGCTCGGTCAGGTCGAGCATGAGCCCGCGCAGGATCCGGGTGCCGTCGGCCTCGCGTGCCACGGTGACGATGTCGCGCACCCAGCGATACTCGCCGTCCGCGTGGCGGAAGCGGTACTCGATTTCGCGATTGCGGTCGTCGGTCGCGCCGTCGGCCCAGAAGCGGAGCGCGCGCTCCCGGTCCTCGGGATGGAGGTGCGCCGGCCAGAACTCCGGCTCGAGCCAGCGCTCGGTCGGGTGGCCCAGGAGACGGGCGGCCTGCCGGCTCACGAAGGTGAAGCGCGGCGTCGCCGCGTCCGCCTCCCAGATGATCCCGTCGAGCGACTCCACCACCGACTCGTAGCGGCGCGACGACGCAATGAGCGCGGCCTGCGCCCGCCGGAGCGGCGTCACGTCGCTGCAGCTCCCCACCACGCGGGCCGCGCGGCCGTCGGCGTCGCGCACGATGAGCCCCTGGTCCCACACGTGGATCCAGCTGCCGTCGCGATGGCGCATGCGGTACTGCAGACCGAAGCCCGAGCCCTGCGCCAGCGCGGCGGCGACCCGCCGGTCCATCTCGTCCGCGTCGTCGGGATGTATTCGGCTCAGCCACCACTCCGCGTCGGGTGACGCGTCGCCGATGGCGAAGCCAAGCAGGTCGTGCATCCGGCCGGACCGCGCGACCCGGCCCGCCGCCACGTCCCAGTCGTAGATGAAGCCGCTCATCGCGTGGGTGGCGAGCCGGTAGCGCTCCTCGCTCTCGCGGAGCCGCGCCTCGGCTTCACGGTGCGCGGTCATCTCGACCACGAACGCGCTCGCGGCGACGACCCGCCGAGCGTCGTCGAACACCGGCACGAAGCTCACCTGCCAGTGCCGCCGCGCGCCCGGCATCTTCGACGTCATTCCGCTCAACTCCACGTCCAGCAGCGGCTCCCCGGTCTCGAACACGTGGCGATAGGCCGCGGCGAGCTCGTCGCCCAGCTGCGGCACCACCTCATGTAGCGAGCGCCCGATATGCGCCGTGGCGGGAAGACCGTTCATTTCGGCCAGCATCTCGTTCACGCGAAGGAAGCGATAGTCGCGTCCCATCAGCGCGAGGCCGATCGGCGCGCCCTGGTACACGTGCTCCAGTTCGCGGAGCCGCTCCCGCGCGCGGGCCTCGCTCGCGGCAAGCGCCGAGCGGACGTCGTGCTGCTCGACGGCCAGGGCCGAGAGGCGTGCGGCGGCGGCGATACTCGGCTGGTCATCCTTCGTCTGCTCGACGAACGCCGCCAGCTCGGCCAGAACGTCGGGCAGCGGCGTGTCCGTCGCGAGCGCGCCGAGGACGCTGCGCTCCAACTCGGAGAGGCGCTCGGCGCGGCGGCGATCGGAGACGTCCTGGTAGATGGCGAGGAGGCGGCGCGGCCGGTCCGCCGTGGCGGGAAGCAGCGCGGTGGAGATGGCGACGGCGATCGGCCGCCCATCCGCCCGGCGGCGAACGACCTCCTCATCCACCAGCCGCTCGCCGCCCGCGACCCGTGCGAGCCGCGCGCGGAAATCGGCTTCGGCCCCGGCTTGCACCAGCGGGAGAATCCGCCCGATTGTCTCGGCGGCGCTCCAGCCGAACACCCGCTCCGCCGCGGGATTCCAGCTGAGGACCGTGCCGTCCAGCTCGAGCGTGACGATCGGCAGCGGTGCCGCGTCCACCAGCGCGGTGAGCTCATCGGCCAGCCGCGTCATGCGGTCGAGACCCGCGTCCGGTACCTCGCTCACGGGGATGGCCGGCCGGAAGGGCGTTGCTGAAGGTGCTGGAGATGAGACACGGGCAACACCGTCTCGCAGACCGGATGCGAGCTGTGAGGGAGGGGACGAACAAGATCGCCAGCGGCGGAGGCGCAAACAAGGCCCCGGCTGGCGGCGCCTTCGGTCGGCCGATACTCTTGGCGGATGCCCTTTCTGGATACCCGGCAGCGCCAGGCGGCTCTGCTCATCATCGTACTCGGCGTGGCGCTCGCGATCGCGGTGTGGCCGTTCGCGACGGGGCTCGTGGGCGCGGCGGTGTTCTACGTCGTCTTCCGTCCGCTCTATCGCTGGCTCGCTCGGAGGATCCCGCGCGGCGTCGCCGCGATCATCGTCATCCTGCTCGCGATCCTGCTGGTGCTCGGGCCCGGCATCTCCTTCGTGACGCTGGTTGCGACCCAGGCGCCGGGCATGGCGGCGACGGTGGTCGAGAGCCCGCTCACCCAGCGAATCGCCGAGCTTCGCATCGGGCCGTATCAGGTCGGCGAGCAGATCCAGCAGCTCGGCGCGCGCGCCGTCTCCTGGCTCGGCGCGAGCGCGCTCAGTCTGCTCGGCACCGCCACCCGCGTCGGCATTCAGCTCACCGTCGCCGTGTTCGGCCTCTTCTACCTCCTGCGCGCGCCGGAAGAAGCGTGGCGCGGGCTCCGACCCTTCATCCCGTTCTCGCGCGCCAACGCGGAGGCATTGCGCACGCGGTTCCGGAACGTCACCGCCAGCACGCTCATCGGCACGTTCCTGACCGCCGCGATCCAGGGCCTGCTGCTCGGCCTCGCCTTCTGGGCCGCCGGCCTCGCCAATCCGCTTTTCTGGGGCGTGGTGACGGTGCTGTTCGCGATCCTTCCGGTCATCGGCAGCGGGATCATCTGGATCCCCGGCGTGCTGTCGCTCGCGCTCGACCATCGCTATGCCTGGGCCGTGGCGCTCGCGCTTTGGGGCCTGCTGGTGCTCGGGCAGGTGGACAACCTGATCCGGCCCTGGGTGTTCCGCCGCTACGCGCAGATCCATCCGTTCGTCACCGTTATCGGCGCGTTCGCCGGAATCCGTTACTTCGGGCTGCTGGGGCTGCTGGTGGGGCCGCTCGCCATCTCGTACTTCTTCGAGCTGATCCGGATGTACCGGGCGGAGTATCTGGAGGGCGACGCCGACATCACCGACTAGCGACGCCGCGTGTGCGCGAGCGGCGCCTCGCGGCGTCACCTCCCCGGCTGAGAGCGATCCTTCCTCCGGAGCATCATCATGCGCCATCTCGCGACATGCGTCGCCGCCGTGTGGATCGCGTCATCGGGCGGCGGCGTGAGTCCGAGCGCGCGTGCGGCGAGCGTCCCGCGACCCGAGACGCGCAACGTCAAATGCGCCGGGCGATCCTATCAGTACGAGCTGTCCTCGCCCGACCGGCACGCCGCATTGCCCGCGATCCTGCTGCTGCACGGCGCCGGCGGGCTGAGCAGCGATCTCATGCAGCCCTGGGGTCCGCTCGCCGCGCGGGAGCGGGTGGTGCTGATCGCCCCGCAGATTCCCCGGGAGCTGTGGTTCGAGGCAGTGGCGCCGGCGGTGTTCCGCTGCGTCGTGGATGACGCGAAGCGCAGAGTCCGGGTGGATGCAGACCGGGTGTATCTCTTCGGCTACTCGATGGGCGGCTATCTGGCGTTCGACGGCGCCATGCTGGCGTCGGACTACTTCGCGGCGGCGGCGGTGTATGCGGCCGCGATCGCGGATGACTTCTACCCGATCGTCGACAGCGCCACGCGCAAGGTCCCGGTCGCCCTCTACGTCGGCGAGCGGGACCCGTACTATCCGCCGGCGAAGGTCCAACGCACCCGCGACCTCCTGGCGGGGAAGGGATTTCCGGTGCGCTACCTGGAGATTCCCGGACAGGACCACGGCTACACGCCCGTGGCCGCCCGGATCGATGAGGACGCCTGGAGCTTTCTCTCCACCTACCGGCTGCCGGGGCGCTAGTGTGACGCTGAGCTGGAATCGGCCGGCACCGCCTGGTTCCACATCTCGCGACTGAGCCGCCACCGCCCGTCCGTGCCGCGGTGCAGCACCAGCAGCATCTTCCCCCAGCCGTCGAACGTCCTGTCGGCCGAGAGCCGCACGATCTGGTGCTCGGTACACCACTCCGATGCCCAGGGGCCTGCGATCTCGATGTCATGACACGCGCTCTCGAACTTCTCCATCGTGGCGCCGGGGAACTGCCGGGTGACGGCGTCGATCAGGTCGCCGATCGCCTTCCGGCCGACGACCGGCTTCGCGCTCGGCAGGAGACTGATGCCGTCGTCCTCCCAGAGGGCGACGGTCGCCGCGTTGTCCATGTGCCGCGTCGCCGCATCGAACGCCACGTTGAAGCTGTCGATCCCCGCCCGCGGGTCCGGCGCACTCGTCTGCGCGACCACAAGGCCGGGGGCGGCGCACAGCAGCAGCAGCGCACTGCAGAAACCTCGCATACGGACGCTCCGTGAGCGGATGTGGACCGCGGCCGGTCGGGGCGGCGGCGTGATGCAGCGGGAACACGACGGGGACGATCGGGAGCGAGTCAGAGCGACACCAACGCTCGGCTGCCGCCCGGTTGCCGCCGCTTCGCGGCGTCGGTAAGCTTTGCGGGTCGACCGCCGCGCCGATCCCCCGCCTCGTCACCAGGAATTCCATTTGCCGTTCGCCTCACTCCAGCTCCATCCCACGCTGCTCAGGGGCATCAAGGAGCTGGGTTTCGTTCGCCCGACGCCGATCCAGGTCGAGGCGGTGCCGCCCGCGCTCGCCGGACGCGACGTTCTCGCCTGTGCGATGACCGGCAGCGGCAAGACGGCGGCCTTCGTGCTGCCGATCCTGCAACGCCTGATCGGCAAGCCGCGCGGCGCCACCCGCGCACTCGTGATCACACCGACCCGCGAGCTCGCCGCGCAGATCCTGGAGGACGTGAACGATCTGGCGATGCATACGCCGGTCACCGCGGCGTCCATCTTCGGCGGCGTCGGCATGGGGCCGCAGGAGCACGCCTTCCGCAGCGGCACCGACATCCTCATCGCCACGCCGGGACGCCTGCTCGACCATTTCCGCCTGCCCTACGCCAAATTGCCCGCGCTCGAGGTGCTGGTGCTCGACGAGGCGGACCGGATGCTGGACATGGGCTTTCTTCCCGAGATCCGGAAGATCCTGCGGCACCTGCCGCCGCGGCGGCAGACCCTGTTCTTCAGCGCCACGATGCCGGAGCCGATCCTGGCGCTCACCCGGGACATGCTGCGCGATCCGGTCAGCATCAACATCGGACGGCGTTCGGCACCGGCGGTCGGCATCACCCAGGCGGTGTACCCGGTGGCGCAGGAGCTCAAGGCCGCGCTGATGCTCGCGCTGCTCCAGCGGGGCGACATGCGGGAGGCGCTGGTGTTCACCCGCACCAAGCATCGCGCCAACCGGCTGGCGAAGCATCTCGTCGATCACGGCATCCGGGCGGAGCGGATCCACGGCAACCGCTCGCAGGCCCAGCGGACCCAGGCGCTCGCCGGCTTCAAGGCCGGCACCTATCGGGTCCTCGTCGCCACCGACATCGCCGCCCGCGGGATCGACATCGAAGCGCTCGGTCATGTGGTGAACTTCGACGTGCCGAACGTGCCGGAGGACTACGTCCACCGCGTCGGCCGCACGGCGCGGGCGGATGCGGTGGGCGACGCCTTCACCTTCGTGGCGCCCGAGGAGGAAGACGACCTCAAGCGCATCGAGCGTGCGGTGGGGAAGCGCTTGCCGCGGGTGGTGGTTCCCGATTTCGATTACCAGGCGCGCCCGGCGGCGCGCCTCGAGACGCCGCTCGCAGAGCGGATCGCGGCGATCCGCCAGAAGAAGGCCGAAGACCGCGCCCGGGCCGAAGCCAAAGCGGCGCGGCGCGCGGCGCAGGAGGCCGGACGCGGCGGACCGAGCCGCAGACGACGCAGCAACTGAACCCGGAGAATCCGACATGAGCGATCTGTACGGCGACACCCAGCGCGCCCTGCAGGACCAGTTCGACACCCGCCGCCTCGCCGACAAGGTGGGCGGACTCATCATCCACGGCGAGCTGGACGACGGCGACCGCGCCTTCATCGAAAGCCGCGACATGTTCTGGCTCGCGACGGTCGACCCCGCGGGTCGGCCGACGGTATCGTACAAGGGCGGCGCGCCCGGCTTCGTGCGCGCGGTGGACGCGGGGACGCTCGCGTTCCCCTGCTACGACGGCAACGGGATGTTCTACTCCATGGGCAACATTGCGGCGACGTCGAGCGTCGGGATGCTGTTCATGGATCTGGAGAAGCCGTTCCGCCTGCGGGTGCAGGGCGAGGCGAGCGTGCGGAGCGACGATCCGCTCCTGGCCGGGATGCCCGGTGCCCAACTGGTCGTCCGCGTCGCGATCACACACATCTTCCAGAACTGCCCGCGCTACATCCATCGCCACCGGCGAGTGGAGTCGTCGCGCTACGTGCCCGCCGCCGACGGCCGGGCGCCGCTGGCCGGATGGAAGCGGATCGACCTGATCCAGGAAGCGCTGCCGGAGCGCGATCATGGCCGCGCCGAGCAGGAAGGCGGCTGCCTGACGATCGAGGACTGGAGCGCCAAGTGCGCTGCCGGCGACCCCGAGGCATAGCCGCAAAGGCGGCGGCCGCCGCTCAGAGAGCGTGCGGCCGCCCGCGACCGCGCCAGTAGAGATAGACGGGCACGCCCAGCAGCATGAGTCCGATCCCGCGCACCGCGTTCGCCGGGTTCGACGCCACCGACCCCACCACGACGTACGCCGCGATCAGAATGAAGATCGCGGGCGTCACCGGATAACCCGGTACCCGCGTCCCGACCCGCGGCGTCTCGCCGCGCCGTTCGCGCGCGCGGTACACGAATAGCGCCGCCGCCGTCGTCCCGAAGAACAGCCAGTCGGCGAAGACGACGTAGTCGAGCAGGTCCCCGTAGGTGCCGGTGCAGGTGAGCACGATGGCCCAGGCGCACTGCACCACGATCGCCGCGGTCGGCGTGCGGAAGCGCGGGTCGAGCCGGGCGAGCGCGGGGAAGAAGAGCCCGTCGGCCGCCATCGTCTGATACACCCGCGGGGACACCAGGATCACCAGATTGAGAAAGCCGAAGGCGGAGAGCGCGATGCCGAGCGTGATGAGCGTCCGCCCGATGGGCCCGACCACCTGCTCGACCGTGTCCGCCGCCGGTGCGCGGCTGGCCGCGAGGCCGCCGACGCCGAGCACCCGCACGTAGGCGACGTTCGCCAGGACGTAGACCGTCACCACGCCGATCACGCCGAGCACCAGCGCGCGGGGGAGGTTGTGCTCGGGCTCGACCATCTCCTCCGCGATGAAATTGGTCTGCTGCCAGCCGCCATAGCTGAAGAGCACCGGGACCAGCGCCGCGCCGATCGCGAGCACCACCGACCGGCCGGCGAGTCCGCCCGACGCGGCCGGCGGCGCCGCCGGCGGCAGCGCGGCGAACAGTCCGACCACGATCAGCCCGGCGAGCGCCAGCAGCTTGAGCACGGTGAAGGTGTTCTGCACCAGCGCGCCGGGCTTCACGCCGACGTAGTTCACCGCTGAGAGCAGCACGATGGCGGCGATGGCGACCGGGAGCGCCGGCGCCATCGGATGGCCGACCAGCGCGAGCGCATAATTGGCAAAGGCGACGGCCACGGCGGCGATCGCGCCGCTCGCGATCATGAGCAGGATGGCCCAGGCGTAGAGAAACGCCGGCAGCGGGCCGAAAGCGTCGCGCAGGTAGACATACCCGCCGCCGGCGCGCGGCGCCCGCGCGCCCAGCTCGCCGTAGATGAACGCGCCGATGAGCGCCACGGCGCCGCCGAGCAGCCACACGCCGAGGGTGAGCCCGCGGGCGGGGACGCGCTGCGCGACGATGGAGGGATTGAGGAAGATGCCGGAGCCGATGATGCCGCCGATGACGGACATCACTCCGGAGAAGAGTCCGAGCCGGCGTGCGTAGCCGACGCCGGCGCTCACTCGGACGCGCGCGCTCCGTCGACGTACTCGACGAGCCGGGCCTGCACGCTCGCGAAGGCCGTCTCCAGCCGCGTGACCATGCCGGGCAGGATGTCCCAGTGCCCGCCGTGCGCCGCCCGCTCGATGTTGCGGCTCAGCTCCGACACGCCGTTGGCGCCGAGGTTGCCGGCGCTCGAGATGAGCCCGTGCCCGCTGGCGGCGAGCGCCTCGACGTCCCGGGTCGCGAGCGCCGCACGCGCGCCCGCCACCTTCTGCGGCGCGTCGCGAAGGAACGCGCCGATGACGCGTGCCACGAAGCTGCGTCCGCCCAGTCGCTCCAGCCGCTCGATCGCGCTGGGATCGATCGCGTCGTCCACCGGCATCGATCTACTCCTCTCATTGCGCTGCAATCTGGCACCGGGCCACCGCGCCCGCTAGAATCCCGCCGTGCCGCGCGCCT
The DNA here is from genome assembly GCA_025934955.1 of Gemmatimonadales bacterium. Classification (GTDB taxonomy): domain Bacteria; phylum Gemmatimonadota; class Gemmatimonadetes; order Gemmatimonadales; family GWC2-71-9. Next base: position 4,775 of record JAICWE010000007.1, on the reverse strand, counting down.
CCCGCCGCAGTGCCGATGGCTGATTCCGTTGCGCGCTGGCGCGTGCTCGCGGCGTACGCCGCGGTTTACATCATCTGGGGCTCCACCTACCTCGCCATCCGCGTCGCGATCACGACGCTGCCGCCGTTTCTCATGGCGGGCGTGCGCTTCACGATCGCGGGGACGCTGCTGTTCCTCTGGAGCCGCCGCCGCGGCGCGGCGCTGCCCAGCGCGGCCGAGTGGCGCGGCGGCGCCCTCATCGGCGCGCTGCTCCTGCTCTTCGGCAACGGCGCGCTGGTCTGGTCGGAGCAGCGGGTGGCGTCGGGATTGGCGGCGTTGTTCGTCGCGGTGGTGCCGCTATGGACCGCGCTGCTCGAATGGCTGCGCCACAGCCGGCGCCCCGGCCCGCGCACCGTCGCCGGATTGGTCCTCGGCCTCGGCGGCGTGGCGCTGCTCGCGGCGCCGGGACACGTCGCCGGGGGAGCCGCGATCGATCCGGTCGGTGCGATGGCGCTGCTCTTCGGCTCGGTCGCATGGTCGCTCGGCTCGGTGCTGAGCCGCGGGGCGACGCTGCCGCCGTCGCCGCCGATGAGCGCCGGCGTGCAGATGCTCGGCGGCGGCGCGGGGCTCCTGCTGCTGGCGCTCGTCACCGGCGAGCCGGCCGCCCTCAGCGTGGGTGCGGTGAGCGCGACATCGCTCGTCGCGTTCGGGTACCTCATCGTCTTCGGCTCGCTGGTCGGCTTCTCCGCCTTTGCCTGGCTGCTGCGGGTGGAGCCGGCGACCCGCGTCGCCACCTACGCCTACGTCAATCCCGCCGTCGCCATGGTGCTCGGCTGGGCGGTGCTGGGCGAGCCGCTCACGCCGCGCAGTCTCGTCGCGGCGGCGGTGATCGTCGGCGGCGTCATCCTCATCACCAACGAGCGCCGCTAGCCGCGCGCGGAACGCGAAGCGGGGGCCCCGGCGATGCCGGAGCCCCCGCCGGTCCGGCGACCCGCCGGTCGTCAGTTCAACCGCACCAGCTCGACCCGCCGGTTCTGCGCGCGGCCGTCCGCGGTCTTGTTCGACGCGACCGGCTTGCTCGGCCCGTAGCCTTTCGCCACGAGACGACTGCCGTCCACGCCCTGGTCGATCAGGTATTGCCGCACGGCGTTGGCGCGGGCCAGCGAGAGCCGGCGGTTGGTCGCCGCCGAGCCGGTGTTATCGGTGTGACCCTGGACCTCAACCCGGATGTCGGCGTTGGCCTTGAGCGAGCCCGCGACGTCGTTCAACGTCGCCTGCGACTCCGGCAGGAGCGCGGACTTGCCGGTCTCGAAGTTGACCCCCTTGAGGATCAGCGCCGCGCCCTTCTTGTTCTCCTCGAACAGGATGGTGCAGCCGTTGGCATCCACCTTGGAGCCGGCTGCGGTGTTGGGGCACTTGTCCTTGTCGTCGGGCACGCCGTCGCTGTCGCTGTCGAGCTGACTCGGACTGCAGCCGTTTTCGTCGGCCTTCTCGCCCGCCGGCGTGTTGGGGCACTTGTCCTTGTCGTCGGTGACGCCGTCGTTGTCGGCGTCCTTGGGAAGCGTGCAGCCGTTGGCATCCACCTTGTCGCCCGCGGGCGTATCGGCGCACTTGTCCTTGTCGTCGGTCACGCCGTCCTTGTCGGTGTCGCGCTGGCTCGCGGCGCAACCGTTCGCGTCTACCTGCTCGCCGGCCGGCGTACCGGGACAGCGATCGGCGGTGTCGGGAACGCCGTCGTTGTCGGCATCGGCCGGCGCGACGGGCGCCACGGGTGCGGCGGCGCGTGCGGGCGCCGCCTTGTGGTGGGTGCCGGACACGAGACTCAACCCCGCCTGAAGGCCCCAATGCCACGCATGGTCCCTGGCCGTCAGATTCACGTCCGGGCTGCCGAAGTAATCGCCGGTGACCTCGACCCGCGCCTGAAGCGGTCCACCCGTGCCGAACCGGAAGCCGGCCAGGCCGCCGGGGCCGACCTCGTGCCCGGTCGCGGTGCGGCCATAGGTGTTGTAGGCGACGCCGCCGCCGAGCAGAAAGCCGAGACCACCGCCGAGGTCGGCGTTCCAGACCAGCCGGCCGTGAAAGGCCCACTGCGACACGCGACCGGAAGTCTTCGCGAAGTTGAATTCGGTCGGGTTGTACGAGGCGTCGCCTTCGATCTCGAACGGCCGGGCGAGGAAAAAGCCGAGCCGCCCGCCGCCGCCGATGGCGTTGTCGAGCAGGTAGCTCTTGTCGAACCACGTCCGGCGACCGAACGCGCCGATTTCGATCGAACCGGAACTCTGCCCCAGCGCGGGGACGGTCGCCGATGCCATCAGCGCGGCGGCGAGACAGACGCTGCGGACCTGCATGCGCACACCTCGGTCAGGGGGAAACGGGACACCATCACGCGCCGCAGTGTTGAAGCGGGGGCGCGCGAAGTCAATAGTCGTCCCGAGTTGTCCCGGAAATTTCCCGAAGACGGCCTTGCATCCCGCACGCCGCTCGGGGTTCATTGCTCTCGAACGAACTGGGAGGGTCCGTGCCCGGCAGGTATCGCGGCGCGCCGCGCGAAGTGCTCGCGCTCAGCACCTACGTCAAGCTCACCCGCGCGGTCAGCGCGCTCGGCGCCCGGCTGGCGCCGCGGCTCGCCGCGGAGTCGCTCACCGAGAGCCAGTTCGGCGTGCTCGAGGCGCTGCACCATATCGGTCCGATGCACCAAAGCGAGCTGGGCGAGAAGATCCTCCGGAGCAGCGGCAACATCACCATGGTGGTCGGCAACCTCGAGCGCCGCGGCCTGGTGCGGCGCGAGCGCTCGACCGACGATCGCCGGTTCGTGCGCGTGGCGCTCCAGCCCGAGGGCGAGCGGATCATCCGCCGCATCTTCCCCGATCAGGCGCGGGCCATCACCGAGGAGCTGGCGGTCCTGAGCGAGCCGGAACAGCGTCTCCTCGGCCAGCTCTGCCGCCGCCTCGGCCTGCGGCAGACCGAACGCGGATGAGCGGATCCGACGTGGCCTCCGCCGATCCGCTCGAGTTCGTCCACCGCTGGATCGCTCCGGGCAACCCGGCGCTCCCCACACTCCTGCTGCTGCACGGCACCGCCGGCAATGAGGACGATCTGCTCCCGCTCGGCGAGCGGCTGCTGCCCGACGCCGGGCGGCTCGCTCCGCGCGGCCGGGTGCTCGAGCGCGGCATGCCCCGCTTCTTCCGCCGCCTCGCGGAGGGCGTGTTCGACCTGGACGACCTGCGACGTCGCACCGACGAGCTGGCGACGTTCGTCGGGCAGGCGGCGGGGCGCTACGGCTTCGACCCGCGGCGCGTCGTCGCCGTCGGCTTCTCCAACGGCGCCAACATCGCCGCGAGTGTGCTGCTGCAGCAGCCCGGCGTGCTCGCCGGCGCGGTGCTGTTCCGGGCAATGGTGCCGTTCGAGCCGGAGCCGCTGCCGCGGCTGGCCGACGCGCCGGTGCTTCTGAGCGAAGGCCGCTACGACCCGATCGTGTCGGAGGACGAGGCCGGCCGGCTCGCATCGCTGCTGGATCGCGCCGGCGCACGGGTCACGCTCCGGTGGCAGGACGCCGGGCACGGGCTCACGCCGGCCGACATCGGCGACGCCGCGCGCTGGTTGCGCGAGAGTTCGGGGTTTGTTCTCTAGTGCGGGACGATGGTTTGTAGCATTGCTAGGAGGGTACGTCTCGCCGGGCGACCGGTGCCGCCCTCCGCCTCCCACTGCCGACCGCGCCGGAACGGTCGGTGCCACCGAAGAGGGCCTATGTGATGCCTGAGCTTGCCATGGAAACGGAGCGGCTCCTGCTCGCCGAGCGCCTGCTCACGGAAATCGAACGCCGCCACGGATTGCCACACCCCTCGCATCCAGATCTGCACCCCGCCATCGTAGACCGATTCCTCGCCGCCTATCTGCCCGAGGCGCGCGATGGGGAGCCGGTGCCCCAGGCCGTTGAATTCGCTTTCACCCCGACGCTCACCGAGGCGCTCGAACTCATGCGCCGGGTCGTCAGCGAGAGTACCCAGGGCCACGGATCGGCGCTGTACGTCCACGACCTCGACGTGACCTGACCGCACAGTATGGAATCCATGCGGCCCGCCGGAGCACCGGCGGGCCGCTCGTGTATCTGCGTCCCGGGTGCAGGTAGATTGCGGCCACTCTCTCTCCGATCCGGGGCCGCCGCATGCGACGCGTTTCCGCTTCCCTCCTCGCGACCGCGGTCGCGCTGCTCGCGCCGCCGCTGCGTGCGCAGAGCGCTCCCGGTGCCGCGGCCATTGCCGAGCGGCTCGCCCGGCTCACGGCGGTGAGCGGCTACGAGCAGGCGATGATCGACACCCTGCTCGCGCTGCTTCCCGGCGCCGCGCGGGATCGCGCCGGCGACGCGGTGCTGCGGATCGGCTCGGGCGAGCCGCGGCGGCTGGTCGCGTGCGGCGTGGACGAGCCGGGCGTCGTGGTCGGCGGCGTGCGTGACGACGGGTATCTCACGCTCCGCCGCGTCGGCCGCGGCGGGCCGCTGACCGATCAGCAGCTCGAGGGGCAGCGGGTGACGGTATTCGGCCGGCGCGGCGAGGTGCCCGGCGTCGTCGGCGTGCGCTCGGTGCACCTCACCCGCGGTCGTCCCCCCGCCGCCGACGAGCCGTTCGCGCTCGACGACGCCTTCGTGGATGTCGGCGCCTCGTCTCGCGCCGGCGTCGCGGCGCTGGGCGTGAGCGTGCTGGCGCCGGTGGCACTGGCGAAGCGTCCGCATCGCTACGGCACGGACCTGCTCGCCGCGCCGGTGGCCGGTGCGCGTGCCGCGTGCGCCGCGCTGCTCG
>JAICWE010000096.1 GCA_025934955.1 Gemmatimonadales bacterium | reverse complement strand
TCCGCTGGATCACGGTGCCGCAGTCCATCGAGCCGGGCACCGCCATGCCGAACCTCGGCGTGTCGGACGGACGTGCCCGGGACATCGCTGCGTACTTGATGACTCTGCACTGACCCCAGGCCCGTCATTGCGAGGCCGCGCAGCGGCCGCGGCAATCCCCTGACGCGTGCACCGGGACCCGCCGGCCAGGGACTCCGGTGCATGCGTCAGGGGATTGCTTCGGGCCTGCGGCCCTCGCAATGACCGTCGCGCGATTTGCTTCGGGCCTGCGGCCCTCGCAATGACATGTTTACCTTCCACCGGTGCTCAACGATCGGATCCGGGACGCGCTTCGGAGTGCGCGCGGCGCCCGCCGCCGCGCGGTGTACGTGGTCGGCCGGCCGGCGATCGCCGCGCGGGGCGCGTGGTACGACTTCGTCGAGTGGTTCAACGGCCTCGGCTTCAGCGAGAACGCGATCCTGCTCGCGTTCGCCGTCGCCGTCGGTCTCGGGGGTGCGTTAGGCGTCGTCGGCTTCTACAAGCTCATTGACCTCGCGTTCGCCGTCTTCTTCCGCTGGCCCTCCACCTTTCTCTCCCGCACCGAGCTCCTCGCCTATCGCCCGCTGCTCACCGCCGCCGGGCTCACGACGGCCTGGCTGGTGATGCAGCGGATCGGGCGGGGCCACGACGGGCTCAACGTCCCCGACGTGCAGCTCGCGGTGGCGCGGCGCGGGGGCGACGTGCCGGCGCGGCCGGCGGTCGCGCGGACCGCGGCGAGCGCCATCACCATCGGGAGCGGCGGCTCGGCCGGGAGCGAAGGGCCGGTCGCGGTGCTCGGGAGCGCCATCGGCTCCTGGCTCTCCCGGGTCTTCCGCTTCGACGCGAGCCGGGCGACGGTGCTGGTGGGCGCCGGCGCCGCCGCGGGCATCTCGGCGGCCTTCAACGCGCCGCTCGCCGGGGCGTTCTTCGCGCTGGAGGAGATCCTCGGCTCCTTCGCCGCGGGCTCGTTCTCCGCCGTCGTGGTGAGCAGCGTCATCGCCGCGGTGGTCTCCCGCGCCTTCTTCGGCAACCATCCCGCGTTCCCGGTGCCCACCGAGTACGGCTACACCCTGCTGCGCGAGGTGCTGCTGCTCTACCCGGTGCTCGGCGTGGTCACCGGGCTGGCCTCGGCCTGCTACATCTGGTGCTACTTCAAGGTGGACGACTGGGCCCGGCGGCTGCCGCTCCGCGGCGTGGCGCTGCCTATCGCCGGCGGTCTGCTGGTGGGCGCGCTGGTGTACCTGTCGCGCGGGCTGCTGGTGGGTTACGGCCACCTCTCGGTGCGGCTCGAGGTGTTCGGCCGGATGACGTGGTACGCGCTGGCGCTCCTGGCGTCAGGCAAGATCGTGGCGACCTCGATCACCCTCAACGGCGGCGGCTCCGGCGGGGTGTTCACCCCGTCGCTCTACATCGGCGCCGCGACCGGCGGCGCCTTCGGCGTCGCGATGGCGCGGCTCTTTCCGGGGCTCCATCTCCATCCCGAGGCGTACGCGCTGGTCGGCATGGGAGCACTCGTCGCCGGCGCCACCGACGCGCCGATCACCGGCATCCTGATCGTGTTCGAGATGACCGACGACTACGCCATCGTGCTGCCGCTGATGCTCACGACGGTGATCTGCCACGCCATCGCGCGGCGGCTGGAGCCCGACAGTCTCTACAGCGGCTGGCTCCGCCGCCGGGGCGAGCGGCTGGACCAGGGCACCGACGAGGGGGTGCTGGCCGAGTTGCGCGTGGCCCATGCGTACGAGCCGAGCCCGCGGGTGTTCGCCGCGGGGACGCCGGTGGCGACGATGCTGGAGCAGTTGGGCGAGGGAACGCAGGCCACCTTTCCCATCATTGACGAGGACGGCGTCCTCTGCGGCGTGGTGACCATCGCCGACCTGGGCCAGGCGGTGCGCAACAACGCCGCGGTGGATGTCCTCGCGGCGGTGGACCTCGCCGGGCCGACCGAGACGGTGACGCTGTCGGACACGCTGCTGGAGGCGATCCGCCGCCTCGGCGTCCGCGGCGCGTCGGCGCTGCCGGTGGTGGAGGAGGGAAGCGGGCGGCTGATCGGGATCGTGAGCCGGGCGAACATATTGGCGTTGTACGAGCGGAGGCTGACGGGGCCGGCGGCGAGCGGTGGGGCCTCGGCCGTGCATAGCCGCTGAGCGCCGGGGCGGGAACGCCAAACCGCCGCCGAAAGTCCGGAGCTCTCGGCGGCGGTTCAGTGCTGCACCTTCACGGCTGCGTCGGTCACGCTACGCCGCCGGCTTCGCTGCATCGCTCGCCGGCGCCGGAGCCGGAGGCGTCCCGCTGCCCTGCACACCGCCGGCCGGCGTTCCCGGCGCCGTGTCGCGCGCCTTCGACCGGCTGGTCCGGAGCCCCGCGCTCGCGCTGGCCCACCGCGCCAGCATCTCGGGGTCGTTGCGGAAGCGGGTGCGGTAGAGCGTATCCAGCACCCGCCCGACCCGGACGATCTTCCGCCCCTTCTCGTTCAACTCGGCCCGCGCCGCCACGTGCGCCTGCTGCGACGCTTCGCTCCTGCCGAGGGCCTGCTCGAACTGATCCAGACTGGCGCCGAACTCGGCGGATACCGGCTCCGACAGGCCGTGCTGCACCATCAGATCCTTGTTCGCCGTGACGTTCGCCTGGACGACGCGCGCGCGATCCACGAAGGCGATCTCCGACACCGTGCGCGGGATGGTGCCGATCCTGAGCTGCGTGCCGGGGACTTCGGCTTCGACCCGCTTCGCGACACGGCTCATGTGGCGCACGTGCCCTTCGATGTTCCGTCGCAGCGTCTGCTTCTCCGCGGTGGCGCTGTGCTGGTCGGCGATCGCGGAGAGCTGCGCGCCGGCCGTCTGATCCATCTCCGCGAGCGTCGCGTCGAGGTCGGCGCGCGCCGCCGTCTCGCCGGGGCTCGGATCGGTGACCGAGGTGCCGAACCGCTGCATGCCGGCTCCCAGATCGCGTTGACCACGTGCCTTCGCATCCATATGGCTAACCCTTCCTTCCTCTGGCCGGCGGCGGCCGGGACCTGCGCCGGCGATACGAGTGAACCTGCGTGAACGAGTGACTTCAGAGTGCCGAGCGCCTCCCGGGGAACTCGGCGGCTGAAGGGAATTGCATACGGTGTGCCATGACTTGCGCGGCATCGCGCGACGAATGAGCGGCGTTCGCTTGCACATGCGGAGTGTCGAGCGCGCGCGGATCGGTGCGGCGGTGCGCGCGAGCGCGGGCTGCACCGCTCCGCGCGGCGGTCGGTTGAGCGTTGGAGCGAGGCGGTGCGCGTCGAGCGCCGGGGCGGGGACGGCGAGGGAGCGTTAGGCAACGCCGAGGGAGCGCCGGGCGGTTCCGAGGCGTCGTCAGGCGACGCCGAGCGGTCGTCAGGCGAGGTCGAGCGGCTGTGAGGCGGCGCCGAGCGGCAGGCGAGTCGAACCGAGCGAGAGCGCATCGGGACCGGGAGACGCTTCCGCGGGATCGAGAGGGATCGG
>JAICWE010000031.1 GCA_025934955.1 Gemmatimonadales bacterium | reverse complement strand
TGGCGCGGGAGCCGCGCCCGCTGCTGCTCGACGTGCGCGAGCCGTGGGAGCACCAGCTGGCCCACATCAGTGGCGCGCGGCTCATTCCTCTCGGCGAGCTGCCGTCGCGCCTCGCCGACCTCCCCGGGCATGCGGACATCGTCACGTACTGCCACAAGGGAATGCGATCGCTGCGCGCGCTGGAGCTGCTCCGCGGCGCGGGGTTCGGAAGGGTCCGGAGTCTGGCGGGCGGGATCGACCGCTGGGCTGCGGAGCAGGAGCCGGGGATGACGCGCTACTGAGCGGCGCGCGGCGCCGGACCGCGGGAAGCAAATCGGGGGCTTCGACCGAATCGAAGCCCCCGCTCATTTTCTGATCACTTTCTGATCCGCGACGGCGCTCGTGACGACGTTGCAGTTCCCGCCGGACAGTGCCGAAGGCGGGACTCGAACCCGCACGGGCTTGCGCCCACTGCGCCCTGAACGCAGCGCGTCTACCAGTTCCACCACTTCGGCGAAGCGCGCAAAGCTAGCGGGCTTGCGGAGGACGGTCAAGATCGCGCGTTGACCATACGGAAGTATCGGCCTATCCTTTGCTTAGGAAATCCGCCGTGAACTCGAAGCCCACCCTCGCCGCAGCCGAGCGGAAGCAGTCGGTCGCGCGCAATCCGCGCGCGACGCACGACTACCACATCCTCGAGACGTGGGAGGCGGGCATCGTGCTGACCGGCACCGAGGTGAAGTCGCTCCGCTCGGGGAAGGCGTCGATCAAGGAGGGGTGGGCGCGGCTGCGGAACGGAGAGGTCTTTCTGGAAGGCATGAACGTTACCCCCTACGAGCAGGGCAACCGCTACAACCACGAGCCGGTCCGCAGCCGCAAGCTGCTGCTCCATCGTCGCGAGATCGAACGGATGATCGGCGCGGTGGAGCAGCGCGGGCTCACCCTGATCCCGCTCGAGCTGTACTTCAAGAACGGCCGCGCCAAGGTGGCGCTGGCCCTCGGCCGCGGCAAGAAGCAGCACGACAAGCGCGAGGACATGAAGCGCCGCGATGCGGAGCGCGAGGTGGCCCGCGTCGCGCGGATGCGGGGGCGCCTGTGATCGCCCTGCTGCTCGGGCTGTTCGTCGCGGCTCCGCCCCGGGCGCCGCTCGCGATCACCATCTCCACCGCGCGCGGTGATGCTCGCGTCCCGGTACGAACCGTCCGGGGCGGCGCGCCACTCGTGCCGGCGGCGCCGCTGCTCGCCGCGTTAGGCGGCAGCGTGCGCCGCGACGGTGGTTGGGCCGACGTGACCGTGGCCCGGGAGGAGTTCGCGCTGCTGCTCGACGCGCCGTGGTTCGTCTTCGCCGGCCACGCGGAGCCGCTCGCCGCCTCGGCGACGGTGTCGCGCGACTCCATCTTCCTTCCTCTGCAGTTCGTGGTCGAGGTGCTGCCCCGGGTGTTCGCCGAGCGGTATCGCTACGACGGCGATGCGGCCCGGCTGGTCGAGATCGGCCCCCAACTGGCGGGCGCCGCTCCGGCCGAGCCGCCGGCGCCGCGTGCCGTGGCCGACCGGAGGACCGCGGTGGACCGTCCGCCCCCCGGCGGAGGCGACCGCCTGCCGAGCGGGCTCCGTCGCGGGCATGTCGTCGCGGTGGACGCGGGACACGGCGGCGTCGATCCCGGCAATCCGGGCCTCTTCTTTCCCCGGGGCACCCGCGAGAAGGACGTGACGCTGCAGGTCGCCTTGCTGCTGCGCCAGGAGCTGAAGGCCCGCGGCATCGGCGTGCGGATGACGCGCACCACCGACACGCTCATCGCCCTGGGCGACCGCGGCCGCTACTGTACCCAAGATTGCGACTTGTTCGTCAGTCTTCACGTGAATTCGCTGCCCCGCCGGAGCGGCTACACCGCGATGCGCGGCTTCGAGACCTACTTCCTCGCCGAAGCGAGGACCGAGGATGCCGCCCGCGTCGCCAAGGTCGAGAACGATGCCGTTCGCTTCGAGGCGACCCCGGAGGACACGCCGACCGGCGGGCTCGACTTCATCCTCAAGGATCTTCAGCTCAACGAGCACCTGCGCGAGTCGGCCCAGTTCGCCGCAATCGTGCAGGACAAGCTCGGAAACGTGCACGCCGGCCCCGATCGCGGCGTGAAGCAGGCGGGGTTCATGGTACTCACCACCGCACGCAGGCCGGCGGTGCTGGTCGAGATGGGTTACAGCACCAACCCCGACGACGGCCGCTTTCTCTCGACACCGTCCACCCAGCGCAAGCTCGCGTCCGCGATCGCGGATGCGGTGGTGGATTATCTCATCGACTATGAGCGCCGCAGCGGCACCGCGGCAGACTCGGGCGAGGGCCGGTGAGCGCCCGGTCGTTCGCGCGACTCGGCCCGCTCGCGGCGCTCGTCATCGGGCTCGGCGGCTGCGTCTACTACAACGGCGTCTACAATGCACGCCGCCTCGCCGGTCTCGCCGAGAAGGCGGAGCGCGACGGCCGCACCTTCGACGCGAGCGGGTATTGGGGCCAGGTCTCCGTCAAGGCGGAGTCGGTCATCGTGCGCCATCCGGACAGCAAGTGGGTGGAGGAGGCGCTGGTGCTCCGCGGGCAGGCGCTGGCGAACCTGAAGGAGTGCACCAGCGCCGTGGCGCCGCTGCGGCAGGCCCTGGCAATCACGAGCGATCCCGACCGGATCGAGCGGGCAAACCTCGCCTACGGCATGTGCCAGCTCCAGCTGGGCGAGCAGGACGGCGCCGTCGCATCGCTCGCCGGGCCGATCCGGAGCCGGGTGCCAGCGCGGCGCCAGGCGGCACTGCTGCTCTACGTGCGCGCGCTCCGGCTCAGCGGGCACGCCGCGGATGCCGTTCCGCTCGTCGCGGCGATGGGGCCGTCGGCCGCCGCGGAGCGCATGGTCACGCTGGCCGATGCCGGCCAGACGGCGGGTGCGGTCGCCATCGCGGACAGCTTCCTCGCGCGGAAGGATTCGGTTGCGCCGTGGGACACGCTGCTCGCCGCGCTCGGTCGCCACGATGCGCGTGCTGCGTCGTCGCTGCTCGATCGCCTCGACTCGGTCGGCCCCCCCGCGCGCCACGCCCGCTGGCTCTACGACGACGCCCAGCGCCTGGCCCTGGTCGATCCGGCCCGCGCTCGCGAACGGTTGTCCGCCGCCGCGGCGGTCGCCGATGCCGGCGACGTCCGCGCGGACGCGCGCCTCGCGAGCATCGGTCTCGCCCTTCGCGCCGCCCCGGACGTCGCGGCGCTGGCACCGAGCGTCGATTCGCTGGCCGCGATCGGCGCCGACGAAGGCACCAGTGCCGGTCCCGTCGCTCAGCTCCAGGCGACCGTCGTCGAAATCCGCGCCGCTGACTCGCTGCCGCCGCTCGCGCCGCAGGCGGATATCCGGCTCTTCCTGGCCGCCGAAGCCGCCCGCGAGCGGCTGCACAACCCGGCGCTCGCCGCGACGCTGCTGCGACACCTTCTCCAGCGTGCGCCCGATTCGCCCTATGCGCCGAAAGCGCTGCTTGCGCTCGGCGCGGTCGACTCGACCGCGGCCGACTCGGCGCGCGCGGTGGTCGAGGAGCGCTACGCCGGGAGCCCGTACGCCGCCGCTGTCCGGGGTGAGATATCGGACGGCTACCGCGTGCTGGAGGACTCGCTCGGTGCGTTCGCACTCGAGGTGGCGAGCGCTCCCGCCGAGTCGGACGATCGAGACATCCGGCGGCCCCGCGCACTCCCCGGCCGGCGAGTGGCACCAGCCGATTCCGTCGGAACCGAACGGCCGATCCGGCGACCGGCAGCGGCCGGCGGCCGGCGAGTGGACGAGCAGCCGTAGTGCCGGCCGGCGAGCTGCCGCGCGACGTGCTCGGTCAGCGATTCCAGAATCCGGTGCTGCTCGCCGCCGGGACGGCCGGCTTCGGCCGCGAGCTCGACGGAGTGATGGAGCTGGACCGACTCGGCGGCATCGTCACCAAGGCGGTGTCGCTCCTGCCGCGCGCGGGCAACCCGCCGCCCCGCGTCGCCGAGTTCGCCGGCGGCATGCTGAACTCGGTGGGCCTGGCGAATCCCGGACTCGAGCGCGTGCGGTCGGACGAGCTGCCGTGGCTCGCCCGGCGGCTCGCTCGGGCCCGCGTCATCGTCAATGTGGTCGGGTTCACGGTGGACGAGTACGGCGCCGTCGTGGGTGAGCTGGATCCGCTGCCCGGCATCACCGCCTTCGAGCTCAATCTCTCCTGTCCCAACACCAGCGCCGGCGGCATCGAGTTCGGTGCCGATGCGGCGACCGTCGAGCGCATCGTGGCTTCGTGTCGCCGCCGGACCCGGATACCGATCGCCGTGAAGCTCTCGCCGGCGCTGCCCGACATCGCGGCGATCGCCGTCGTGGCGCGCGACGCCGGCGCCGATGCGATCACGGTCGTCAATACGATGCCCGGACTTCTCTACCACGACCCCGGCGCGCGCGGATCGCCGCGGCTGGGCAACGGCAACGGCGGTGTGAGCGGGCCACCGCTGCTGCCGGTCGGCGTGCTGGCTGCGGCGCGTGTGGTCGAGCGGACCGGGGGGATGCCGGTGATCGGCGTCGGCGGCGTGCGCAGCGCGGACGACGTGCGGCAGTATCTCCGCGTCGGCGCGCAGCTCGTGGCGATCGGCACCGCCGCGCTGGCCGATCCCCGACTGCCCGAGCGGATCATCCGCGTGCTGGAGCGGGGCGATGGCTGAGGTGATCCTCGCGCTCGATCTACCGAGCGGCGACGCGTCGATGCGGCTGCTCGAGCGGGTGCCCGACGTGCGCTGGGTGAAAGTGGGCTCGATCCTCATGACCCGTGAAGGCCCGCCGCTGGTGCGCGCCCTCATCGGGCGCGGCCTGCGGGTCTTCCTCGACCTCAAGTGGCACGACATCCCCAACACCGTCGCGAGCGCGGTGGCGGCGGCGCGCGATCTGGGCGTGTCCATGGCGACGGTGCATGCCAGCGGCGGCACGGCGATGCTCGAAGCCGCCGCCGCCGCCGCGGGCCCGGAGTTGGGGATCGTCGGCGTGACGGTGCTGACCTCGTTCGATTCGGAGAGCTACGCCCGGGCGACAGGCCGCGACGCGGTGGCGCTCACCGCCGAGGTGCGGCGGCTGGCCGCGATCGCCGCCGCCGCTGGGCTCCGCGGCGTCGTCTGCTCGCCGCACGAGATCGCTGCGGTCCGTCCGGCCTTCCCACCCGGTGGCTGGATAGTGGTCCCGGGCATCCGGCGCAGCGGCGATGCCGCGGGCGACCAGCGCCGCTCCGCGGGGCCGGCCGACGCGGCGCGCGCGGGAGCCACCCACCTCGTCGTCGGCCGCCCGATCCTCGCGGCCGATGATCCGGCCCGCGCATTTGACGACATTGCGGATGCGGCAGGTCCCGCGTGATCCGGGCGCGGCAGGCAGCCATCCTGGCCGGGCTCGCGCTGCTGGGCGCGAAGTCTGGAGCGGCGCAGACGGCGCCGGAGCTGAACGCCGCCGCGGAATCAGCCCGGAGCGCGTGGTTTCGGCACGACGCGGCGGCGCTGGTGCAGGGATCGCCGGGCGTGGTGGTGCGGTTGCCCGGGGTCGAGCCGTCCGGCGCACTCGGTCGGGCGCAGGCGGTGGCGCTCCTGCGCAACTACCTGGAGGGCGCAGAGGAGCTTGCCACGGGGCTCGTCGCGGTTCGCGAGGTGGAGACGGGGCGGGGATACGTCGAGCTGGAGCGCCGCTACCGGGTCGGCGGCACGCAGCAGGTTCGGCGGGAGACGCTGCTCCTGAGCTTCCGCTTGCTCGCAGACCGCTGGGCGCTGGTGGAGCTCCGGGTTTCCGGGTAGCCGCGCCGGGCGCGGCCAGCACACCGTCCGCTCTCGTTACCTGGTCCGTGTCATGCGCTTGCATCAGGTTGGGGGCCGGCCTATATTGGGCAGCTAACCCATTTCACCGGTCTTCCGGCGGAGCCAGGCGTGAAGGTTCGTTCGAGCGTGAAGCCGATCTGCGAGCACTGCAAGGTAGTGAAGCGGCAGGGTGTCACGCGGATCATCTGCAAGCGCAATCCCAAGCACAAGCAGCGGCAGGGCTGATCATGGCGCGTATCGCAGGCGTGGACCTTCCGCGTGAGAAGCGCGTTGAAATCGCGCTCACCTACATCTTCGGCATCGGTCGTCCCACCTCCAATCGGATCCTGACCGAGACCGGCGTCAACGCGGACACCCGCGTGCGCGATCTCTCGGACGCCGAGGTGGCGCGACTGCGGCAGTTCATCGAGCGCTCCATCAAGGTGGAGGGCTCGCTCCGCACCGAAGTCGCCATGAACATCAAGCGGCTGATGGATATCGGCAGCTATCGCGGCATCCGCCACCGCCGCGGGCTCCCGGTCCGGGGCCAGCGCACGCACACGAACGCTCGCACCAAGAAGGGCCCCCGCCGGGCCATCGCGGGCAAGAAGAAAGTGACCAAGAAGTAAATGACCGCTCCGACGACTCCTCCCGCCGCGCCGCGGGCCACCGGGGGCAAGCGCTCCAAGAAGGTGGTCGAGAGCGAAGGCATCGCCCACATCGCGGCGACCTTCAACAACGTGCTCATCACCATCACCGACATGCGCGGCAACGCGCTGGTGTGGGGCACGGCGGGCAAGGCCGGCTTCAAGGGCTCCAAGAAGAGCACGCCCTTCGCCGCCACGGTCGCCGCCGAGAACTGCGGCCGGGAAGCGATGAACCTCGGCCTCCGCCGGGTGCACGTGCGGGTCCAGGGTCCGGGCAGCGGGCGCGAGTCCGCCATCCAGGCGCTTGCGTCGGTCGGGCTGCGCGTCGTGTCCATCCGGGACGTCACGCCGATCCCTCACAACGGGTGCCGTCCCCCGAAGAAGCGGCGGGTCTGAGTCATGTCGCGCTACATCGGTCCCAGCTGCCGGCTCTGCCGCCGCGAACAGACCAAGCTGTTTCTCAAGGGCACCAAGTGTCTCACCGAGAAGTGCCCGGTCGAGCGGCGCGCCTATCCGCCGGGTCAGCACGGCCAGACCGGCGGCCGCGCGCGCAAGGCGTCGGAGTACGCCAAGCAGCTGCGTGAGAAGCAGAAGGTGAAGCGGATCTACGGCCTCTCCGAGCGCCAGTTCCGCAATACCTTCGACGCCGTGACCCGCGAGCCGGGCGTCAAGGGCACCAACCTGCTCGTGGCGCTCGAGACGCGGCTCGACAACGTCGTCTACCGACTCGGCTTCGCGTCCAGCCGGAAGGCGGCACGGCAGCTCATCGGCCATGGGCACGTGCAGGTGAACGGCCACAAGGTGGACATCCCATCGTACCGGGTCACCCCGGGTGAGGAAGTCCGGGTCGCGCCGAACAGCCGCGACAACGTTTCGGTGAGGCTCGCCCAGGAAGCGGCGACCCGCGGGCAGCCGGTGAGCTGGCTGACCGTCGACGGCGACAAGGCCGCCGGGCGGCTGCTGGAGCGGCCGACCCGCGAGGCGATTCCCATCAACGCTCAGGAACAGCTCATCGTCGAGCTGTACTCGAAGTAATCGGAAGGCGACGCATGGCTATTGATCTGACCGGGCTGGTCCGTCCGCACCTCGTCGAGATGACGAAGCGGGACGACAATCCGAACGCCGCCGAGTTCCGGCTGCAGCCGCTGGAGCGGGGCTTCGGCTACACGCTGGGCAATTCGCTCCGCCGGCTGCTCCTTTCGTCGCTCCGCGGCACCGCGGTCTGGGCGTTCCGCCTCGACGGCGTGGTGCACGAGCACCAGACGGTGCAGGGGGTGCACGAGGACGTCCACCAGATCATCCAGCGTCTCAAGGCGCTGACCCTGGTGCTCGATCCCGAGGTGGACGAGGCGGTCCTCCACATCAAGCGCGAGGGCAAGGGCCCGGTCTACGCGCGCGACATCCAGCCGCACGGCTCGGTCCGCGTGATCAACCCGGATCACCTGCTCTTCACGCTCGAGGACGACCGCGACATCAACGGCGAGCTGCACGTCAACAAGGGCCGTGGCTACGTCGAGGCGGAGCTGCACCCATCGGACCGCTCCATGCCGGTGGATCTCGTCCGCATCGACGCGATCTACAATCCGGTCCGCCGCGCCAACTTCACCGTCGCCGAGACCCGCGTCGGCCAGCGCACCGACTACGACCGGCTCACCGTCGCGGTCGAGACCAACGGCACCATCACGCCCGAGGACGCCATCGCCTACGCGGCGGCGCTGGCGCAGGAGCACTTCCGCTACTTCGTCGAGTTCGGCAAGGTGCCGAGCGCGCGCGAGTCGGGCGATGAAGGCGGCCTCGCCACCGGCAACCTGCGGCAGCGGCTCGGCCGGCTGATCGACGACTTCGGTCTCTCGGTCCGCTCGCTCAACTCGCTCAAGAACTCGAACATCCGCACGCTCAAGGATCTGGTCGAGTTCAGCGAGGACGATCTCCTCAAGGTCAAGAACGTCGGCGACAAGGCGCTGGGCGAGATCGCCGATCTGCTCCAGAAGGAAAAGCTCAACTTCGGCATGCAGTTCGAGGAGGTCGACGGTGACCTCCGGGTACTCAAGCCCGGCACGCCTCCCGTGGTGCACCCCGCGGCCAATACCGGAGAGGCGTGATGCGTCACCGTGCCAAGGGACGCCAGCTGTCCCGCACCTCGAGCCACCGGAAGGCGCTGCTCAACAACCTCGCCACCAGTCTCTTCGCGCACGAGCAGATCGTGACGACCGAGGCCAAGGCCAAGGAGCTGCGTCCGTTCGCCGAGAAGCTCATCACGCTCGCGCGCCGTGGCGATCTGCACGCGCGCCGGCTGGTGGAGCGGAAGATCAAGGACCGCGAGGTGCTCGGGCGGCTGTTCAGCGAGATCGGCCCACGCTTCGCCGCGCGGCCCGGCGGCTATACCCGCATCCTCAAGATGGGACACCGGCCCGGCGACGGCGCCGATGTCGCCCGGATCGAGCTGGTCAGCGAGTGACCGGGCTCGCGGCTCCGGTGCCGGCAACGACAAAGGGGACCTTCGGGTCCCCTTTTTTCAAGCCACCAGCGGAGTGCGCGCCTCGCGGCGCGGTCGGTCGCGGGTCAGCTCGCGGCGGCGGCCTTGGGCGCCTTCACCACCCGGTTACTCTTGATGCACTGCGTGCACACGCGCACCCGGCGAACCGCGCCGTCCCGCAGCACCCGCACCGTCTGCAGGTTCGGATACCAGCGCCGATTGGTGCGGTTGTTCGCGTGGCTGACGTTGTGACCGGTCTGCGGACCCTTGCCGCACTGCGAACAGATTCGAGCCATAGAGACGAACACCTGGCAACGATGTGGGTGACTCAGGACGCTGGTGACGCCGACAGCCGACACGGCCACGGGGACGTCAGGTGAATGAAGCCGCGAAATATGACCGCCGGGCGGACATGAGGCAAGTGCCGTGAGGGTACTGGTTACCGGTGCCGACGGGTTCGTCGGACGCTGGGTGGCGGCCGTGCTGCTCGAGGCGGGGCACGAGGTGCTCGGCGGCGTGCGCGGCGCGCCGCTGCTTGCGCCCGAATGGCAGGCGCGACTCGCGCCGGTGCGTTGGATTCCGTTCGTCATGGGCGACCGCACGTCGGTGGACCGCGCGCTCGGGACGGCACCGGATGCGATCGCCCATCTGGCCGCCGTCGCGTCGGGGGCGCAGGCGCGGGCCAATCCGATCGACGCGTGGCAGGCCAACACGCTGGGCACCTGCGAGCTGCTCTACGCCATGGAGCGGCGCAGCAGCCCGGCGCGCCTCCTCTTCGCCTCCACCGGCGAGGTGTACGGCCGGGTCGGGGCCGAGCGGCCGATCGCCGAGGCCGACCCGGTCGCGCCGTGCTCGCCGTACGCCGCCTCGAAGGCGGCCGCCGAGGTGGCGCTGCTGGAGAGCCATCGCCGCCGCGGTGCCGACGTGATCATCGCGCGCGCCTTTGCCCAGACCGGCGCGGGGCAGCGGGAGAGCTTCGTGGTGCCGGCGCTCGCGCGCCGTATCCTCGATGCGCAGCGGAGCGGCGCCGGCGAGATCGCGGTCGGCAATCTCGATCCGGTGCGCGAGTTCGTCGACGTGCGCGACGTCGCCTCGGCGCTGCTGCTGCTGCTCGAGCGGGGTGAATCCGGCGAAGTTTACAATGTCGCCGCAGGACGCGGCGTCCGGCTCAGCGACGTGTTCACCCGCCTCGCGGAGCTGATCGGCTGGCACGGCGTCGCGCAGCCGGACCCCGCCCTGTTCCGCGCGGCGGACATCCCGTACCTCGTAGGCAACGGCGCCCGGCTCGCGGCCCTCGGCTGGGCGCCGCAGTTCGATCTCGGCGATACGCTCGCCGGCGTCGTGGCGGAGCTTCGGGCGCGCGCCGGCGTTCCGACTGATTCCATTCCGCAGAGGCTCGCATGACCGACCGCGTCGCGCTCATCACCGGCGTCACCGGGCAGGACGGTGCCTATCTCGCCGAACTCCTGCTGCGGAAGGGATACGTGGTGCACGGCGTCAAGCGCCGCAGCTCGCTGTTCAACACCAGCCGCATCGATCACCTCTACCTCGATCCTCATGTGGAGGGCCGGAACTTCGTCCTCCACTACGGCGACATGACCGACTCGACCAACCTGCTGCGCATCGTGCAGGAGTCGCAGCCGACCGAGATCTACAACCTGGCCGCGCAGAGCCACGTGCACGTCTCCTTCGAGACGCCGGAGTACACCGCGAACGCCGATGCCGTCGGCGTGCTGCGCCTGCTGGAGGCGATCCGCATCCTCGGCCTCAAGGACCGGGTGCGGTTCTATCAGGCATCCACCAGCGAGATGTTCGGCCTGGTGCAGGAGACGCCGCAGACCGAGCGGACGCCGTTCTATCCACGCAGTCCGTACGGCGTGGCCAAGCTCTACGGGCACTGGATCGCCGTGAATTACCGCGAGGCGTACGGCTTCTACGCCTGCAGCGGAATCCTGTTCAACCACGAGTCGCCGGTGCGGGGCGAGACCTTCGTGACCCGAAAGATCGCCCAGGCGGCCGCCCGCATCTCGGCCGGTCTCCAGGAAACGCTGTTCCTCGGCAACCTCGACGCGAAGCGCGACTGGGGCTTTGCCGGCGATTACGTGGAGGCGATGTGGCTGATGCTGCAGCAGCCCGAGCCGGTGGACTACGTCATCGCGAGCGGCGAGACCCACCCGGTACGCGAGTTCTGCGACCGCGCCTTTGCACGGGCGGGGCTCGCGCTCGAGTGGCAGGGGCACGGCCTTGAGGAGGTCGGTGTCGAGGTCGCGACCGGGCGCGTGCTGGTGCGGGTCGATCCACGCTACTTCCGTCCGGCGGAGGTGGACCTGCTCCTGGGCGATGCGAGCAAGGCGCGGCGCGAGCTCGGCTGGGCGCCGAAGGTCGGCTTCGGTGAGCTGGTGGACCGGATGGTGGACGCCGAGCTGGTGGCGGTCGGCCGGAGCGCGGCGATCGGAGCGCGGGAGTGACGCTGCGGTCCGACTCGCGGATCTACGTCGCCGGGCACCGCGGCATGGTGGGCCGCGCGCTGGTGCGCGCGCTCGAATCGCGCGGTCATGCGAACCTGCTGCTGCCCGCCCGCGCCGAGCTGGACCTCCGCGACGGAGCGGCGACCCGCGCGTTCTTCGCCGCGGCGCGACCGGAGTACGTCTTCCTGGCGGCGGCGAAGGTCGGCGGCATCCTGGCCAACAGCGAGCAGCCCGCCAGCTTCCTGGCCGACAATCTGGCGATCGCGCTGAACGTGGTGGACGCGGCATGGCGGAGCGGCGTGCGCAAGCTGGTCAATCTCGGCAGCTCCTGCATCTATCCGCGGCTCGCGCCCCAGCCGATTCCGGAGGAGGCGCTGCTCACCGGCCCGCTGGAGCCGACCAACGAGCCGTACGCCGTCGCCAAGATCGCGGCGATCGAGCTGTGCGACAGCTACCGCCGGCAGTACGGCTGCAACTTCGTCTCGCTGATGCCGACCAATCTTTACGGGCCGCACGACAACTTCGACCTGCACACCTCCCACGTGCTGCCCGCGCTGATCCGCAGATGTGACGATGCGCGCGAGTCGGGAGCGGATGCGGTGACGGTGTGGGGAAGCGGCACGCCGCGGCGCGAGTTCCTCCACGTGGACGATCTCGCCGGCGCGTGCCTCTTCGTCATGGACCGCTGGGACGGGCCGGGCTTTCTGAACGTCGGTACCGGGCGGGACATCACGGTCGCCGAGGCGGCGCAGACGGTTGCCGACGTGGTCGGCTTCGGGGGCCGCCTGGAGTTCGACCGCACCAGGCCCGACGGCGCGCCGCGGAAGCTGCTCGACGTCTCCCGGCTCCGCGCGCTCGGCTGGGAGGCGCGCATCGGACTGCGCGACGGGCTCGCCGGCGTGTACGCGTGGTATCGCAGTCACCTGAGGGAAGCCGTGAATGCCGAAGCGCACTGACCTCGAGTCCATCCTGCTCATCGGCTCGGGGCCGATCGTCATCGGGCAGGGCGCGGAGTTCGACTATTCCGGCACCCAGGCGGTGCGCGCGCTCAGGGAAGAGGGCTACCGGGTCATCCTGGTGAACTCCAACCCGGCGACGATCATGACCGATCCCGAGCTGGCCGACCGGACCTACATCGAGCCGGTGACGCCGGAGTGGGTCGCCAAGATCATCGAGCGCGAGCGTCCCGACGCGCTGCTGCCCACCATGGGCGGCCAGACCGCGCTCAATGTCGCGATGGCGCTGGTGAAGGACGGCACATTGGAGAAGTACGGCGTCGAGCTGATCGGCGCCAACGAGCGGGCGATCCGCATCGCCGAGGACCGCGACGAGTTTGCCCGGGCGATGAAGCGCATCGGACTGGCGACGCCGCGCGGCCGTACGGTGCGGAGCGTCGAGGAGGCGCTCGCGGCGGCCGACGACACCGGCTACCCCGCGATCCTCCGCCCCTCCTTCACGCTCGGCGGCACCGGCGGTGGCATCGCCTACAACCGTGAGGAGCTCGAGGCGCTGATCCGGCGCGGGCTGGACCTGTCGCCGGTCGGGTCGGTGCTGGTGGAGCGCAGCATCATCGGCTGGAAGGAGTTCGAGCTGGAGGTGATGCGGGACGGGCACGACAACGTCGTCATCGTCTGCTCCATCGAGAATCTCGATCCGATGGGCGTGCACACCGGCGATTCGATCACCGTGGCCCCGGCGATGACGCTCACCGACCGCGAGTACCAGCGGATGCGCGACGCGGCCATCGCCATCATCCGGGAGGTCGGCGTCGAGGCGGGCGGCTGCAACATCCAGTTCGCCGTGGATCCGTCCACCGGCGAGCAGCTCGTGATCGAGATGAACCCGCGGGTGAGTCGCAGCTCGGCGCTCGCCTCCAAGGCGACCGGCTTCCCGATCGCGCGGATCGGAACCAAGGTCGCCGTGGGTTATCGGCTCGACGAGCTGCCGAACGACATCACCAGGACGACGCCGGCATCGTTCGAGCCGGTGCTCGACTACGTCGTCGTGAAGATTCCGCGCTTCGCCTTCGAGAAGTTTCCCGCGGCCGACCCGACGCTCACCACCCAGATGAAGTCGGTCGGCGAGGTGATGGCGATCGGGCGCACGTTCAAGGAGGCGTTCCAGAAGGGCCTCCGCGCACTGGAGACCGACCGACCCGGCTGGACCACCGCCGCGCTCGCGAGCGACGACCGGCTGGAGGATGGCGAACGGGAGACGGTACGCGCCGCGATCGGCCGGCCGACCCCGGAGCGGATCTTCCAGCTGCGCCGCGCGCTCGAGGTCGGGCTCACGGTCGAGGAAATCCACCAGCGCAGCGGCATCGATCCGTGGTTCCTCGATCAGCTCCAGCAGCTGCTCGAGGCGGAGCGCGCCTTCGTGACCGCTCCACTGGACGATGATGCGGCCGCGCGCGACGCGCTTCGCGGCATGAAGCGAATGGGCTTCTCCGACCGGCAGCTCGCGGCGCTCCGCGGCGGCACCGAGCGCGAGATGCGCGCACTCCGTCACCGACTCGGCATCCGCCCGGCGTACAAGACGGTGGACACCTGCGCCGGAGAGTTTCCCTCCTCGACGCCGTACCTCTACTCGTCCTATGACGAGGAGAACGAGGCCGCACCGGCCGGTGACCGCACCGTCGTCATTCTCGGCAGCGGGCCGAACCGCATCGGGCAGGGCGTGGAGTTCGACTACTGCTGCGTGCGGGCGACGCTCGCCTTCCGCGAGATGGGCTACCGCACGGCGATGGTGAACTCCAACCCCGAAACCGTCTCCACCGATTTCGACATCTCCGACGCGCTCTATTTCGAGCCGCTCACGCTGGAAGACGTGCTCGAGATCGTGGAGCTGGAACAGCCGATCGGCGTCGTGGTCCAGCTCGGCGGCCAGACGCCGCTGCGCCTGGCCAAGGGGCTCGAGGCCGCCGGCGTCACCATCCTCGGCACCTCGCCGGAGGCGATCGACATCGCGGAGGACCGCGGCCGATTCGAGGCGGTGGCACGGCAGCTCGGCGTGCAGCAGCCGCCGGCCGGCGTCGCGTTCTCCATCGACGAAGCGGTCGCCGTCGCGGCGCGGGTCGGCTACCCGGTGCTGGTGCGGCCCTCGTACGTCCTCGGCGGCCGAGCGATGGAGATCGTGTACGACGACAACTCGCTGCGGAGCTACTTCGCCCGCGCGGCGCGGGTGACGCCGGAGCACCCGGTGCTGATCGACCGTTTCCTCGAGGACGCCTTCGAGGCCGACGTGGACGCGATCAGCGACGGTACCCGCTGCGTGATCGGCGGCGTGATGCAGCACATCGAGGACGCCGGCATCCACTCGGGCGATTCGGCCTGCGTGCTGCCGCCGTACCTGATCACCGACGCGCAGGTGCGGCTCATGCGCGAGCACACCCGCGCCTTTGCGCTCAAGCTCGGCGTCGTCGGCCTGCTCAACGTGCAGTACGCCATCAAGGACGGCGTCGTGTACGTCCTGGAGGTGAATCCCCGCGCGTCGCGCACCGTGCCGTTCGTCTCCAAGACGACCGGTGTGCCGCTGGCGGGCCTCGCGGCGTCGGTGATGGTGGGCCGGACGCTGGACGAGCTCGGATTGCACGACGACGTGCTCCAACCCTACGTCGCCGTGAAGGAAGCGGTCTTCCCGTTCAGCAAATTCCAGAACGTGGACCTGATCCTCGGCCCCGAGATGCGCTCGACCGGCGAGGTGATGGGCATCGCCGACTCGTTCGGGATGGCGTTCGCCAAGGCGCAGGCGTCCGCCGACGGCGCGCTGCCGCGCGGCGGCGCGATCTTCGTCACCGTCAACGACCACGACAAGGACAACGTGGTGCCGATCGCGCGGCGCTTCCACGGGCTCGGGTTCAAGGTGCTGGCGACCGAGGGCACCGCCCGGCATCTCCGCGCCCGCGGCGTTCCGGCTGAGCGGGTGATGAAGGTGTACGAGGGCCGGCCGAACGCCGTGGACCTCATCGTTTCCGGCGAGGTGCAGCTGCTGATCAACACTCCGCTCGGCAAGCTGACCCAGCAGGACGACTACACCATCCGCCGCGCGGCGCTGCAGCACCGGGTTCCGTACACCACGACGCTCTCGGCCGCGAGCGCCGCGTGCGACGCGATAATCGCGCTCCGGAGCCGCGTGGGCGAGGTGCGCTCGCTGCAGGAGTGGCACGCGATGGCCCGCGAGATGTCGGCCGAGTGGATCGGCTGAGCCCGCGGGGCGCGACGCGGGCCAGCGCGCGCGAGCCGGCGTTCGCCGCCGAGCTGCGGGCGGCGGTGCGGGGCGAGGTCCGGGAGCGGGAGTCGCTGGCGCGCTACTCGACCTATCGCATCGGCGGGCCTGCGACGGTGCTGCTTCCGGCGGCGGCGGAAGACGTCGCGGTGGCGCTCCGGCTCGCCGCGGCGGCCGGCGTACCATGGTTTGCGGTGGGCCTCGGCTCCAACATCCTGCTGCCGGACGAAGGGCTCGATGCGCTGGTGGTGCGGGTCGGCAAGGGACTCGATGCGCTGGTGCCCGACGGCGGCCGCTGGAGCATCGGCGCGGGGTTGCCGGCGCCGCATGCGGCGCGGCGGACGGCGGAGCAGGGATTCGCGGGGCTGCACATCTTCGTCGGTGTGCCGGGCACCGTCGGCGGCGGCGTGTACATGAACGCCGGCTGCCACGGCAGCGACTGGTCCGAGGTGGTGGAGAGCGTGACCACGGTGGACGGCAGCGGGAATGACCGGACATGGTCCCGCGCCGAGATTCCGTTCACCTATCGGCGGAGCGGGCTCAGCGGACAGCTCGTGCTCGGCACGGTGGTGCGGCTCCGCGCCGAGGATCCGGCGAAGATCACCGCGGAGCTGGGGGAGATGTACCGCTGGCGGCGGGACGGGACGCCGTTCAACCAGCCGTGCTGCGGCAGCGTGTTCAAGAACCCCGGCGGGCCGAGCTGGAAGCAGACCGAGGGTCCCCGCACGGCGGGGCAGCTCATCGAGGCGGTGGGACTCAAGGGCGCGCGAGTCGGCGCGGCGGAGGTGTCGCCGGTGCACGCGAACTATTTCATCAACACCGGCGGCGCGACCGCCGCCGACGTACGCGGCCTGATCGAGCGGGCGCAGCGTGAGGTCGAGGCGCGCTTCGGCGCGCGGCTCGAGCCCGAGGTGAAGCTGATCGGCCGGTGGGGCGAGTACCTCAATCCCGAGGCGCCGAATGGTTGACTACTTCGTCCACGAGTCGAGCTACGTCGACGATGGCGCACTGATCGGCCGTGGGTCGAAGATCTGGCATTTCTGTCACGTGATGCCCGGCGCCGTGATCGGCGCGGGGTGCAACCTCGGACAGAACGTCGTGGTGATGCCCGGCACCCGCATCGGCGACAACGTCAAGATCCAGAACAACGTGTCGATCTACGAGGGCGTGGAGCTGGAAGACGGCGTCTTCTGCGGCCCGAGCTGCGTCTTCACCAACGTGGTGAACCCGCGCAGCCACGTGTCGCGGAAGTCGGAGTACCGGCGCACGCTGGTTCGGCGCGGCGCGTCCATCGGCGCCAACGCGACGATCGTCTGCGGCATCACCCTCGGCGAGTACTGCCTCATCGGCGCCGGTGCGGTGGTCGCGGCGGACGTGCCGGCGTTCGCGCTCATGGTCGGAGTCCCGGCGCGGTGGATCGGGTGGGTGTGTCAATGCGGCGTGCGGCTGGAGCCGGCGCACGGCTCCGCCCGCTGCGGCGAGTGCGGAGCCGGTTACGTCGAGGCGGGTGACGTGATCCGGCTCGTTGACCCGCCACGGGTGCAGGTCTAATTTGCCGAGTTGCTGAGAGTTACAACTTCTCCTGCTGTCTTGCGCTCGCGCGGTCGGCGCAGCCCGCCGGCGCGCGAGCGCGTTCCACACCTGCGCGGGTGACCGAGTGAACGTCCCTCTGCTGGATCTGGTGGCACAGTACCGGAGCATCGCGGATGAGGTCGTGCCCGCGGTCATGCGGGTGATCGAGCGGCAGACCTTCATCATGGGGCCCGAGGTTGCCGAGCTGGAGCGGGCGCTCGCCGAGCTGTGCCATGCGCGGCACGCGATCGCGTGCGCCAGCGGGACCGATGCGCTTCTGCTCCCGCTCAAGGCACTCGACCTGAGCCCCGGCGACGAGGTCATCGCGCCGGCATTCACCTTCTTCGCCACGGCGGGCGCCATCCACAACGCCGGCGGGACGCCGGTCTTCGCGGATATCGACCCGGGCACCTACAATGCCGATCCGGCTGCCATCGAGGCCGCGATCACGCCCCGCACCCGCGGCATCGTGGTGGTGCACCTCTTCGGACAGATGGCGGCAATGGAGCGCGTCATGGCCATCGCCGGACGACACGGGCTGGCCGTGATCGAGGACGCCGCGCAGTCGATCGGCGCGCGGCGCCGCATCGGCGACGAGTGGCGGGTCGCGGGCGAGCTGGGCCGCGCGGGCACGCTGTCATTCTTCCCGAGCAAGAATCTCGGCGCCTGGGGCGACGGCGGCATGATGCTGACGCAGGACGACGCGCTGGCGGCACGCCTCGGCAAGCTCCGCCTGCACGGCGGCGCCAAGCAGTACCATCACGAGGAGGTCGGCTTCAACAGCCGGCTCGACACGCTTCAGGCCGCGGTGCTGCTGGCCAAGCTGCCGCACCTCGCGGGCTGGAGCGCGGCGCGGCGGGAGCGCGCGGCGCGCTACGATCAGCTGCTCGCGCCGATTCACGGCATCTGCACGCCCAAGGTGGATCCGGCCAACGAGCACATCTTCCACCAGTACACCGTGCGGGCCGAGCGGCGCGACGCGCTGCTGCGGCATCTGCGCGCGCGCGGCATCGGCTGCGCCGTGTATTACCCGCTCGGCCTTCACCTGCAGCCGTGCTTCGCCGATCTCGGCTATCGCCCGGGCGCGCTGCCCGAGACCGAGGCCGCGAGCCGCGAGGTCCTCTCGCTCCCGATCTATCCCGAGCTTGCGCCCGCCGCGCAGGACGCCGTCGTCGCCGCCATCCGGGAGTTCTACGCATGAGCGCCAGCCCGTCGGTCGCCCGCTGATGTTCATCACCAAGCCGTTCATCACCGATCGCCGTATTCGCTTTGCGCTGGTCGGGTGCGGCCGGATCTCGGCCAATCACTTCGACGCGCTGGAGCGCCACCAGGACCGGGTCGAGCTGGTGGGTGTCTGCGACATCGCGCCCGCCCCGCTGGAGCAGGCGGTGGCGCGGACCGGCGCAGCCGGCTTCAGCTCGCTCGACGCGATGCTCGCCGGCACCGACGCCGACTGCGTCATCCTCGCGACGCCGAGCGGACTGCACGCGGAAGAGGCGATCCGGGTCGCCGCGGCCGGGCGGCACGTGATGACCGAGAAACCCATGGCGACACGCTGGCGCGACGGGAAGCGCATGGTCGCCGCGTGCGACCAGGCCGGTGTGCGACTCTTCGTCGTGAAGCAGAACCGGCGCAACGCGACGCTCCAGCTGCTCAAGCGGGCCGTGGCCGACGACCGCTTCGGCCGCATCTACATGGTGAACGTGAACGTCTTCTGGAGCCGGCCGCAGTCGTACTACGACAGCGCGCCATGGCGCGGCACCTGGGAGTTCGACGGCGGGGCGTTCATGAACCAGGCGAGCCACTACGTGGACCTGCTCGACTGGCTGATCGGCCCGGTGGAGAGCGTGCAGGCATACACCGCCACGCTGGCGCGCCACATCCAGGTCGAGGACACCGGCGTGGTGAGCATCCGCTGGCGCACCGGCGCGCTCGGCTCGATGAACGTCACCATGCTCACCTATCCCAAGAACCTCGAGGGCTCGATCACCATCATCGGCGAGACCGGCACGGTGCGCGTCGGCGGGGTCGCGGTGAATCGGATCGAGCACTGGGAATTCGCCGACCGCCGGCCGGAGGACGCGCTGGTGGAGCGGGCGAGCTACGAGACGACCTCGGTGTACGGCTTCGGACATCCCGCGTACTACGACAACGTGATCGGCACGCTGCGCGGCGAGCTGGAGCCGGAAACCGACGGCCGGGAAGGGCTGCGGTCGCTGGAGATTCTCATCGCCACCTATCTCTCGGCGCGCGACGGTCGTCGCGTCGCGCTGCCGCTGGAGTACTAGACGCATGACTGTCGCTGACGAACTGGTAGGCATGGCCGAGCGCCGCGAGGCGCTCTTCGGGATCGTGGGACTCGGCTACGTCGGTCTGCCGCTCGCGGTCGAGCTGGCCAACGCCGGCTACCGCGTGCTGGGTTACGACGTGACCCAGGCCGTGGTCGACGGCATCAACGCCGGCCACTCGCACGTGAAGGACGTGACCGACGCGCAGCTCAAGGCGGTGGTGCAGGCAGGACGGCTCTCCGCCACCACCGATGCCGCGCGCCTCGCGGAGCCGGACGCGATCTCGATCTGCGTCCCGACGCCGCTGTCGAAGTTCAAGGACCCGGACATGAGCTTCATCCAGGCCGCGACCGACGCGGTGAAGCGCACGCTCCGCCGGGGGCAGGCGATCATCCTCGAGAGCACCACGTATCCGGGCACGACGCGCGAAATCATGCTGCCGGCGCTCCAGAGCACCGGGCTCGCGGTCGGCGAGGATTTCTTCCTGGCGTTCAGCCCCGAGCGGGTGGACCCGGGCAATCCGACCTACGGGACCCGCAACACGCCCAAGGTGGTCGGCGGCATCACGCCCGACTGCCTCCGCGTCGCGATCGCGCTCTATCAGCCGGCGATCGACACGCTGGTCCCGGTCTCCACCACCGAGGCGGCGGAGCTGGTCAAGCTGCTGGAGAACACCTTCCGCAGTGTGAACATCGGCCTCGTGAACGAGATGGCGATCGTCTGCGACAAGCTCGGCGTGGACGTCTGGGAAGTGATCGAGGCGGCGGCGACGAAGCCGTTCGGGTTCATGAAATTCCTGCCCGGTCCCGGCCTCGGCGGCCACTGCATCCCCATCGATCCCCACTACCTCGCGTGGAAGATGCGCGGGCTCAACTACAAGACGCGGTTCATCGACCTTGCCGGCGAGCTCAACACCGAGATGCCGGTGTTCTGGGTGCGCAAGGTCGCCGACGCACTCAACCACGAATCGAAGGCGGTGCGCGGCGCCAAGGTGCTCGTGCTGGGCGTCGCCTACAAGCGCGACATCGAGGACATCCGCGAGAGCCCCGCGCTCGACATCATCCATCTGCTGGAAGAGGCGGGCGCCAGGGTGAGCTACCACGATCCGCACGTGCCGAGCTATCGCGAGGACGGCGGCGCACGCCGCTCGGTGCCGCTCACGCCCGAAACGCTCGCCGCCGCCGACTGCGTCATGGTGGTCACCGATCACCGCGCAGTGGACTACGAGCAGGTCCGGCGCCACGCCCGGCTCGTGGTGGATACCCGCCACGTCATGCCGCGGGCGGATTGAGCCATGCACGTCACCGTCGTGGGGAGCGGCTATGTGGGACTGGTTGCCGGCGCGTGCCTGGCGGAGACCGGCAACGACGTCGTCTGCGTGGACAACGACGCGGAGAAGATCGCGCGGCTTACGCAGAACGAGGTGCCGATCTACGAGCCGGGCCTCGAACCAATGGTGCAGCGCAACCAGGCCGAGGGCCGCCTGTCCTTCACCACCGACCTGGGCGACGCCGTACGCCGCTCCAAGGTGGTGTTCATCGCGGTCGGCACGCCGCCGGGCGAGGACGGCTCGGCCGATCTGAGCCACGTGCTCGCGGTCGCCGGCGCGATCGGCCGCCACATGAACGAGCCCAAGGTCGTCGTCACCAAGTCCACCGTGCCGGTCGGCACCGCGGAGAAGGTGCGCGCCGCCGTATCGGCGGAGACGACGACGCCCTTCTGGGTCTGCGCCAACCCCGAGTTCCTGAAGGAAGGCGCGGCGATCGACGACTTCATGCGACCCGACCGCGTGATCGTCGGCGTGGACTCCGACGACGCACGCGAGCTGATGGAGGAGCTCTACGCGCCCTTCACCCGCCAGGGCGGGAACCGGATCATCGTGATGGACATCGCGTCCGCCGAGGTGACCAAGTACGCCGCCAACGCGATGCTCGCCACCCGCATCTCGTTCATGAACCAGATCGCCAACTTCTGCGAGCAGGTCGGCGCCGACGTGAGCCAGGTGCGACTCGGCATCGGCTCGGACCAGCGGATCGGGCGCGCCTTCCTGTATCCCGGCCCGGGCTACGGCGGGAGCTGCTTCCCCAAGGACGTGAAGGCGCTGATCCGCACCGCGAGCAATCTCGGCGTCCGGCTGGATCTGCTCGAGGCGGTGGAGACGGTGAACGAGCGGCAGAAGCGGGTGCTGCTGGAGAAGACCCTGCGCTTCCTTGGTTCCGACCTGCACGGGAAGACGGTGGGTCTCTGGGGACTCGCGTTCAAGGCCGAGACCGACGACATGCGGGAGAGCCCGGCGATTCCGCTGGTGTGCGGACTGCTCGACGCCGGCGCGCGGGTGCAGGCGCACGATCCCAAGGCGGTGGATTCGGCTCGCACCATCTTCGGCGACCGCGTGCTGTACGCCGCCGACCCCTACAGCGCGGTGCACGGCGCCGATGCGCTGGTCATCGTCACCGAGTGGCTGCAGTATCGCAATCCGGACTTTCCGCGGCTCCGGCAACTGCTCCGCCGGCCGTTGCTGATCGACGGCCGCAATCTCTACGAGCCCGACCGTCTCACCGCCATGGGCTTCGAGTATCACGGGATCGGACGTCGGAAGCCGTGAGCCGGTTGGTGGTGACCGGGGCGGCCGGCTTCATCGGCTCGCACGTGGTGGAGGCACTCGCACGGGCGGGGCACGAGGTGGTCGGCGTCGACAACTTCGACCCGTTCTATCCGCGCGGGGTCAAGGAACGGAACCTGGCCGACGCGGCCGCTGTCGCGCCCTTCGAGTTCGTCGAGGGCGACGTCACCGACCCGATGGCGCTCGCGCCGCTGCTCGATGCCGGCACGATCGTGGTCCACCTCGCGGCGCGGGCGGGTGTCCGGCCGTCCATCGCCGATCCGGCCGCCTACAGCCGAGCCAACGTGACGGCCACCGCCGCGGTCGCCGAGGCGATGCGGGGCGCGGGCGCGCGGCGGCTGGTGTTCGGCTCGTCGTCGTCGGTCTACGGCGACGACACGCCGGCGCCGTTCCGCGAGGACGCGCCGTGCATCGCGCCGGTCTCGCCCTACGCGGCCACCAAGCGAGCGGCCGAGCTGCTGCTGGTCGCACTTGCGCCGCTCGCGAGCCTGTCGGTCGCGTCGCTCCGGTTCTTCACCGTGTACGGTCCGCGCCAGCGGCCCGATCTCGCCATTCACAGCTTCACCCGCGCCATGGCGGAGGAGCGGACCATCACGCTGTTCGGTGACGGGACCCAGTCGCGCGACTACACCTGGGTGGACGACATCGTCGCCGGGGTGCTTGGGGCCGTCGCGTGGACCGCGGATGCGCCGGCCGGCGTCACCCACTTCAATCTCGGCGGCAACCGTGCGGTCCCGCTGCGCGTCGTGGTGGACGAGATCGCCGCCGCGATGGGCGTGAGGCCGAAGCTCGCCTGGGCGCCGATGCAGCCCGGCGACGTGCAGCACACCTCGGCCGACCTCACCCGCTCGGGCGCGGTGCTCGGCTACGCGCCGTGCACGCCGTTTCCGGACGGAATCCGCCGTTTCGTCGCGTGGTTCCGGAGTGTGCATGCACGAGAGTGCTGAGCAGCTCGTCGTCCGCGCGCGGGAGCGGTTCGCGCTGCAGGATTACTACGGCGCCGTCCACCTGCTGGAGGAGGTCGCCGCCGGCGGCCGCGCCTTTGCCGATGCGTATCATCTGCTCGGTCTCTCGCTCTCGCTCCTGGGGCAGCCGGCGGCCGCGCTCGCCGAGTTCGACCGCGCCCTCGGCCTCAACCCGCGCTACCTCGAGGCGCTGATCCACCGTGGCCTCGTGCTGCTGGAGCTGGGCCGCACCGCGGAGGCGGAGGAGAGCTTCCGCCGAGCCGGCACGGCGAGCGGCGGCACGGTCGCGGGATTGCCGGCGGCGACGGCCGCACGACTCGCCAACCAGCACGCGGGACTCGGCGACGCGTACGCCGAGGCCGGCGCACTCAACGACGCGATCGTGCAGTACCGCCGCGCGCTGGAGCTGGGCCCCTCGTTCCACGATCTCCGGTACCGGCTCGCCCGCTTGCTCCTCGAGGCCAATCGCCCGCTCGATGCCCGCGAGCAGCTCGAACTGGTGCTCCGCGCCCGGCCCAACTTCGTGGACGCGCAGGCGGCGCTCGGGCTGGCGCGCTATCTCTCGGGTGACGCCGCCGGCGCGCGCGAGGTGTGGACGGCGTGTCTGCGTCGCCGGCCGGAGGACGCGCGAGTCGAGGCGTACCTCGCCATGATGGAGCGATCGCGGTCGTGACGCTGCGTTCGTTCCTGCGCCGGGCGACGCCGCTCGCGCTCGCGGCCTTCGTCGCGTGCCACCCGCCGTCCGACGCCGAGCGCGCCGGCGACCGCGCGTACAGGGCGGGGCAGTTCCCCGAGGCGCTGGCGCAGTACGACGCCGCGCTTACGCGCGGCTCCGACGGCCGGCTCTGGGCCAAGGAAGCGGCGGCGGCGATGCACGCCGGGAAGCCGAAGCAGGCGGTGGACGGCTATCTTCGCCTCGCCGGTGAGGACCCGTCGCGGGCCGACGAGGCGGCCGATGGCCTGGAGACGATCGCGCGGGCCGCGGATCGCGCCGGCGACGCCGTTGCGCTCCAGGCCGCGGTGGACGGGCTCCGCGCCATCGCGCCGGACCGCTCGGTCGGTCGCTACGTGCTCACGCTGGTGCGCTCCCACGCGATGCCCGACGCCGACCTCCTCCCGCTCCTGCCCGACGCGATGGCGGCGGCGCCGGATGAGGGGACGATGGACTCGCTGGTCCAGGTCTATGGCGACCTGCTCCAGCGTCAGGGTGCCTGCGACCAGGCGGTGCTCGCCTACCGTGCCGCGCTCCGGCGCGGACTGCAGCCTCCGGCGCGGGCCGCGGCGGGACACGGCCTCGCCGACTGTGCGCTCCGGCTCGGCGCCGCCGAGCTGGCCGACGGCAACGCCGGCTCGGCCATCGGCTGGTATGCCGAGGGAGTGCAGTACGATTCGGTTTCGCCGACCGGCCGGCGTGCGCTGCTCGGCATCGGCCAGGCGCACCTGGCGCAGGGTGACAGTGTGGGCGCGGCGCTCGCCTTTCAGGCGGCGCTCGCGCACTCGCAGCAGGACGACTCGATTCGCCACGCCGCGGCCGCGCGACTGCGCGCGCTCGGGCAGGCCCCTACGGCGGGCGACAGCGCCCGGACGGGAACACCATGATGGGCAGGATCGTCGGGACCCTCGCCGCGGCGTCATGTGCCGCGGCGCTGGGCGGATGCACGCCGCGGCCGCCGAAGCTCACGCCGGCGACGCAGGTGAGCCAGGTGCAGCAGAGCGCGTCGCCCGCCGCGGTGGACTCGCTCTGGACTCGCGGCGAACGGGAGTTCCGCGCAGGCAAGTGGTCGGATGCCGCGACGACCTTCGAGCGCGTGAACCTCGAGCTGCCGCCGGGCGATTCGCGGATCGCGCGCTCGCATTTCTATCTGGGCGAGAGTTATCTCGCGCGCGGCGAGGAGCTCCAGGCGGCGCGCGAGCTGCGCAAGGTGTCGGACGACACGCCTAACGACCCCCTGGCTCCCGACGCGCTGCTCCGCGTGGGCGACGCCTACGCCGAGCTGTGGCGCAAGCCGGAGCTGGATCCCACCTACGGCGAAACCGCCCGCGCCACCTACCAGGAGCTGGTGAACCGCTACCCCGGCAGCGAGGCGGCGGTGAAGGGGCAGCAGCGGATCGCGGAGCTCCAGGAGAAGTTCGCCTACAAGCAGTACCGCTCGGCGGTGTACTACCTGCGACTCAAGGCGTACGACTCGGCGATCCTCTACCTCAAGGATCTGGTCGCGACGTATCCCAAGACCAACATCGCGCCGCAGGCGCTGCTGGATCTGGTCCACGCCTATCGCGTGCTGGGATATCGGGAAGACGTGAAGGAGACCTGCGATTACCTCCGCCGCTTCCACGAGAAGGCGAACGGCGTCGCGGAGGCATGTCCCGCGCCGGCGGCGCCCGAGCCGCCGGCTCCGGTCCCGCCCGCGGCGCCGGGGCAGTCGTGACGGCGCGGTGATCGGGCTCTTCGGCGGCTCGTTCGATCCGATCCATCACGGTCATCTGATCGTGGCGCAGGCGGTGGTCGAGGCGCTGGAGCTGGAGGCGCTGCGCTTCGTGCCGGCACGATCGCAGCCGTTCAAGCAGCACGCGGGGCATGGTGGTTCGCCGGAGCAGCGGGCCGAGATGGTCCGGCTCGCCATCGCCGGCGCGCCGCGGTTCGCGGTGGAGACGCTCGAGCTCGATCGCCCGGGCCCCTCCTATACGGTGGACACGCTCCGCGCCCTCCGGGAACGGGAGCCCGGCCGCGAGTGGGTGCTGCTCGTCGGGGCCGATGCGGCGCGGGAACTCGACCTTTGGCGTCAAGCCGACCAAATTCCACGGCTCGCTCGGGTCGCGGCCTTTGCCAGGCCCGGGGCTGGAATACCCGCGTCCGCGGCGGTCTGGAAGACGCTGCCGGTCCCGGCGGTGGACATCTCGGCGACCGAGATCCGCCGCAGGGTGCGGGCGGGACGGTCGGTGCGTTACTGGGTGCCGGACGCGGTCGCGGAATACATCGCGGCCCACCGGCTGTATTTGGACGGAGAAGGATGATCAAGAAACTGATGACCGTGGTCCTCGGGACCCGGCACGAGCGTGAAGTGAAGCGGCTGCAGCCGCTCCTCGCCGCGATCCATCGCGAGGAGGAGCGGCTCAACGCCCTGTCCGACGAGGAGCTCCGCGGGCAGACCGAGCGGTTCCGCGCGCGGCTCGGCGAGCGCACCGGCACGGTGCAGGCCGAGCTCGAGGAGGTGCGCGCGGCGAAGCACGGCTGCGCCGATCCGGTGGAGCGCGACCGCCTCGAGGGCCGCTTCAACGAGCTGGAGGTGGCCTGGAAGAAGGCACTCGCGGCAGCGCTCGACGAGCTCCTCCCCGAGGCATTCGCCACCGTGCGCGAGGCCTGCCGCCGTCTGGTCGGCACGCCGGTGATGGTGACCGGCCACGAGCTGACCTGGGACATGGTGCCGTACGACGTGCAGCTCATCGGCGGGATCGTCCTGCACCAGGGTCGCATCGCCGAGATGGCGACCGGCGAGGGCAAGACCCTCGTCGCCGTGCTGCCGCTCTATCTCAACGCGCTCACCGGGCGCGGCGCGCACCTCGTCACCGTCAACAACTACCTGGCTCGTCGCGACTCGCAGTGGATGGGCCATGTCTTCCGCTATCTCGGGCTCACGGTCGCCTGTCTCGATGACACCGAGCCGGGGACGGCAGAGCGATGGGCCGCCTACCGGGCCGACATCACCTACGGCACCAACAACGAGTACGGCTTCGACTACCTGCGCGACAACATGGTGTTCTCGCTGGAGCAGCGGGTGCAGAAGGAGCACGCCTACGCCATCATCGACGAGGTGGATTCGATCCTCATCGACGAGGCGCGGACCCCGCTCATCATCTCCGGTCCGGTGGCCAACGAGGGCGATGACAAGTACGCCGAGTTCAACCGCCAGGTGGGCGAGATCGTCCGCCGCCAGACCGGCGTCGTCAACACGCTGCTCGCCGAGGCCGAGCCGCTGCTGGCCGACGAGAAGACCCGGCAGGAGGCGGCGCTCAAGCTGTACCAGGCGCAGCTCGGCATGCCCAAGAACAAGCGGCTGCTGAAGCTCCTGAACGAGACCGGGGTGAAGCAGCTGGTGCAGCGCATGGAGCTCGACTCGATCGCCGACCGCAAGCTGCCGATGAAGAAGCAGCAGATGCGCGACCTGGAGGAGGCGCTCTACTTCGTGCTCGACGAGAAGGGCCACGCGGTGCACCTCACCGACCGCGGCGCCGCCGCGATGTCGCCGGGCGACCCGAGCCTGTTCATCGTGCCCGACATCTCCGAGGAGATCCACCAGATCGAGAAGGACCCCGACCTCTCGCCCCACGATCGCATCGCGCGGCGCAACGAGGTCGAGGCGGCGTACGCGATCAAGAGCGAGAAGCTGCACATCATCCACAAGCTGCTGCAGGCGCACGCGCTCTACGAGATCGAAGTGGACTACCTGGTGCAGGAAGGTCAGGTGGTGATCGTGGACGAGTTCACCGGCCGCACCATGCCGGGCCGCCGCTGGGCCGACGGACTGCACCAGGCGGTCGAGGCCAAGGAAGGCGTGCAGGTGAAGGGCGAAACGCAGACCTTCGCCACGATCACCATCCAGAACTACTTCCGCATGTACGACAAGCTCGCCGGCATGACCGGCACCGCCGAAACCGAGGAGACCGAGTTCTACCAGATCTACGGCCTCGAGGTCGGCGTCATCCCCACCAACCGGCCGGTGCGCCGCGCGGATCAGGCGGACCGCATCTACAAGACGCGGCGGGAGAAGAACAACGCGATCCTCGACGAGGTCGAGCAGCTTCACGGCAAGGGGCTGCCGGTGCTGATCGGCACGGTGAATGTGGACGTGTCCGAGACCCTCTCACGCCAGCTCAAGCGGCGCGGCATCAAGCACGAGGTGCTGAACGCGAAGTACCACCAGCGGGAGGCGGAGATCGTCGCCAAGGCGGGGCAGCTCGGCGCGGTGACGATCGCGACCAACATGGCCGGCCGCGGCACCGACATCAAACTCGGGCCCGACGTACCGCGCACCGAGGATACCACCGGCCTCCAGATCGTCGGCACCGAGCGGCACGAGTCGCGGCGCATCGACCGGCAGCTCCGGGGCCGCGCCGGGCGTCAGGGCGATCCCGGCAAGTCCATCTTCTTCCTCTCGCTGGAAGATGACCTGATGCGGCTGTTCGGCTCCGACCGCATCGCGGCGTGGATGGACAAGAGCGGCGCCGAAGAGGGCGAGGTCATCACCGGCGGTCTGGTGACCCGGGCCATCGAGCAGGCGCAGAAGCGGGTCGAGCTGCAGAATTTCCAGTCCCGCAAGAAGCTGCTCGAGTACGACGACGTCATGAACCAGCAGCGCGAGGTCGTCTACTCGCTCCGGCTCTTCGCGCTGGAGCGGGGCGAGGAGCTCAAGGCGGAGGCGCGCCGGATGATCTCGGCCGCGGTGGAGCGCTCGGTGCGGCAGTTCCTGGTGGACGCCGAGACCCCGCAGGACTACGATCGCGGCGGGCTCAAGGAGTCGCTCACCCTGCAGTACCTGGTGAATCCCGAAGCCGTGCTCGACGCGCCGGCCACCCCGTCGCTCGACCGCATGGTCGAGGCGGTGCAGGCCGAGGGCGAGGAGAGCTTCGCGCGGAAGATCGGCTATCTGACCGATTTCGGCCGCGCGGTGAACGTGCCCGACGTGGACATGCAGGTGCTCTCGCAGGTGATGCTCTCGGTGCTGGACGAGAAGTGGAAGGACCACCTCTACGATCTGGACCAGCTGCGCAACGCGATCCACTTCCGCGGCTGGGGGCAGCGCGATCCGCTGGTGGAGTACAAGCGCGAGGCGTTTGAGATGTTCGAGGACCTCGTGCGCGATATCCAGAGCACCTTCACCGAGCGCTTCCTCAAGGTGCAGGTGACGGCGGAGCCGCCGCGTCCCCCGGTGATGCCGCCGCCTCCGCCGCCCACGACCTCAGGTCCCGGCGGCCCCGACCTCGACGAGTTGATCCCGGGCGGCCGTCCGGTCGCACCGGTGCCGGCCACGGCGGGCGCAGCGGCCGGCGCCGTGCAGAGCTCGCTCGGGCCGCTCGGACGCGGCATGGATTCGGTGCCCGAGGTCGGCCGCAACGACCCGTGCCCCTGCGGGAGCGGCAAGAAGTACAAGAAGTGCCACGGAGTGGGGAAATAGGCGAGTCGGCCCGCCGTCGTTCGCACCGCCCGCGCGCTAAATGATTGCGTTCGGCGCCCTCGCCCGGGCCATGCTCCGGCATGGCCGCTCCCATCGCCGCACTGTCCCAGGACGACCGTCCGCGCGAGCGCCTGACCTCCCTCGGAGCGCCCGCCCTCACCGCCATCGAGCTGCTCGCGGTTCTCCTCGGCACCGGTGCCGGCGGGCGCAGCGTCACCGAGGT
Organism: Gemmatimonadales bacterium; assembly: GCA_025934955.1. GTDB lineage: Bacteria > Gemmatimonadota > Gemmatimonadetes > Gemmatimonadales > GWC2-71-9. The sequence continues at coordinate 10,036 of JAICWE010000031.1, read as the reverse complement.
CGCCGCGGCACTGGTCTCCGAGGCGGACGGCTCGCTCCGCCGTCTCGCCAGCCGGCCGCTTGCGGAGCTCAAGCGCACGGCGGGCATCGGCGGCACCAAGGCGGCGCGCCTGGCGGCGGCGTTCGAGCTGGGCGCGCGGCTGGCGCGCGAGGCACGGCCGGTGCCGGCCCGAATCCGGGAGCCGGAAGACGTCGTCGCGATCTTCGCGTCGCGGCTGCGGGACCTCTCGGTCGAGGAGTTCCATCTCCTGGCGTTGGACAGCCAGAGCCAGGTGCTGCGCGAAGTGCTGGTCACCCGCGGGCTCCTCAACAGCTCGCTGGTGCACCCGCGCGAGGTCTTCCGCCCCGCCATCGCGGAGGCGGCGGCCGGGGTCATCGTCGTCCACAACCATCCCAGCGGGGACCCCACGCCCTCCGCGGAAGACCGCGCCGTCACCCGCCAGCTCGTCGCTGCCGGCGAGCTGCTGGACCTGCCGATCTACGATCACGTGATCATCGCGGGCGATCGCTTCGTCAGCTTCGCCTCGGCCGGCCTGCTGTAAGCTGCGCCGGCCGAGCGCCGGCGGCCGCCGGGCCAGGTTGACCGGCGCGGCACGCCGCATCATTCTCCTTTCATGAGTCTCCGCCCACCGCGGGCACGCCGGTGACCGTCCTGCCCGCGACGCTGCTCGACGCCGCGCCCGAGTTCCGGGCCGTCCTCGAGCGTCACGCCGAGCGCCTCGACCTCGAGACGATCGATCGCGCGCTCCGGTTCAGTGCGTCGGCCCACCGCGGCCAGAAGCGGATGAGCGGCGAGGATTTCGTCTCCCACAGCATCGCCGTCGCGCTCATCCTCGCCGAGCAGCTCCTCGATACCACCTCGATCACCGCCGCGCTGCTGCACGACGTCGTCGAGGATTCCGACGTCGGTGTCGAGGACATCGGCCGCGAGTTCGGGCCCGAAGTCGCCAACATCGTGGACGGGCTGACCAAGATCTCCCACCTCACCTTCCGCTCCTCGGCGGAGGAGCAGGTGGAGAATTACCGGAAGCTCCTGCTGTCGATCGCGAAGGACGCGCGGGTCATCATCATCAAGCTGGCCGACCGGCTCCACAACATGCGCACGCTGGAGCATCTCCAGCCCGAGCGCCGCATGCGCATCGCGCTCGAGACCCGCGAGATCTACGCGCCGCTGGCGCACCGCTTCGGCATGGCCGGTGTGAAGGCGGAGCTGGAAGACCTCGCGTTCAAGTTCCTCGAGCCGGAGGACTACCGTGAGCTGGTGGCGCAGGTCTCGTCCAAGCGCGCCGCGCGGGAGCAGATGATCCTCAAGCTGCGCGCCCCGCTGGAGCAGGAGCTCCGGCGCGCCGGCATCGACTGGTTCGAGGTGACCGGCCGCCCCAAGCACCTCTGGTCCATTTTCCAGAAGATGCGGAAGCGCAACAAGGGCTTCGACGAGATCTACGATTTGATGGCGGTACGCGTCATCGTGCGGAACGTGCCCCAGTGCTACCACGTGCTCGGCATCATCCATCACAACTGGACGCCGATCCAGGAGCGAATCAAGGACTACATCGCGAGCCCCAAGTCGAACGCGTACCAGTCGCTCCACACCACGATCTTCGGCCCCGGCGGGCAGCTCTTCGAGGTGCAGATCCGCACCCAGGAGATGCACCGCACGGCGGAGTACGGCATCGCGGCGCACTGGGTGTACAAGGATACCGGCCGTACCGACGAGCTGGATCGGCACCTGAGCTGGTTCCGCCAGCTGCTCGAGCTGCAGCAGGACACCCACAGCCCCGAGGAGTTCCTCGAGTTCCTCAAGATCGATCTTTATCAGGACGAGATCTTCGTGTTCACCCCCGGCGGCGACGTGAAGCGCCTGCCGAAGGGCTCGACGCCGATCGACTTCGCGTTCCACGTGCACACCAAGGTGGGCGAGCGCTGCCAGGGCGCCAAGATCAACGGGCGGATCGCGCCGCTGCACCGCGAGCTCAAGAACGGTGACACCGTCGAGATCCTCACCAGCCCCAACGCCAAGCCGAGCCGCGACTGGCTGAGCCACGTGCGCACCGCGCGCGCGCGACACAAGATCAAGCAGTGGGTGAAGCACGAGGAGGAGACCGTCAGTCTCCAGCTCGGCCGCGACATTCTGGCGCGCGAAGTCCGCCGGCGCCGCCTCGATGCGCCGGACGACGCGCGGCTGGCCAAGGCGGCGAACACGCTCTCGCTCGCCGACGGACGCGGGCTCGAGATCGCCGTGGGCCGCGGCGACGTCGCCATCGGACAGGTGATCCGCGCGCTCTATCCCGACCTGCCGCAGGACGAGTTGCAGGAGCCGAAGCCGAACGTCTTCGGCCGGGTGATCGACCGCATCCGTCTGGGCCGCGGCATCAAGATCCAGGGCGTGGACGGGCTGATGGTGCGCTACGCCCAGTGCTGCCAGCCGGTGCCCGGGGACGCGGTGGTGGGCTACGTGACGCAGGGCCGCGGCATCTCGATCCACCGCGCCGACTGTCCCAACCTGCTCACGCTTTCCGCCGACGAGCGGCGGGTGGACATCGACTGGCAGGAGACTCAGGGCGAGTCGTTCGCCGTGCGGCTCGCGGTCAGCGCCGAGGATCGCCGCGGTCTCTACGCCGACATCATGGAGGCGGTGAGCCAGAGCGGCACCAACATCAAGGGCGCCGATCTGTGGACCAAGGACGGCTCGGTGTTCGGGCAGATCTTCGTCGAGGTGGACAACCTTGGCCACCTCGCCAAGGTCATCAAGGCGGTGCGGCGGGTGAAAGGGGTCACCGAGATCGAACGGCGCGAGGGCACCGGCAGCCAGAGCGGCGCCGCCAAGTAGCATGGCCGGCCGCTGGATTCTCAAGACCGAGCCGAGCGACTACTCGTTCGCGCAGCTCCGTGCGGACCGGACCACCCGCTGGGACGGCATCAGCAACGCCGCCGCGCTGAAACAGCTGCGCCGGGTCGCCAGGGGCGACGAGCTGCTGATCTACCACACCGGTGACGAGCGGGCGCTGGTCGGGCGCGCGACGGTCACTCGCGCGGCGTACCCCGACCCGAACGATGCCGACCCGAAGCACGTCGTCATCGACATCGCCGCCGGCGCTCCGCTCCCGCGAGCCGTTTCGCTCGCGGTCATCAAGGCCGATCCCGCCTTCACCGACTTGGCGCTCGTCCGCCAGGGCAGGCTCTCCGTCGTACCGGTCCCGCCGCCCCAGTGGCGCCGCCTCCTGCAGCTCGCCGGCGCCGTCTAGTCGTCGTCGCCATCGCCTCGCGAAGAAAAACCGAAACCGATATATTGCCGCATGAGCACCAAGTTCGAGGTCGTCGCCCCGTTCCAACCCGCCGGCGACCAGCCGAAGGCGATCTGCGAGCTGAGCGACGGCCTCCGCCGCGGCGACAAGTACCAGACGCTCCTCGGCGTCACCGGCAGCGGCAAGACGATGACGCTCGCCCACGTGCTCGCCGGCCACGGCAAGCCCACCCTGGTGCTCTCGCACAACAAGACGCTCGCGGCCCAGCTCTACGGCGAGCTGCGCCAGTTCCTGCCGCGCAACGCCGTCGAGTACTTCGTCTCCTACTACGACTACTACCAGCCCGAGGCGTACGTCCCCGCCACCGACGTCTACATCGAGAAGGACGCCTCGATCAATCAGGACATCGAGAGCCTCCGTCTGCGCGCCACGTCGTCGCTGATGGAGCGGGACGACGTCGTCATCGTCGCCACGGTGAGCGCCATCTACGGCCTCGGCGATCCGGTGGAGTACCGCAAGCTCATGGTGACGGTCCGTCGCGGCGAGTCGCGCGGGCGCGACGCCATTCTCCAGGAGCTGGTGCGGATCCAGTATGCCCGGAACGACGTCTCCTTCGAGCAGGGCACCTTCCGCGTGCGTGGCGACTCGATCGAGATCTTCCCGGCCTACGCCGAGCAGGCCATCCGCATCGAGCTGTGGGGTGACGAGGTCGAGCGCATCAGCAAGATCCATCCGCTCACCGGCGAGACCATCGCGCAGCTCGACCAATGCGCCGTCTATCCGGCCAAGCACTTCGTCACCCAGCGGCCCACCATCGAGCGCGCGGTCAAGCTCATCCGCGCCGAGCTGGCCGAGCGGCTGGCGGAGCTCAAGGCGGCGGGGAAGCTGCTCGAGGCGCAGCGGCTGGAGGGCCGCACCAACTTCGACATCGAAATGATGCTCGAGGTCGGCACCTGCGCCGGCATCGAGAACTACTCGCGGCCGCTGAGCGGCCGTCAGGCCGGCGAGCGTCCCGCCTGTCTGCTCGACTACTTCCCGGCCGATTATCTCGTGGTGGTGGACGAGTCGCACGTCTCGCTGCCGCAGATCGGCGGAATGTTCAACGGCGACCGTGCCCGCAAGCTGACGCTGGTGGACTACGGCTTCCGGCTGCCGTCGGCGCTGGACAACCGGCCGCTTCAGTTCGAGGAGTTCATGCGACTGGTGCCCCAGATGATCAACGTCTCCGCGACGCCGGGCGATTTCGAGCTCCAGCTCTCCCACGGCGTCGCCGTCGAGCAGATCATCCGTCCCACCGGCCTGGTCGATCCCGAGGTGGACATCCGCCCGGTCCGCGGCCAGGTGGACGACCTGCTGCACGAGATCCGCGGCCGCGCAGAGCGGCACGAGCGGGTGCTCGTCACCACGCTGACCAAGCGGATGTCCGAGGACCTCACCGACTACCTCCAGCAGGCCGGCGTGCGGGTGCGCTATCTCCACAGCGACATCGACGCGATCGAGCGGATGGAAATCATCCGGGGCCTCCGGCTCGGCGACTTCGACGTGCTGGTCGGCATCAACCTGCTGCGCGAGGGGCTCGACCTGCCGGAGGTGTCGCTCGTCGCCATCCTCGACGCCGATCAGGAAGGCTTCCTCCGCTCCGACCGCTCGCTGGTGCAGACGATCGGCCGCGCGGCGCGCAACGTGAACGGCCGCGCCATTCTCTACGCCGACCGGATCACCGGCTCCATGCGGCGCGCGCTCGACGAGATGGACCGGCGTCGCGGCATCCAGCAGCGCCACAACGAGGAGCATGGCATCACCCCGACGTCGGTGGTGAAGTCGCTCGAGGAGGTGCGGCTCAGCACCCACGTCGCCGATGCCCGCACCGAGAAGCCGGAGCCCCGGGTGGCCGTCGGCAGGAAGGTGGATCTGGACGATCCATCGAAGCGCGGGGCGGTGATCGCCGCGCTGGAGCGGCAGATGAAGGAGGCGGCGGCCAACCTCGAGTTCGAGCTCGCCGCGATGCTGCGCGACCAGCTCAACGAGCTGAAGGCGATGCATGCGCCCGACGTGCAGCGCGGTCCGGCCCCGAGGCTGCGCCGTCGGGCGTGAGACGCCGGTGACGCGCGCGCTCACCGAGCCGGAGCTCGTCGCCGAGGGCGTGGCGTTAGGCAGCCGGCTCACGCCCGGTGCGGTGGTGCTGCTTGAGGGCGACCTCGGCGCCGGGAAGACGACGTTCGCGCGCGCGGTCGCCCGCGGACTCGGTGTGGCGGAAGCGGCCACGAGCCCCACTTACGCGCTGGTGCATCGCTATCATGGACGGCGCGGGCCGGTCTTTCATCTCGACTGCTACCGGCTGCGCTCGTCCGAGGAAGCGGCCGATCTCGACTGGGAGGGGCTCGTCGCCGAAGGTGACGCGCTGCTGGTGGAGTGGCCGGAGCGGGTGCGCGAGTGGCTGCCGCCCGCCACCCATCGCGTTCGGTTGCGTCATCTGGACGATCCGGCGCGGCGTGGCGTCGACATCGACGCGGGGCCGGCGTGATGCGTCTGGCACTCGATACCGCCACCGATCGCGTGTCCGTGGCGCTGGACGCCGGCGGAGTCGTGCGGACGGCCGAGGTGCGCGGCGCGCGGCGACATGCCGCGGCTCTGCTGCCGTTGATCGGGCGGCTCCTGGGCGAGGGACGGACGACGCTTGCCGCACTCGACCGCGTGATTCTCGCCGACGGCCCGGGTAGCTTCACCGGGCTCCGCGTCGGGGCTGCCGTCGCCAAGGCGCTCGTCGCCGCGCGCGGCGTGACGCTCTGGACTGCGCCGTCGCTCCTGGCGCGCGCGGCTGGCGCGGCGTCATCCGCCGCGCCGGGCGCTGTCATCGTCGCCGCTGCCGATGCGCTGCGGGGAGAGTTGTACGCGGCGGCGTACCGGCTCTGGCCCGATCGCGTCGGAGTCGTCGAGCCGCCGCGAGTCTGGCGGCCGGACGCGCTGCGTCGGGCGCTCGTCGCCCCGGCGGTGCTCGTGGCGGAGCTGCCGGACGCGCTCTGGGCGGCGCTCGATCGCTGGGCCGGCTGCGTCGTGCAGGGCGACGCTGCCGCTCCGCACGCCGCCGATCTGCTTGCGCTCGCGGCGCGCTCCGGCGCGCTCCGGCGGGTCGAGGACCCGGATATCTGGGAGCCCGAGTATGGCCGACCGGCCGAAGCACAGGCCCGATGGGAGCAGGCCCACGGACGAGCCCTGCCCGATCCGGCGGGCCGCTCCGCGTGATGCGCGCGCCATCGCCGCACTCGAGCGACGCTGCTTTTCGGACCCTTGGAGCGAGGAATCCTTCCGCGAGTCGATCGCTGCGGCATGGAGCTTCGTGCTCATCGCCGAGGAGTATGGCGAGCTCTGCGGCTACGTCGTCGGCCGCGAAGTCGCAGGGAGTGGCGAGATTCTCAATCTGGCGGTGTCGCCCGACGGTCGGCGGCGGGGCCTCGGACGGCGGCTGCTCGATGCCGGACTCGCCGTGCTCGGCTTGCGCGGCGCGGAGGAGATTTTCCTCGAGGTGCGCGAGTCGAACGTCGGCGCGCGGGCGCTCTACGCCGCGGCCGGCTTCCGCCCCGTGGGGCAGCGCACCGGCTACTACCGCTATCCCAGTGAGAACGCGCTGGTGCTCCGCCTGCCGCTTGGCGGCCGCACCTGAGACGCCCGGGACCGCCCCTGGACGGCGATGCGCGAAGATGGTAAAAGCGGCGTAAATATGGTTGACCTAAGGACTTGCGCGCCCTATATTATGGCCGGGTCCGCACCGAGCCGACCCACGTTACCCTGGAGGGAAGTGTGAGCCGAAGCCTGAACAAAGTGACCCTGATCGGAAACCTCGGCGCCGACCCCGAGGTGCGCAGCACCACCAACGGCTCCCGCGTGGCCACCCTCTCCCTCGCCACCAGCCGGCAGTGGAAGAACCAGTCGGGCGAGAAGCAGGAGAAGACCGAGTGGCACCGGGTCGTCCTCTGGAACAACAAGGCGTCCAACCTCGCCGACATCGCCGAGCGGTATTGCAAGAAGGGCGACAAGATCTACGTCGAGGGGAGCATCGAGTACCGGTCGTGGCAGGACCGTGAGGGCCAGACCCGCTACACCACCGAGATCAACGGTCGCGAGCTGATCCTGCTCTCGGGCAAGGGTGAGGGGAGCGAGGCCTACACGCCGGCGCCACGGGCCGCGGCTGCGGCAGGAGGCAAGGGCGCCCCCGGCGGCAAGGAAGAGTCCACCGACGACTTCCCCGAAGCGCTCGACGGCGAGGACGACGACCTCCCGTTCTGAGCTCCGCCGCATCGGGCACGGGGGCGGGGCAGAGGCGAGAGCTTCTGCCCCGCTTCCATTTCGTCCGGCCGCCATCTCGCCAGAATTGCGGCCGATCGCCAGAGGCCGCCGCTCCGACGGTTGCGTCGCGCGAGGACCATCGCGCCTGAGCGCAACGACTTAGAGCCGGCTGCAAGGATTGGCGCCCACTGGCGAGGAACTTGCTCGTGCCGGGCCCGGCCGATCGTGGCCTCCGCGTGTTCACAGCCGACATGCAATCCGCTTCGCCACCCCGCCGGGGAGATCTCGATGCTGCGGAAGACCCAGGTGACCTCCGCCTTTGCGCTCGCGTTCGGCTTCGCGGCTGTCGCCGCGCCGGTCGCGCTCGTCGCGCAGCAGGCCGCGATGCCCGAGTCGCACACCGTGAAGCCCGGTGACACACTCTGGGCCCTGGCGCAGCGGTATCTCGGTGATCCCTTCCTGTGGCCCGAGATCTACCGCATCAACACCAGCGTCGTCGAGGATCCGCACTGGATCTATCCGGGTGAGGTGCTGCGACTGTCGTCCGGCGGCGCCGCGGTGGCATCGGTACCGGCCACCGACACACCCGCGCCACCCGATAGCACGCAGGTGTCCGACACCGCTCCGGCACCCACGGCGGCGGCGGCGCAGCCGGTCGCGCAGGCCGTCGCGGACGTGCAGCCGGAGGACCAGGCGCCCCTCTTCCCGACGCGGGAAGGTCAGAGCATCCGCCAGACGCTGCGGTCGTACGTGAACCAGCAGCCGCATCCGCTCCGCCGGGTCGAGTTCTACGCCTCCGGCTTCCTCACCGAAAACCAGAAGCTTCCATTCGGCCGGGTGGTCGGGCCGGTGGTCCCATCGCAGATCAAGTCGTCGGGCACGCACTCCATCGCCATCATGCCGTATACCACGATCGCCATCGAGCCGCCGGTGGGCGGCAGCTACCGCGTCGGCGATTCGCTGCTGGTGGCGGTGGCGGACAAGGACCTCGAGGGCCGCTACGGGCGGGTGGTGCGGCCGACCGGCGTCGTGCGGGTCACCGAGATCAACCACGGCAACACCATCGGCCAAGTGGTCGGCCTGTTCGGTGAGATGCTCGCCGGCCAGCTCGTGCTGCCGGCCGAGCAGTTCAACGATCCGGGTGCGGTGGTTCCGGTGCCGGTGAGCGACGGCGTGCAGGGCAAGGTGATCGGCTGGCCCGGCCGCGGCGATCTCAAGGAAGCGCAATCGGTGCTCTTCATCGACAAGGGTCGCAGCGACGGCGTCGCGCCGGGCGACCTCTTCGAGGTTCGGCGCACGCCCCGGCGCACCAGCGACGGCAAGGTGCGGATCGATGACCTCATGGCGACCATGCAGATCGTCCACGTCCGCGATCACACGGCGACGGGCAAGGTGATCGACGTGCTTTCGCCGGACGTGTCCGCAGGAACCGAGGCCCGGCAGGTGGCCAAGCTGCCGAGTTGAGCCGGCGCGACCTCAGGCGCGCAGGTTCTCGCGGCGCTCCGATCTCCGGCGGAGCGCCGCGCTCGTTTGCCGCCATTTCCTCTCGCGCTCGCCTCTCTATATTGCGGGGCGCCCGGCGCGCGGGACGCGCGGGCGCATCTGCGGCACAATCACGGTGAGCATCACAGCGAGGCGAGTGCATGACGGTGATCGGCCGATGAGCGGACGGGTACTTGTGACCGGCGGCGCGGGGTTCATCGGCTCGCACATCGCAGAAGCGTATCTGGCCGGCGGATGGGACGTCACCATCGTGGACGATCTGTCCCGCGGTCACGAGGAGAACCTGCCGAAGGGCGCGCGCTTCATCTGCGCCGACATCCGCTCCGCCGAGGCGCGCGACCTCCTGGCGGCGGGCGGGTTCGACGTCCTCAATCATCACGCCGCGCAGATCGACGTGCGGCTCTCGGTCGATCGTCCGGCGTTCGACGCCGAGATCAACGTCGTCGGGCTGGTGAACCTGCTCGAGGGCGCGTCGCGCGGCGGCGTGCGCCGGGTGGTGTTCGCCAGCAGCGGCGGCGTGGTGTACGGCGATCCGGAGGTGCTGCCCACGCCGGAGACCGCGGCCAAGGGACCGATCTCGCCCTACGGCGTGAGCAAGCTGGCGGGCGAGCACTATCTCCGCGCGCTTGCGCTGCTCGGCGGCTTCGATGGCGTGGCCATGCGCTACGCCAACGTGTTCGGCCCCCGGCAGGATCCCAAGTCCGAGGCGGGCGTCGTTTCGATTTTCGTGTCGCGGCTGCTCGCCGGGCAGAAGCTGGTCATCTTCGGCGATGGGAAGCAGACTCGCGACTACGTCTTCGTGCGCGACGTGGCGCGCGCCAATGTACTGGCGAGCACCTGTCCGATCGCGGCCGCCGACGGCATCGACGCGAGGGCGTTCAACATCGCGACGGCGCGGCAGACGTCGGTGCTCCAGCTCGCCGACACCGTCGGGCGGGTGATGGGACGTAAGCCGGAGCTGGAGTTCGCGCCGGCGCGCGCCGGGGGGGGGCGGCGCCGGGCGCG
>JAICWE010000064.1 GCA_025934955.1 Gemmatimonadales bacterium | reverse complement strand
GGCGCCCGCAGCTCCGGCCGCCGGGCCGGCGTCGCCCGAGACCATCGCCGCGCCGGTCGCCGCGCAGCCCGAGGCGCGTGCGCCGGCACCCCCGGCAATGCCGCCCGCCGCCCGCCGATCGGCCGAGCCCGAGCCTCGCGCCGCACCGGCCGACGGGAGCTTCGTGGACCTCGGCTCGATGATCCTCGACGCCGAAGGGCCCCGCGACACCCGCATGACGGTGGAGCACGAGCAGCCCACCGGCGACGAGCAGCGCGATTTCGAGGAGATGCTGCACGCCTTCAAGAAGGGCATCGAGGAAAATCTGAGCGCCGAGGATTACGAGGCGCACTACGATCTCGGCGTCGCCTTCAAGGAGATGGGTCTGCTGGACGAAGCGATCGCCGAATTCCAGAAGTCGCTGCGCACGCCCGATCGCGAAGGCCGGCTCCGCACCTCGGAGGCACTCGGCACCGCGTTCTTCGAGAAGGGGCAGTACGCCATCGCGGAGGCGGTGCTGCGCCGCGCGGTGGACGGGCTCGACGGCGGCGATGACGAGAAGATCGGCCTGATCTACTGGCTTGGCCGCGCATCGGAAGCGCAGGGGAAGGGCGGCGACGCGCGCACCAGCTACGAGCGCGCGCTTGCGGTGGACATCCGGTTCATGGACGTGGGCCAGCGCATCCGCCAGCTCGCGGCGGGCCCGACCACATGAGCAGCCAGCTCGCCCCGGTCACGCTCGAGGAGCTCCAGGCGCCGCTCCGCGCGAGGCTCGAGCAGGTCCATGGCGAGCTGCGCCGCATCGTCGAGGCCGACTTCCAGCTCATCGCGGAGGTCAACCGCCACCTGCTCCGGATGCAGGGCAAGATGTTCCGCCCGACGCTCCTGCTGCTCGCCGACGAGGCGTGCGGCGCCTCCGATGCGCGCGCGGTGACGCTCGCCGCGGTCGTCGAGCTGATCCACCTCGCCACGCTGGTGCACGACGACTCCGTGGACCACTCGGTGCTCCGGCGCGGGATGCCGACGATCAACTCGCTCTTCAGTCACCAGATCTCGGTCATCATGGGTGACTACCTCTACTCCCGCGCGGTGGTCGAGCTGGTGCGGCTCGACGATCTCGAGCCGCTTCGGGTGCTGGGACGGGTCACCAATGAAATGACGGTGGGCGAGATGCGACAGCTCATCTCCCACGACCCGCTCAACTTTGGTGAGGAGCAGTACGATCTGCTCATTCGTTCCAAGACGGCGTCGCTGCTCTCCGGCACCTGCGAGTGCGGCGCGCTCCAGGCCGAGCCCGAGGCGCGCGGTGCGCTCCAGCGCTACGGCCACGCGCTCGGCATGGCGTTCCAGATCGTGGACGACGTGCTCGACTACGTCGAGGACGAGGCGATGACGGGCAAGCCGTCGGGTCTCGACCTGCGGGAGCACAAGGTGACGCTGCCGCTGATCTTCGCGCTGCCGCGGATGCAGGATCGCGAGCGCCGCGCGGTACACCGGCTCATGCAGACGCCCGAGCCGACCGATGCTCACATTGCGGAGGTGGTGGCCGCCGTGGCGCGCGCCGGCGGCATCGAGTACGCGCGCGAGCGCGCGCTGCGCTTCGCCCAGCAGGCCGAGGGCGAGCTCGAGCTGCTGGCCCCCTCGCCGGCGCGCGACTCGCTGCGGGGCAGCATCGCATACGTCCTGGAGCGGAGGCGCTAGCGCATGGCGAGCGGTCCCCATCGTCCCGGCTTCTACATCGGCGTGCTCATCGCCGGCTTCCTGGCCGGCGGCTTCCTTACCGCGTTCCTCCAGCGGTGGATGCCGGAGAGCGCCGCCCGCGCCTTCTTCACCACCACCGTGACCCCCACCTTCGGCCCTGTCTCGGCGAACCTCCTGGTGCTACACTTCACGCTGGGCCCGGTAGGCCTGAACGTGTCGTTGCTGAGCCTGGTTGGGCTGGTGCTTGCCTACCTGATCGCGCGCTCGCTCTTCTGAAGGAGTTGGCTTATGGGCAACCTCGGCTTTCCCGAGATCATGGTCATCCTGCTGGTCGTGCTGCTGGTCTTCGGCGCCAAGCGGCTGCCCGAAGTCGGCTCCTCGATCGGGAAGGGAATCCGGGAGTTCAAGCGCAGCCTCTCGGACACGCAGGACGCCATCATGCGGTCGGACGACCAGAGCCAGCAGCTGCCGCCCCGGAAGTTCGACGCGAATCAACCGGCGCCCCCGCCGGCCACCCGCGAGCCGAAGCGCCTCAGCCAGTAGGGCGCAGGCGGTAGCCCCCCGCCCGCAGTCCGGCGGACAAGCAAACGACCCTCCGATAGCACATCGGAGGGTCGTCGTGTGTGCAGTGCTGCCGGTCGGTTCGCCGATCAGGCTCCGGCCTGCTGCGCGGCGCTGCGCTGCTCCAGCTGGGCGCGATGGTCCACGATCTTGGCCTGCTCGCGCAGCGCCGTGAGATAATTGCGGATCCGGTCCTGCCGCGCCTGGCGGACTTCCTTGGCCCGGAGCTCGTCCAGCTTCTTCACGAACTCAGCGGAGTCCGCCGGCGTGTGCGCCAGCACCTCGATGACGTAGAGGCCGTCCTTGGTATCGAGGATGCCGCTGTGCTCGCCGACCTTGAGCCCGAAGGCCGCGCCGATGACCGCCGGATTGGTGAGCGGCGGATCCACTCGCGTAAATGGACCGAACTCGCGGTGCGGGAGCTTCATCGCTTCGGCCACGGCACCGGGAGTCGCGCCGGCGTCCACCTTGGCGAGGAAGGCCTTGGCGACGTCACGCGCCTTGACGCGCTTCTGCTCGTCGCGCACGGCCTCCTCGACCGCCGGACGGATCTCCGCCAGCGGCGGGATGCCGGCCGCGTGCAGGCTGTCGAGGCGGAAGACGTAGTCGGCGATCGGCGTCTCGATCACCGGGCTGGTCTCGCCCGGCTTGTGCTGGAACGCCCACACCGCCGCGTCAGGCACCACCAGCCTGCCGATCTGGAGCCGTCCGCCCTCCGCCACCGGGTCGGCGCGGAGCACGGTCAGGTGCAGCGCCTTTGCAGCGCTGTCGAGCGCGGCGGGGTCGGTCTTCTCCGCGCTGATCCGCTCCAGCGTGTCGGCTTCGGCGTCCACGTGGTCGCGGTGGCTGCCGGACAAGTCGATCGGAATCAGCACGTGCCGGCCGGTCGCCTTGTCGCCGGTGCGCTTGGTGACCTGGATGACGTGATAGCCGAACTGCGTGAGCACCGGCTCCGAGATGGCATTGATCGGCAGACTGAACGCGGCCGAGTCGAACTGCGGGGCGAACGAGCCCTTCTTCCATTCGCCCAGATCGCCGCCCTTCGCCGCCGATACACTGTCGGCCGACTCGCGTTTGGCCACCTCGGCGAAGGGCGCGCCCTTCACGATCTCGTCGCGCACCTGGGTAGCGCGCTGGAGCGCGGCGGCGGTATCGCTCGCGTCGGTGATGCGCGGCAGCGCGACGAAGCTCATGTGTGCGGTGCGCGTGCGCTTGAAGTCGTCGCCGTGCGCCTTGTAGTAGGCCGCGACCTCGGCCGGGGTGACGGTGACGGCCGAGTCGGGCACGGCGTTCCGCGGGATGATCGCGGTGAGGCCGATCTTCACCGTCTCGTTGGCATCGCGGTAGTGTTGCCAGATCGCGGCGTCGGACAGATAGATGTCGCCGGCGACGACGCGGAAGAGCTTGGCGCGGCGGAGCTGCTCGCGGAGCTGGGCGGCGAGCGCGTCCACGTACGGCGCCGCCGCCGGCGAGGTGAGCCAGCGCTGGTACTTGGCCAGGTCGAACTGGCTGTCGGTCTGGAAGGTCGGTTCCTTCATCAGCTCCGCCGGCGGCGAGGTGCGGAGCGCGTCCAGCACTTCGTCGTCGCCGACGGAGATGTCGTTCTTGGCGTACTCCGCGTCCAGCACCTCGGTCTGGATCAGCTGCTCCCACACGTCATTGCGGATCTGCTGCATGTCCTCGAGGCTCAGGCGATCGCTCGACTGCTTCTGCCGCGCGTCGATCGTCTGCTGCACCAGGCCCTCGTAGGTCCGCGACTCGATCGGCTGGCCGTTCACCTTGCCCACGCTGGTCTGAGTGAACAGCCCGCCCGACTTGTTGGTGATGCCGCTCAAGTCGAGCACCAGCCAGGCGAAGAATGCGATCGTGAGGATGTAGATGACGGGCTTGGCGCTGTTGCGGAACGCTTGCATCATAGGGCGGACCTGGCACTCCGAACCGGGGAACGGCTGCTGGGGAAAGGAGGGATAACACTAAGCACGACAACACCAAACCTCAAGCCGCCGGAGCCCTCGGCGGGTTGACACGACCGGGTGCGCTCGCTACTCTCATCCATTACCACTCAACAACTTAGCCCACGGACCGGGGATGGCCCTGAGCGAGATCGAGAAACTCGAGAACCGGTGGCGCGAGAACCAACAGGGCCTCACGTTCGCTCCACTCGCCGAGGCCTACCGCAAGAGCGGCGATCCCGCCCGCGCCCTTGAGGTGCTGAAGTCCGGTCTCGAGCTGCACCCCGACTACATCCCGGCCAGTATCGTTCTCGGCCGCTGTCACCTCGACCTGGGCGACGGCGCCGCGGCCGAGATCGCGTTCAGCCACGTCCTCACGCTGGATCCCGAAAACGTGATCGCGCTGAAGGCGCTCGCCGACGTCGGTGAACGGCATCAGCGGTATGACGACGCCGAGCGCTGGCTGCGGCAACTCCTCGCGGTCGACCGCAGCAACGACGAGGCGCGGCAGCAGCTCACCCGCATCGAGGTAGCGCGCGAGCAGGCCGTCACCATGGCGACGCGCAACGGCGGTGCCGACCTTCAGGAAACCGCGTCCGCCGACGACGAGTTCCACGGCGCGTCCGATATCGCCGCCCCGGCGGTCACGGAGCCGTCGGCCGCCGAGCACGATGAGCCATCGGTCGCCCCGCCGAGCGCCGTGACCGAGGAGCCGGCGGCACTGCCCGTCCTGAGCGAGCTGGAGCCGACGGTATCCGCCGAGCCGATCGTGCCCCCCGCCGAGGTGGATCCGATCGGCGGCCTGGTGCCGAGCGCGTTCTCCGCGCCGGAGGAGCCGCCGCCGACATCGGCGCTCGACGGCTTCCAGGCCGAGGATCCGCAGCTCGAGGATTTCGGAATCGAGCAGCACCCGGAGATCGAGCTTCGAGCGTCGGACAGGCCGATCTTCCAGGTGCCGAGCGCGTCGGATGACTTGCGCGAGATCGCGACGTCGGCACGCGGTGCGAGCGAGTTCCAGACGTCGAGCGCCGCGGAGGAGCTGGTGGCTGCCGGGGAGCCAGCGCCGGAGACCGCAGACGACGTGGCGAGCTTCCTCGGCAGCGCGTTCGACACTCCGCCCGCCGCCACGGACGAAGCCGCGGACGAGTCCGGCGTCGACCCGCTGCCGGAATTCGCGGAATTCGCCGGCGACACCGAGCCGATCGAGCCCGCGATGGCGGACATCGTCGAGGCCGACGCCGATACCACCGTGCTGGAAATCGCCGCCGCACCGCGGGCCGAACCGCGCGCGGAGCCGGGGCTCGTGGGCGACGACGAGCCGGAGCCGGTAGTCACCGAGACGATGGCGGATCTGCTCGTGCGGCAAGGCCATCACGCGGCGGCGCTCGACGTCTATCGTGAGCTTGCGATGCGCGCTCCGGGCAATGCGCGGCTGCAGGCACGCGTGGCGGAGCTGAGTGCCATGCAGCCGGCTCCCGCCGCGGCCGAAGCCGTGGTCGTGCCGGAGCCGGCTCCGGTGCGCCGGCGCCTCGACGCCGCGGCAACCGGCGGTCAGTCGGCCGGCGACATGCTGCGGCAACTGCTCGCCGCGCGCCCGGGAGAAGTCGCCGGCGGCGGCTGGCGCGCCGAGGCTGCTGCACCGGCGCCGCCATCGCCGGCACCGGAATCCACACCCGCCGCCGCGACCGACGGGAACGCGAGCGAAGGCGATGGAAGTCCCGGGGGGGCGCCCACTCGTCCCGCGCCCGATCATCTGTCGCTCAGCGCGGTGTTCGGCGAAGATGTCTCGCCGGTTCCGCCGGCGGTGCGTACGCCGGAGCCGGCCGGGAAGCCCGCAGCGGGCGACGGCGTCTCCTTCGACGAATTCTTCAGTGGTGGCGGCAGCGTGGGCGCGCCCAGCCGTGCGCGCGTCCCCCGCGGCCGCGACGACGACGATCTCGACCAGTTCCACGTCTGGCTCCAGAACCTCAAGAAGTAGATGCGGCTCGTCGTGCTGAACGGCCCCAATCTGAACCTGTTGGGGCAACGGGAGCCCGAGGTGTACGGGCGCAGCACGCTCGCCGAGATCGAGGCCGCCGTGCGCGAGCGTGCGGCGGCACTCGGGGCGACGCTCGAATGGGTACAGAGCAATCATGAGGGCGCGCTGGTTGACGCGGTGCAGGGGCTGAAGGGCCGCGCCGATGGCGCCATCGTGAACGCCGCCGCTCTCACGCACACCAGCCTCGCGCTGCGCGACGCCTTTCTCGCCGTGCAGGTGCCGTTCGTCGAGGTGCACCTCTCCAACGTCTTCGCGCGCGAGCCGGCGCGGCGGCACTCGCTGCTCGCCGATCTCGCGGCCGGCTTCGTCTGCGGCTTCGGCGCGCTCGGCTACACGCTGGCCCTGGAGGGCTTGGTCGAGCGGCTGCGGCATGCCTGACCGTCGCGCCGAGCGTCAGGCGGCACTGCGCGAGCTGCTCGAGCGGCAAGGGGCGGACGCGCTGCTGGTTACTCACCTGCCGAACATTCGTTACCTCACGGGCTTCACCGGCTCGGCCGCGCTGCTCCTGATCCGGCCCGACCGCGCCGAGCTGATCAGCGACTTCCGTTATGCCGTGCAGGCGCCGCAGGAGGTGGGCGCGAGCGCGGTGGTCGAGATCGACCAGACGAGCGTGTGGGACCGGCTCACCCGGCTGCTGGCGTCGGCGCCGACGGCGACGCTGGCCGTCGAGAGCCACGCGCTGACCGTGCGCGACGCCGAGCGGGTGTCCGCCGCGACGCGGGGACGGGTGATGCCGACGACCGATCTGGTCGAGCGGCTCCGGGCGTCGAAGGCGCCGGAAGAAATCGAGGCGATCCGCGCGGCGGCCGCGCTGGCCGAGGAGGCGCTCGCCGAGGTGCTGCCCGGCATGGCGCCGGGACGGACCGAGCTGGAGGTCGGTGCGGCGCTCGAGTCGGCGCTCCGGCGGCGGGGAAGCGAGTGGCATCCGTTCCCGACGATCGTCGCATCGGGGCCGCGGGCGGCGCTGCCCCACGCGCATACCGGCCCGCGGCCCATCGGGCGGGGCGAGTTCCTGCTGCTCGACTTCGGCGCGCAGGTGGACGGCTACTGCGCCGATCTCACTCGCACCGTGGTGGTTGGCGCGGCGGCGGACGATCGGCAGCGCACGGTCTACGAGCTGGTGCGTGCGGCGCAGCGGCGGGCGCTCGACGGACTGCGGTCGGGGATGACCGGGCGGGAGGGCGACGCGCTGGCGCGCGACGTGATCGCGGCGCGCGGCTTCGGCGACGCGTTCGGCCATTCGCTGGGCCACGGGCTGGGGCTCGAGGTGCACGAGGCCCCGCGGCTTTCGCCCACGGCGGAGGCGCCGCTGCCGGCCGGTGCGGTGGTGACGGTGGAACCGGGAATCTATCTTCCGGGCTGGGGCGGGGTGCGCCTGGAGGACGACGTGCACCTGACGCCTGCCGGGGCGGAGCTCTTGTCCAACGGCCGGACCGAGCTGCTCGAGCTCATCTAGGAGACCACGATCACGTATGAACCCTGACGAGATCCGGCAGCTCGCCGAGCTGCTGCAGCGCGAGCCCGGCCTGAAGCCGATCGAGTTCAAGGAAGTGCGCCGGCTCACGCAGCTGCTCCGCGACTCACCCGAGATCGGGTCCATCGAGATCAAGGGCTGGCTGGGCACCGGCGTCATCATCACCCGCACCGCGAGCGGCAACTCGACGGCCGCAGCTGCGCCGATGGCGGGGCACGCGGCGCCGCATCCGGTGGCGCCCGCCGCGCCCACGCCGCCCCACGGCGATGCGCTCCGGCCGCCGGCGGAAGCCGTCACGAGCCAGCTCAAGGACATCAAGTCGCCGATGGTGGGCACGTTCTACATGGCACCGGAGCCCGGCGCAGATGCCTACGTCAAGCCGGGCACCCGCGTCACGCCGGGCCAGACCGTCTGCATCATCGAGGCGATGAAGATCATGAACGAAATCGAGGCCGAGCTGAGCGGCGTCGTCCGCGAGGTGCTGGTGGAGGACGCGCAGCCGGTGGAGTTTGGACAGGTGCTCTTCCGGGTGGATCCCAATGGCTGAGCCGACCGGCGCCACGGCGCAAGCGACGTTCAACTTCAAGCAGGCGATCGCGCAGATGGTCCAGCGCAACGCGTCGGACCTGCTGCTCAAGGTCGGGCGCGCGCCGACGGTGCGGCTCAACGGCGAGCTGACCTCGCTGGAGATGCAGCCGCTCAAGCCCGAAGACCTGAAGCTCCTCGCCGAGCAGATCATGACGCCGCGCCAGGTGAAGGAGTTCGCCGAGAAGAAGGAGGCGGACTTCGCCATCGGCGTGCCGGGCGTGGGACGCTTCCGCACCAACATCTATCAGCAGCGCGGCACGCTCGCCTTTGCCTTCCGCGCCATTCCGTACGAAGTCAAGACGGTCAAGGAGCTGAATCTCCCGCCGGTGCTGTCGGAGATCTCGCTCAAGCCGCGCGGGCTGGTGCTGGTCACCGGAATCACCGGCTCGGGGAAGTCCACCGCGCTCGCCGCGATGATCAACCACGTGAACCAGAACCGCCGGGTCAACATCATTACCATCGAAGACCCGATCGAGTTCCTCCACCGCGACGTCCTCGCCAACATCTCGCAGCGCGAGGTCGGCAGCGACACGCTCTCGTTCGCCTCGGCGCTGCGGCACGTGCTGCGGCAGGACCCCGATGTCATCCTGCTCGGCGAGATCCGGGACATGGAGACGCTCGACACCGCGCTCAAGGCGGCGGATACCGGCCACCTGGTCTTCTCCACGCTGCACACCACCGACACGACGCAGACGATCAACCGGGTCATCTCGTTCTACCCGCCGCACCAGCACCAGGAGATCCGGGCGCTGCTCTCGACCGCGCTCCAGGCGGTCGTCTCGCTTCGGCTGGTACCGCGCAGCGACGGGCGCGGCCGGGTGCCGGCGGCCGAGGTGCTGATCAACACCGCCGCCGTCGCCGACAACATCCGCGACATCGAGAAGCAGCTCAACATCCCCGACCTCATCGCCGCCGGCACCGTCTCCTACGGCATGCAGTCGTTCGACCAGTCGCTGATGAAGTGGTACAAGGAAGGCGCGGTCTCCTACGAGAGCGCGCTGTTCTACTCCAGCAATCCCAGCGAGTTCGCCCTGCGGGTGTCGGGGATCGACTCGACCTCGGACCGCACCTTCAGCGAGATCACGGGGGCGGGCAAGGAAGCGCCGCAGGGGCTCACGCCCTGATGTTCAGGAAGGTCCTGATCGCGAATCGCGGCGAGATCGCGCTTCGCGTGATCCGCGCCTGCCGCGAGCTCGGGCTCGAGACGGTGGCGGTGTACAGCGAGGCGGACCGCGAGTCGCTCCACGTGCGCTTCGCGGACGACGACGTCTGCATCGGCCCGCCGCCGGCGCGGCTCTCCTATCTCAAGATTCCCAACATCATCGCCGCCGCCGAGATCACCGGGGCCGACGCCATCCATCCGGGCTACGGCTTTCTCGCCGAGAACGCCGAGTTCGCCGACACCTGCAAGGCGTCGAACATCACGTTCATCGGGCCGAGTGCCGAGCAGATCCGGCAGATGGGCGACAAGGCGACCGCGCGCCGCCTCGCCGCCGAGGCCGGCGTGCCGACGGTGCCCGGCTCGCCCGGCACCATCGAGGACCCGGCCGAAGCGCTCGGCTTCGCCGAGGGCATTGGCTTCCCGGTGATCATCAAGGCGACGGCGGGCGGCGGGGGGAAGGGCATGCGCATCGCGCACGATGCCGAGGCGTTCCAGCAGCTCTTCGGCCTGGCGCAGAACGAGGCGCTCTCCGCCTTCGGCAACGGCGCGGTGTACGTCGAGAAGTACCTGGAGCATCCGCGCCACGTCGAAATCCAGGTCATGGGCGATCACCACGGCCGCGTGGTGCACATGGGCGAGCGCGACTGCTCGGTGCAGCGCCGGCACCAGAAGCTGATCGAGGAGAGCCCGAGCCCCGCGCTGGACGACGCGCTCCGCGCCCGCATGGGCGAGGCGGCGGTGCGGCTCGCGGCCAACATCGGCTACGCCGGCGCCGGCACGCTCGAGTTCCTGCTGGATCAGGACGGCTCGTTCTACTTCATGGAGATGAACACCCGGATCCAGGTGGAGCATCCGGTCACCGAGATGGTGACGAGCTTCGACCTGGTGAAGGAGCAGATCCGCGTCGCCGCGGGTGAGCCGGTGTCGTTCCAGGGCGACGGACGCCGGCTGCGCGGCCACGCGATCGAGTGCCGCATCAACGCCGAGGATCCGTATCACAATTTTCAGCCGTCGCCCGGTCTCATCACCGCCTATCATCCGCCCGGCGGTCCCGGCGTGCGGGTGGATACGCATGTGTACGCCGGCTACACGGTGCCGCCGCACTACGACTCGCTGCTGGCCAAGGTGATCGTGCACGGCAACGACCGCGACGAGGCGCTGCGCCGCATGGGCCAGGCGCTCGACAGCTTCATCCTCGAGGGCGTGACCACCACGATCCCGTTCCTCGCCCGCGTGATCCGCCACAGGGACTTCGTCGCGGGGCGGATCGACACCCGGTTCCTCGAGCGCCAGCCCGAGCTGTTCAAACCGCAGGGGTGAGGCGCATGCAGCTCGACGTCGTCTTCTCGCCCGTCGGGCTCGCGCCGGCGGACGTGGCGGGGCGCACCGTGTTCGTGGTGGACATCCTCCGGGCGACGACCACGATGTGCGCGGCACTGCATCACGGCGCGCGGGCGATCATTCCGGTGGCGACCAGCGAGGACGCGGTGCGCCTGGCGCAGACGCTCGGGTCCGGCGACGTGCTGCTGGCCGGCGAGCGCGAGTGCGAGCCGATTCCCGGCTTCGCGCTGGGCAACAGTCCGGGTGAGATGACCGAGCGCGCGGTGCGCGGGCGGACCATCATCATGACGACGACGAACGGAACCCGGGCGTTGCTCGCCTGTCAGGGCGCGGCGGCGGTACACCCGGCGGCCGCGGCCAACATCACGGTGGCCGGCGCGGCCGCCCGGGCCGCGCTGGAGCGGGGCGACCCGGTGCTGATTCTCTGCGCCGCGCGCCGGCTCGCCTTCTCGCTCGACGACGCCTACTGCGCGGGCCGGCTGGCCTACGCGGCGTTAGGCGAGCGCTTCCTGCGGCGCGGTCTCACCGACGCCGCCGTCGCCGCGCTCGATCTGGTGCGCCGCTATCGCGGCCGCTGGGAGCGGCCGCTGCTCGCGAGCGCCGCCGGACGCGAGCTGGGCCGGCGCGGCTACAAGGCCGACGTGCTGGATGCCGCCCGCGCCGATGCGTACCCCGTACTCGCGCAGTTCCACGACCGACGCCTCTCACTGATGCCGCAGGCCTCATGACTCCCGATGTCCGCCGCCGCTTCGGCGCCGTCACCGCGCTCGTCGCCGGCTGTTTCCTCGCGCTCGCCCTGCTGCCGATGCCGGTGACCGGCGCGGTCGGCAACGTGCTGCGCGGCTTCCTCTGGAGCGCGATCGGCTTCGGCGCCTGGGGGCTGCCGCTCCTCGGTGTCGGCGTGGCGCTGGCCGGCTTCGACCGGCTGCCGCGCCTCGACATGAAGCGCGCCGGCCTGCTGCTCGGCGGGTTGAGCGTGCTGCTGCCGCTGCTGCTCGGCCTCCTGGTGGTGGCGAATGCGGCCGGACATCAGTTCGCGCCGACCCTCGATCGCTGGCCCGAGCACGGCGTCGGTCTGCTGCCGGAGCTTGCGGCGCGCGGGCTCTATACGGCCATCGGCCTGGGCGGCGGGCTGCTGGTGTGGTTCCTCGCGCTCTCGGCGCTCACGCTGATCACCTTCGCCTGGCACCCGCTCCAGCCGCTCGAGCGCGGGCCGGTCACGGCGCCGCCCGTCGTCGACGACGATGGCGCGCCGCGGAAGCGCCGCCGCCCACCGCCGGAGATGGTGCCGGCCGAGGCGATGGCGGAGGCGGCCGTGCCCGCGCTCGCGGGCGCGCCCACGGCTCGGCGCGAGCGCGACAGGGAGAAGAAGCCGAAGAAGGCGGATCGGGCGAGCAACGCGGCGATCGATGAAGAGTCGGAGCTGCCACCGATCACGCTGCTCGCTCCGCCGCCGCCGCAGGACGGCGACGCCGGCGAGGCGCAGCTCGACCGCCTGGGCCAGTCGCTGCTCGAGACGCTCCGCACGTTCAAGGTGGAAGGCACGATCGCCGGACGCACCACCGGGCCGGTGGTGACGCAGTTCGAGGTGGTGCCCGCGCCGGGCGTGAAGGCGCAGCGGATCATCGCGCTGGCCGACGACCTCGCGATCACCATGCGCGCTCCGTCCATTCGCGTCGCGCCGATTCCGGGGAAGGGCGCGGTCGGTGTCGAGGTGCCCAACCCGAAGGCACGCATGGTCACCCTGCGCGAGCTGCTCGAGGCGGCCGACTGGGAGGACACCCGCGCGACCCTGCCGCTGGCCCTCGGCCGGGACCTCGAGGGCAAGCCGGTCATCGCCGATCTGGCCAAGACACCGCATCTGCTCATCGCCGGCCAGACCGGCTCGGGCAAGTCGGTGGCCATCAACACCATCATCACGAGCCTGATCTACCGCTACACGCCGAAGGAGCTGCGGCTCCTGATGATCGACCCCAAGATGGTGGAGCTCTCGATGTACAACGAGCTGCCCCACCTCCGGCACAAGGTCATCACCGACAACAAGGACGCCGCGACCGTGCTGCGGTGGGCGGTGGGCGAGATGAACCGCCGCTACGAGTTGCTCCAGGCCAACGGCGCCCGCAACGTCGCCGACTTCAACCGCAAGGTGCTCGAGGGCAAGCCGCTCCGGAATCCGCCGAAGCTGAAGCCGACGCTGGTGACGGTGAGCGAGGAAGCGCCCGACACGCCGCCTCCGCCACCGCAGGACGACGTGTACAGCGACGGCAACCTGCCCATCTTCGTGCTGGTGATCGACGAGCTCGCCGACCTCATGATGACGGTGCAGGCCGAAGTCGAGACCCCGCTCGCGATGCTGGCGCAGAAGGCCCGCGCCATCGGCATCCACCTGATCCTCGCGACTCAGCGGCCCAGCGTGAACGTCATCACCGGCCTGATCAAGGCGAACTTCCCGAGCCGGATCGCCTTCCGCGTCGCGTCCAAGGTGGACAGCCGCACCATCCTCGACCAGAACGGCGCCGAGGCGCTGCTCGGCAACGGCGACATGCTCTTCCTGCCACCGGGCAAGAGCGAGCCGATGCGGCTGCAAGGCGCGTTCATCGGCACCGAGGAGAGCGAGCGGGTGATGGAGTGGTACGTCCAGCGGAAGGAGCAGCGACGCGCCGCAGCGGAGAGCGACATCCTGGCCGAGGAGCGCGCCAAGGAAGCGGATGGTGACGGGAAGCCGGCCGACGGTGCGGAAGGCGATCGCGACCCGCTCTTCCGCGACGCGGCGGAGGCGTGCATCCAGAACGAGGGCGGCTCGACCTCACTGCTGCAGCGGCGGCTCCGGATCGGCTATGGCCGCGCGGCGAGGATCATTGACCAGCTCCACTTTGCGGGCATCCTCGGTCCGCCGGATGGCAGCAAGCCGCGCGCGGTGCTGATCGGGTTGGGACAGCTGGACGAATATCTCTCCTGAGGTTCAGGCCCGCGCCGATCCGTAAGGTCGAATCCGGCGCAGCCACGGTCGAAGGCGCTCCGCTTCCCGTCGCCGGTGCGCACATTCCCTCCCCCGTGAAGTCACGGTCGCCGCGGCAGCAGCCGGCGCCGGCCCCCAATCGCCAACCGTTGCGGCGCCCGCCGCGCGCCCGAAGGATCCGTTCCGCGTCCGTTTCGCTGC
This sequence comes from Gemmatimonadales bacterium, assembly GCA_025934955.1. GTDB lineage: Bacteria > Gemmatimonadota > Gemmatimonadetes > Gemmatimonadales > GWC2-71-9. The sequence goes on along the minus strand of JAICWE010000064.1, from coordinate 1,202 downwards.
GCGGATCGGGCGGACCGAGCATACCGTCGGGCATGCCTCGCCGGCCGTTCGTGCCTCCGGCCCAGTGGACCGACCCGCGGCACCGCCGAGGCCTGGCCGGCGAGCGAGCGGCGCTCGCGTATCTGGTGGCATGCGGTTGGGAGCCGGAGGCGCACCGATTCCGCGCCAGCGGGCACGAGATCGATCTGGTGGTGCGTCGGGGGCGCACCGTCGCCTTCGTCGAGGTGAAGACCCGGGGGTCGCTGGTCTGGGGCGCGCCGGCGGAGGCGGTCGGCTGGCGGAAGCGGCGGGCCATTGCGGTGGCGGCGGAGTGCTGGCGACTGCGGTTCGGCCGGCCGGAGGATGAGTACCGGTTCGACCTGGTGTCGGTGCAGCGGAGCGGGGCGGGTCGGTGGGTGGTGGACCACGTATCGGACGCATGGCGCTTGGATAGCTGGCTGGAGCAAAATAGGTCACGAAGATACTATTGATTCGGCAGATCTTCGGTATTACATTCGTCGCCTGTATTTCTGTGGTTCAAAACTAGTCACATGGAAATGGGGTTCCATCATGCCTCCTGTCGAGGAGCGGCTCGAAGCGGACCGCAAGAAGGCACTCACCCTCGCCATCTCCCAGATCGAGAAGCAGCTGGGCAAGGGGTCCATCATGCGGATGGGCGCGGACTCGCCCAAGGTGAAGGTGGGCTGCATTCCCACCGGCGCCATCAACCTCGATGCCGCCATCGGCATCGGCGGCGTGCCCCGCGGCCGCATCACCGAGATCTACGGTCCCGAGGCTTCGGGCAAGACCACGCTCTGCCTCCACCTCGTCGCCAACGTCCAGAAGGCCGGCGGCGTCGCCGCCTACGTGGACGCGGAGCACGCCCTCGACACCGAGTACGCCCGCAAGCTCGGCGTCAACGTCGAGGATCTCCTCGTCTCCCAGCCGGACACCGGCGAGCAGGCGCTCGAGATCGTCGAGATCCTGGTGCGCTCCGGCGCGGTGGACATCGTCGTCGTGGACTCGGTCGCGGCGCTGGTGCCCAAGGCGGAAATCGAAGGCGAGATGGGCGACAGCCACGTCGGCCTCCAGGCCCGGCTCATGAGCCAGGCGCTGCGCAAGCTGGCCGGCGCCATCAACCGCTCCAACTGCGCCGTCGTGTTCATCAACCAGCTCCGCGAAAAGATCGGCGTGATGTTCGGCAACCCGGAAACCACCACCGG
>JAICWE010000028.1 GCA_025934955.1 Gemmatimonadales bacterium | reverse complement strand
TGCCCCATGGTCACCCAGGACGACTGGATGTTGGGCACGCTCTCCAGCACGATGCGGCTGATCGCGAGCGTGCGCAGGTAGGTGACGGCATCGCTCTTCGGCATGTGCGACATGCCCGGCGTGCCCTCGGGCTGGAGCGGCCAGCAGATGAACGCGGTGAAGCCGGCGGTGCGGCGTTGCACCTCTCGCACGCGGAAGAGGTGCTCGATCCGATCGGCGAGCGACTCGCCCAGCCCGTACATCATGGTCACCGACGTCTTCATTCCCTGCCGGTGCGCCTCTTCCTGCACCGCGAGCCACTCGCCGGTCTGAGCCTTCTTCTTCGCCACGCGCTGTCGGATCTCGTCCACCAGGATCTCGCCGCCGCCGCCGGGGATGCTGTCGAGCCCCGCCTCGCGGAGCTGGCGCACGACCTCGGGCACCGGGATGCGGAACCGCTCGCTGAAGAACACCACCTCCGAGGGCGAGAAGCCGTGGATGTGGATCGGATGATGTCGCTTGATGTAGCGCATCAGCTCCAGGTACCACTCGAAGGGGATGTACGGGTTGTGCCCGCCCTGGAAGAGGATCTGCACGCCGCCGAGCGCCTTGCACTCGTCGATCTTGGCGCCGATCTCCTCGAAGCTCAGCACGTAGCCCTCGTCGTGCCGGGGCCGGCGGTAGAAGGCGCAGAACGCGCAGTCCGCGACACAGACATTGGTGTAGTTGATGTTCCGGTCGATGATGTAGCTGACGACCGGCTCCGGATGCAGCCGCCGGCGTGCCGCGTCGGCGAGCTGGCCGAGCTCCAGCAGCGGCGCCCGCTCATAGAGCTCGAGGTAGCTTCGGAATTCACTTGAGCTGCGATCCACAACGCTCATGATGTCAGACAGTTGGAAGAGTCGGTTGCAGCTACGCCGCGGCGATGAAGCTGAGCGAGCCGTCGGGCACCCGCCCATCCTGCGCCAGGCGGCTGAAGAAATCGGTAAGCCCCGCCAGGTGACGGTAGGAGAGCGCGTAGTCGAGGTCGCCGAGGTAGTCGCGGCAGACCCGCTCCGGCACGCCGGTCCGCTGCGCGGCATCGGCGGCGAGCAGGTTCAGGTGGCTCAGCCCCCATGCGCGAGATTCGAGGAGCCGCTCGTGCAGCATCCGCGCGGCGGCCTGATCGGCATCGCGCCGCGCCGCCCACACGGCGAACACGAACGGCAGGCCGGTCCACCGCTTCCACTCGGCGCCGAGATCGACGACGTGCGGATAGGTGTGCCGCGCGCTGAGGAGCAGCGCCGCGTCCCCGATCACCAGCACCGCCTCGTGCGGCAGGCCGGCGAGTGCCTCGAGGTCCACGCCCTCCGCGCGCGCCGTCGCGAACCGCGGTGTCACCTGCCAGCGATGGCGGCAGAGCAGCTCCAGCAGCAGCACCGACGTGCGCGACGATGCGGTGAGGAGCACGGTGCTCTCGTGCAGCTCGCTGACCGGCCGGCGGGAAAAAAGGAGGACGCTCCGGACCGGCCCGTCGCAGGTGATGGCGAGATCCGGCAGCAGGTGATACGCGGCGGCGTTGCGTGCATACTCCACCGCCGATACGACGCTCACGTCCAGCTCACCGGCGGCGAGCAGGTCGTTCAACTCCGACGCGGTGCCGCTCACCAGCTCCGCGCTCACCGGCACCAGCCCGCGATCCACCGCGCCGTACACCGGGTAGCAGTTGATCCACGGGATCCGCCCGAGCCGCATGGCACCGTCGCGCCGGGCGCTCATGCGGCGTGCACCACCGGCAGCGACATCCGCCGCGTCGGCGCAGGCGGCGGCGCGTCGAAGTCGCTGCGTACCTCGCGATACAGACTGTCGCGCTCGACCGGCCGCTTCCCCGCTCCGCGAATCAGCTCGACCAGTCCCTCGTACGGCAGGTGCATCTGGGTGCGTGCACCGGCTTCGTGATACACCCGCTCGTACACCACCGTGCCCTCGACGTCGTCGCAGCCGAACGCGAGCGCCACCTGGGAAAGGAACGGCGTCACCATCGGCCAGTGGGTCTTCATGTGCGGGATGTTGTCGAGAAAGAGCCGGCCCACCGCGAGCGCCTTCAGGTCCTCGTAGCCGGTCGTGGCGGTGCCGATGCGGCCGAGCTCCTCGCCCAGCTCGTTGTGGTCGGGGTGGTAGGCCAGCGGGATGTAGGTGAGGAACCCGCCGGTCTCGTCCTGCAGCGCGCGCAGCATGGCAAGGTGCTCGACCCGGTCGGCGATGGTCTCGACGTGCCCGTAGAGCATGGTGCAGTTGCTCGGAATACCGAGCTCGTGCGCGGTGCGGTGGACCCGGATCCACTCCTCGCCGGTCAGCTTCCGCTCCGCGATGGTCGCGCGCACCGCCGTGCTGAACACCTCGGCGCCGCCGCCGGGCAGTGACGTGAGGCCGGCGTCCTTGAGCGCGATGAGCACCTCGCGCTCGCCGATCCGCTCGATGCGCGCAAGGTGGGCGATCTCGACCGCGGTAAGCGCCTTGATATGCACCGTCGGATGCCGCTCGCGCAGCCCTCGCAGCATGTCGGTGTAATACGAGAGGCGCAGCTTTGGATGCAGGCCGCCGACGATGTGGAACTCGCGGGTCGGCATCCCGCGCGCCTGCTCCGCCTCGTGGTACACCTCGTCCAGCGACCGGGTGTACGCGCCCGCTTCCTTCGGCATGCGGGCGAACGAGCAGAACGTGCAGGTGTTGCGCAGCACGCAGACGTTGGTCGGATTGATGTGCTGATTGGCCGAGAAGAAGACGCGGTCGCCGTTGGCGCGCCGGTTGGCGTAGTCGGCGAGGAGGCCGAGGCCGAGGAGATCGTCGGTCGCGTAGAGCGCGTGGGCATCGGCCGTGTCGAGCCGCGCCGCGGCGAGCAGCTTCTCGCCGGCCGGCCGGAGGGCCGGATCCAACAGGCGTCCGAGGTCGAGCTCGCCGGCCATCCCCATCTCCTTGGCGCGTCGTCGGTAAGGAAGGTGAATCTACACCCGCCTCCAGCGCGCGTGCCACCGCACCGGCGCCGCTATCGCTCGAACCGTCCCACCGCCAGCGTCACGTTGTGTCCACCGAACCCGAAGGAGTTGCTCAGCGCCACGCGCAGCTCGCGCTCGACCGCGTGATTGGGCGCGCAGTCGAGATCGCACTCGGGATCGGGCGTGAACTGATTGATGGTCGGCGGGATGATGCCGCAGCGGATGGCGAGGAGCGATACGGTGAACTCGAGCGCGCCGGCGCCGCCGAGCAGATGCCCGGTCATCGACTTGGTGCTGCCGAAGACGAGCTTCCGCGCGTGGTCGCCGAACACCGCCTTCACCGCCTGGGTCTCGGCGATGTCGCCCTGCGGTGTCGACGTGCCGTGCGCATTGATGTAGCCGACATCGGCCACGTCGATGCGGCCATCCTCGAGGCAGCGGCGGAGCGCGCGCTGCGCGCCTTCGCCCTCGGGTGCGGGCTGCGTCATGTGGTGCGCGTCGGCGCTCAATCCGTAGCCCAGCACCTCGCCCAGGATCTCCACGCCGCGCCGCTCGGCGTGCTCCAGACTCTCGAGCACCACGACCGCGCCGCCGTCGCCCAGCACGAAGCCGTCGCGACCGAGGTCGAACGGCCGGCTCGCCGTTTCGGGCGAGTCGTTCCGGGTGGACAGCGCCTTCATGTTCTGGAAGCCGGCGACGGTGAGGCCGGTGATCGCCGCCTCGGCGCCGCCCGTGACCATGCAGTCCGCCATCCCGTGCTTGATCAGCTCGTACGACTCCCCGATGGCATGCGCCGACGACGCGCACGCCGACACGGTGGCGAAGTTCGGGCCCTTCAGCCCATAGCGGATGGACACGAGGCCGGCGGCGATGTCAGGAATGAACATCGGCACGAAGAACGGCGAGACCCGGTCGGGGCCCTTGGTGAGGTACGCCGAGCAGTTGTCCTCAAAGGTCTGCATCCCGCCGATGCCGCTGCCGATGATGACGCCGGTGCGCTCCGGCGCGGGGAACTTCCCCTCGAGCCCCGCCTGGGTCACCGCCTGGTGCGCGGCCGCGAGCGCGAACTGCGCGAACAGGTCGAAGCGGCGCGCTTCCTTCCGGTCCATGTAGCGGCCGGCGTCGAAGCCCTTCACCTCGCAGGCGAAGCGGACCTGCAGCCTGGACGCGTCGAACTTGGTGATCGGCCCGGCACCGGAGCGGCCGGCCAGGAGCGCGTCCCAGGTGGACTCGACGTCATTGCCGACCGGGGTCACCAGCCCGAGGCCGGTGACGACGACACGATGCGGCAAGCGTTACTTCCCGATCTTCTCGTGGAGGTAGTTCATCGCGTCGCCGACGGTGCGGAGCTTCTCCGCGTCCTCGTCGGGAATGTCGATGTCGAACTCCTTCTCGAACGCCATCACGAGCTCAACGGTGTCGAGGCTGTCGGCGCCCAGATCCTCCATGAAGCTCGCGTCAGCGGTGAGCTTCTCGCGCTCGACACCGAGCTCCTCGACGATGATGTCCTTGACCTTCTCTTCCACGTTGTTGCTCATGTCGTCCTCGAATGGGAAGTCAGGGTGCCGCCGCGTCCTGCTAGATGACCATGCCACCGTCGACCACGAGAGTCTGTCCCGTGATGTAGCTCGCCAGGTCCGAGGCGAGGAACAGCACCGCGTCCGCCACATCGTCGGGCCGACCGAGCCGCCCGAGCGCAATGCCCTCTAATAAGGCGGCCCTCGCCGCCTCCGGCAAGCCGCGCGTCATGTCGGTTTCGATGAAGCCGGGGGCCACGCAATTCACCAGCACACCCCGGCTCGCGTACTCCTTCGCCACCGACTTGGTGAGCCCGATCAGCCCCGCCTTGCTCGCCGCGTAATTGGCCTGCCCCTTGTTGCCGGTGAGGCCGACGATGCTGCTGATGTTGACGATCCGGCCGCTGCGGCGCTTCATCATGCCCTTCAGCACCAGGCGCATCGTGTGGAACGCGGCGCGCAGGTTGGCGTCGAGCACCGCGTCCCAGTCCTCCTCGGTGAGCCGGAGGAGGATGTTGTCGCGGGTGACGCCGGCGTTGTTGACCAGGATGTCGATCGGCCCGAGCCGCTGCTCCGCGGCCGCGAGCGCCGCTTCGATCGCCGCGGCGGAGGTGACGTCGCAGCCGAAGCCCGCCGCCCGCTCACCGACGGCGCGCGCGACCTCCGCCGCCGTCGCGCCGTCGCGGCCCACGATCGCCACCTTCGCACCCGCGCGGTCCAGCGCCTCCGCGATCGCGCGCCCGATCCCGCGCGTGCTCCCGGTGACGAACGCCGTCTTCCCGCCGAGATCAATGGCGATCATCCACCGCCCCCTCTCCCCTGGCGCGCATCAGCCGAGGAATCTCTCGATCTCGTCCGCCGTCCCGAGCGTGATGGAGGTGGCGCCGGGGACGATGCGCTTGACCAGTCCGGACAGCACGTTCCCGGGGCCGACCTCCACGAAGGTCGCACCGGGGAAGCTCTGCGCCGCGGTCCGCATGCATTCGACCCAGCGCACCGGCGCCGTGAGCTGGTCCGCGAGCAGGCGGCGGGCATCGACCGCGGTCCCGATCAGCTCGGCGCTCGCGTTGGCGATGACAGGAAAGCGCGGCTCGTTGAACGTCGCCTGGTGGAGTGCCTCCCGCAGCCCGTCCACCGCCGGCGCCATCAGCGGCGAATGGAACGCGCCGCTCACCTTGAGCGCGATCACCCGCCTGGCGCCGCGGTCCCTGCACATCACACCCGCGCGCTCGACCGCCGGCGGATCTCCCGACACGACGGTCTGGTCCGGCGCGTTGAGGTTGGCCGCGACGACGACGCCGTCCGCCCCCGACGCCGCGTCGCAGACCGCGTCCACCTCGTCGGTGGCGAGCCCGAGCACCGCGGCCATCGCGCCCGGGCGGCGCGTGCCCGCGTCGTACATCAGCTCGCCCCGGCGGCGCACCAGCCGCGCGGCATCGGTCGCGGTGAGCGCGCCGGCACCGACGTAGGCGCTGTACTCGCCGAGGCTGTGCCCCGCGCCGGCCACGACGTCGGCCAGCCGCGGCGCCACCACCGCCAGCGCCGCGACCGAGTGCGCCAGGATCGCGGGCTGCGCGTTGTGCGTCAGCGTCAGCTCGTCCTCCGGCCCCTCCCACATCAGCCGCGACAGCCTCGTGCCGAGCGCGTCGTCGACCGCCTGGAACACCTCGAGCGCCACCGGAAAGCGTTCGGCGAGATCGCGGCCCATGCCGACCTTCTGCGCGCCCTGGCCCGGGCAGATGACGACGCTGGTCACCAGCGGACGACCATGCTGCCCCAGGTGAAGCCGGCGCCGAACGCGACCAGCAGCACCAGCGAGTCGCGGCGGATGCGCCCTTCGGCAACGGCCTGGTCGATGGCGAGCGGGATCGACGCCGACGACGTGTTGCCGTAGCGATCCACGCTCACCATCACCTTGCTCATCGGGATCTCGGCGTGCTTGGCGGTCGCCTCGATGATGCGGACGTTGGCCTGGTGCGGCACGAGCAGATCGATGTCGTCCGGGCTGATGCCGGCGCGGCGGATCGCCTCGTCGGTCGCCTCGGCCATCGCGAGCACCGCGGCCTTGAACACCTCGCGGCCCGCCATCTTCATGAACTGGCGGCGGTCGCGAATCATCTGCTCGCTGGGCGGCTCGAGGTTGCCGCCGCCGGGAATGTGGAGCAGCGGCGCCAGCCGCCCGTCGGACTTGAGAAACATGGAGAGAATGCCGCGGCGGCCGTCGCTCGGGCGCAGGATCGCCGCGCCGGCGCCGTCGCCGAAGAGAATCGCGGTGGAGCGGTCCTCGAAGTCGGTGATGGTCGAGAGTCTCTCCGCACCGACGACCAGGATGGTGCGCCCCTGGCCGGTGGCGATCATTCCCTCCGCGACGGACACGCCGTAGACGAAGCCGCTGCAGGCAGCGCCGAGGTCGAACGCGGCCGCGTTGGCGGCGCCGAGCGCGGCCTGGAGGTCGCACGCCTGCGACGGCATCCGCCGATCGCCGCTCACGGTGGCGACGATGATCACATCGAGATCGGCGGCGGTGACACCGGCCTGCGCCATGGCGCGCTCGCTGGCGGCCACCGCGAGCGGCGTCAGCATCTCGCCCGGCGCGGCGATGCGGCGCTCGCGGATGCCGGTGCGCTCGACGATCCACTGGTCGGTGGTGTCGAGCGTCTTCTCGAAGTCGGCGTTGGTGACCACGCGGTCGGGGACGGCGATGCCCAGGCCGTCGATCTGCGCGACAGGGCGCTGCATCAGGCGGACGTCGCGGCGGTGATGCGCCCGGCGAACTCGGCGCCGATATGCTGGCTCAGATGCGCGTCCACCGCCTGCACCGCGACGCGGATGGCGTTCTTGACGGCGTTCCCGCTGGATGCGCCGTGGCAGATGATCGAGACGCCGCGCACGCCCAGGAGCGGCGCGCCGCCGTACTCGGAGTAGTCGAGGACCCGGAACACGTCGCGCACGTCCTCCCGCTCGAGAATGCCGGGCGCCTTGCGCTTCACCAGCCGCACGATCAGCCGCGCCATCGACTCGTAGAACTTGAGCACCACGTTGCCGACGAAGCCGTCGCACACCACGACGTCGATCGGCCCGTGCTGCGCGTGGCCGGCCAGGATGTCACGGCCCTCGATGTTGCCGCGGTAGTTGATGCGCGGCGTCCGCTTGAGGAGCTGGTGCGCTTCCCGCGCCTGTGCGTTCCCTTTTTCCTCTTCCTCGCCGACGTTGAGCAGGCCGACGGACGGATTGGGGCGCCCCAGCATGTCGCGCATGTAGACCGAGCCGAGCACGGCGAAGCCGACCAGCTCGCGCGGCGAGCAGTCCACGTTCGCGCCGCCGTCGAGGACCAGCACCGGCTCGTCCGCGGTGGGAAAGAGCGTGGCGACGCTGGCGCGCTCGACCCCGTCGTGCAGCCCGAGCAGCAGCGTGCTCGCGGCGAGGACGGCGCCGGTGTTGCCGGCCGACACGAATGCGTCGGACCGCCCGCCCTTCTGGAGGGTCAGTCCGACGACGATGCTCGACTTGGGTTTCCGGCGGACGGAGGCGAGCGGCTTCTCGCCCATGCCGATCACGTCCGGCGCTTCGACGATGTCGATCCGCTCGCGGTTCACGTCGGGGTGGCGGGCCAGCTCCGCCTCGATGGCCGCGCTCCGGCCGACGAGCTGCAGCCGGAAATCGCCCGGCACCGCCGCCAGCGCCCGCACCGCGCCTTCGATCTCCGCCCGGGGCGCGTTGTCGCCCCCCATCGCGTCCACCGCGACGCGGATCACGGTCAGCTGTCCTCGACCTCGACCCGCTTCTTCCCGGCGTAATAGCCGCAGGAGCCGCACACGCGGTGGGGAAGCTTGGGGCTGCTGCAACGGGGACACGCCTGGGTGGCCATGCTGGCCGCGACGTGGTTGCCCCGGCGCAGCCGCTTCCGGGACTTGCTCATTCTACGCTTCGGGACTGCCATGGCTTCCTCGGTCTGAGTCGTCGGAGGACGCGCATCCGCACGGCCCCGCGTTCAAGTCCGCGCCGCAGCGGGGACAGAGTCCTGCACATGCCTCACGGCACAACACATACGCCGGCACCGCGAGCGCCAGCTCCTCGCGCACCGCCGCGCCGAGATCGACGTAGGCGGCGTCGGGCGCGAGCGGGTACACGCTCGGGTCGTCGGCGGCATCGGGATCATCGCTGAACAGCACGCTGACGTCCGCGTCCACCGGCCGGTGCAGCTCGCGGAGGCAGCGCCGGCACTCCAACTCGACCTCACCGTGCAGCGTGCCGCGCCAGAAGTACTCGCCGTCACCGGTGGCCTGGAGCCGGCCATCCACCCGAACCGGCCCGTCGAGCCCGAGCTCCAGCCCATCGAACACGGGATCGTCCGGCGCGAGGTGGCCGGTCGTCTCGACCGGGCCGCGCCGAAGATCCCGAAGGTCAACCCGAAGCATAGCCGCTAACAATAAAGAGCGCGGCGACTTAGGTCAACCGCCCCAAAGCCCCGCGAGCTCACTCTCCGAAAAGAAGAACGCCACCTCGCGCGCGGCATTCTCGGCGCTGTCGGAGGCGTGGATCGCGTTTCTGCTCTTGGACTCGGCGAACAGCTTCCGGATGGTGCCGGGCGCCGCCTCCGCCGGGTCGGTCGCGCCGATGGTCTTCCGCATCTCGGCCACGGCATCGGCGCGCTCGAGCACCATCGGGAGGCAGGGGCCGCTGGTCATGAAGGCGACCAGGTCGTTGTAGAACGGCCGGCCCGCGTGCACCTCGTAGAAGCGCGCCGCCTGCGCCGGCGTGAGGCGCACCAGCCGCGCAGCGCGCAGCGTGAAGCCCGCCTGCTGGAGATGCGCGACGATCGCTCCGGTCCTGCCCGACGCCACGGCATCCGGCTTCACGATGCCGAGGGTGCATTGCGTGCTCACGTCACTCACTGCAATCGCTCCTTGACCAGGGTGACCACGTCCAGCGGCCGGCGCATCACGCCCATGCCGGCGGCGGCGAACGCGGCGATCTTCTCCTCCGCCGTGCCCGAGCTGCCCGAGATGATGGCGCCCGCGTGGCCCATGCGGCGGCCCTTCGGCGCGGTCTGACCGGCGATGAAGCCGACGACGGGCTTGGTGACGTTCGCCTTGATGAAGGCCGCGGCGTGCTGCTCGTCGGTGCCGCCGATCTCACCCATCATCACGATGACGTCGGTCTTCGGGTCGGCCTGGAACGCGGCGAGCACGTCGATGAAGTTGGTGCCGATCAGCGGGTCGCCGCCGATGCCGACGCAGGTGCTCTGGCCGATGCCGTTCCGCGTCAGATGATGGACGATCTCATAGGTGAGCGTACCGCTCCGCGACACCAGGCCGACACGTCCCGGCGCGCAGATGTTGCCCGGGATGATCCCGACCTTGCACTCACCCGGCGTGATGGCCCCGGGACAGTTCGGACCGATGAGCCGCGCGCCCTTGGCGCGGACGTACGGCAGCACCTTCGTCATGTCCATCACCGGAACGCCCTCGGTGATGCACACGATGAGCTCGATGCCGGCGTCCGCCGCCTCGTACATGGCGCCCGCGGCGCCGGCGGGCGGCACGTAGATGACGCTGGTATCGGCACCGGCCTTCGCGACCGCCTCGGCGACGGTGTTGAACACCGGCACCGTGCCCGCGAAGGTCTGCCCACCCTTCCCCGGCGTCACGCCGGCGACGACGCTGGTGCCGTAGTCGATCATCTGCCGCGCATGGAAGGAGCCGTCCCGGCCGGTGATCCCCTGCACCACGAGGCGCGTGCTCTTGTCGATGAAGATGCTCACGCCGCCTCCCTGGCCAGCTCGACCACCTGCTGCACCGCCTCGTCCATGTCGGAGAGCGCCTTCATGCCCGCGCCGTTCAGAATCCGGATCGCTTCGGCCTCGTTGGTGCCGGTGAGGCGGATGACGATCGGCACGCCGACCTTGAACTGCTTCGTCGCCTGCACGATGCCGTTGGCGACGTCATCGGTCCGGGTGATGCCGCCGAAGATGTTGAAGAGGATCGCCTTCACGTGGCTGTCGGCGGTGATGATCTTGAGCGCGGCGATCACCTTCTCGGGATTCGAGCTGCCGCCGATGTCGAGGAAGTTGGCCGGCTCACCGCCGTAGTACTTCACCAGGTCCATCGTCGCCATGGCGAGGCCGGCGCCGTTCACCACGCAGCCGACGTTTCCATCGAGCTTGATGAACGTGAGGTTGGCCCGGCGCGCGGCGACTTCGCTCGGCTCCTCGGCGCTCTCGTCGCGCAGCACGGCGAGATCGGGACGGCGATCCAGCTCGTTGTCGTCGATCACGATCTTGGCGTCGAGCGCGAGCACCCGGCCGTCGGGCGTGGTCACCAGCGGGTTGATCTCGGCGAGCGAGGCGCCGTTCCCGGTGAAGACGGTGTAGAGCTGCTCCATGATCTTCGCCGCCGCCTTCACGTGCGCGTAGTCGCGGTAGAGCGTGAAGGCGAGCGTGAGCGCCTGGTGCGGCAGGAGCCCGATCACCGGATCCACCGGGAGCCGCGTGATCTTCTCCGGCGTCCTGGCCGCGACTTCCTCGATGTCCACGCCGCCCGCCGCGCTCACCATGAACACCGGCCGCTGCGTCTCCCGATCCATGATCAGTCCGACGTAGCTCTCGGTGGCGATGTCGGCCGCGGGGACGACGAGCACCTTGTGCACCGTCAATCCCTTGATCTGCATGCCGAGGATCTGCGACGCCTCTTCCGCCGCCTCGGCCGGGTTCCGCGCGAGCTTGACGCCGCCGGCCTTGCCGCGGCCGCCCGCGTGCACCTGCGCCTTGATCACCACCGTACCGCCGAGCCGCCGGGCGATCGCCTCGGCCTCGGTGGGTGTGGCGGCGACGTCGCCGTCGAACATCGGCACACCCGCCGCCTTCAGCAGCGCGCGCGCCTGGTACTCATGGAGGTTCACGCTTCCCTCACGATCGTGGTTCCCGTCTCTCCCCGGAGGGCCGCCGGCCCCTCGGAGAGCTTCGCGATGACCGACCGCGCGCCGCCTCCCCGGACGAACGCCGCCGCCGCCTGCACCTTCGGCTTCATGCCACCTTCGTCCACGCCGCCGCGGGCGACGAGGGCGTCGATCTCCGCCAGCGTGATCCGCCGGAGGGGGCGCCGCGCCGGCGTGCCCCATCCGTCGTACACCGCGTCCACGTCGGTGAGGATGAGCAGCACCTCGGCGCCGAGCTGCTGCGCCAGCATCACCGAGGTCCAGTCCTTGTCCACGACGGCGTCCACCCCTTCCCATCCGAGCCCGGGGTCGCGACGCACCGGCGGGCCGCCCCCGCCCGCCGCGATCACGATGACGCCGTCGTTCACCAGGCGGGTGACCACCGGCGCCTCGACGATGCCGCAGGGGCGCGGGCTCCGCGCGAGGCGGCGCCACTCGCCCTTCCCGTCGCGCCCGATCTCGAGCCCGGCGGCGCGCATCGCCTCCGCCCGCGCCGCCGGGATGGCGTGGCCGACCGGCTTGGTGGCCCGCGCCAGCATCGGATCGGCGGGATCCACCAGCGTCTGGGTCACGACGGTCACGACCTCGCGATCGACGCCGGCGCGGGCGAGCGCGTTCTGGAGCGACTGCTGCAGCATGTAGCCGATCCAGCCCGCGGTGCCGGCGACGAGCACGCCGAGCGGGAGCGGCTCGACCAGATCGCGAGCGACCTCGTTGCGCACCAGCTCGTCGCCCACCTGGGGGCCGTTCCCGTGCACGATCGCGATGCGCCAGCCGTCGCGCGCCAGCTCCACGATCGGCGCGATGCTCTCGCGTGCGTGACGGAACTGATTGGTGATCGTGGCCGGCTCGCCGGCTCGCGCGAGCGCGTTGCCGCCCAATGCCAGCACCGCCGTCGTCATTTGCCGCACCACTCCCGGGGCTCAAAACGCGGCGGAACATACATATGGGCTATTGCGACTGGAAGCCCGCGCGCGCGGCGCGAGCTAGTGCGCGAGGGAGTCCGCGCCGAGGACGTCCTTCAGTGCATCGAATGCCCGACCGAAGCCGGGGAGGTCGCCGCGATGAAGGGCGGAGTCGGCCCGGCGGACCCAGCGGCGCGCCTCGTCGAGTTGACCGCGCACGATGCCGGGCGGCAACGGCGCCGAGGCCCCGCGGAGATTGGCCCACGCCTCCACCGCGTTGCGGCCGGCGCCGAGGCGGCTGCCCGACGCCACGCTCACCCACACCACTGCCGGCTGCGCGCCGTGGCGGCGCACGTACGCCACCTCATACGCGCCGAGGCCGCGCGGGCCGAGCCAGAGGCGAACCGGGCCGGTCTCGAGCCTGGCGCCGGCGGCTGCCACGGAATCGCGCAGCTGTTCGAAGGTGACGAAGCGGTGCCAGCGCGTCGTGAGCATCGCCGCCGCCGGCAGGCCGACCGCGGAGTCGATGCGCGTCAGCAGCAGCGTCCCATCACCGCGCCCCTCGAGCACGGCGCTGAGGCGCGGCTCGCGCGGTTGGTCGAATGCGATCGTGAGCGACGGCGCGGAAGCGCCGCGCCACGCCGTGCCCGGAGGCGCCGCCCGGCGGGCCGAGTCGGTGCCCGCCGGAACGCCTGCGCTCCACGGCGGCTGGGCCAGCACCTTCGCCTGCACCTGCAGCAGCTCGGTTGGATAGCGGCTCGCGCCGGCGATCGCCGACGGCAGCGCGCTCTCCGGCTCGACCACGCCGCCGGCCAGGTCCGCCCACGCAGCGGCTATCGGGCCACCGTCCTCCCGCAGGAATACTCTCGTGCGCCCGCTCTCGGCGTCGATCACGCCACGGAAGCCGGCGCGCACCGTCGTGGCCAGCTCACCGCGCCAGCGGAGCGTATCGGCGAGCGGAAAGGTCCGCGCGGCGACGTAGCCGTCGGCCAGCCAGACGAGGCGGTCGTCGATCAGCGCCGCCGCCGGCGCGCTCCACTGGGCGAACGGGGCGATGGCCGCGAGCCGGCTCTCCGGAGAAAGTCGCCACGCCACCCGGGTATCGAGCGGCACATCGGAGAGGAGCGGTGTCGCCTGGAGCGCCCACGCGAGCGCAAACCGCCGAGCCCAACCACCCGCGACCGGGCCGCGGGCCGCGGCATCCAACTCGTAGCTGGCAGCGTACGGCCGAACGGCGTGGCGCGAGAGCGTGTCGAAGGCGTTCGGCGCGGGGTACGCGAGGGTGTCGCCACGGCGAAGATAGAGCGGCGCGCCGGCGGCGGAGGCGCGGTCGTCGGCCAGCGCGTATAGCGTCCCGGCCGCGCCCTCGCCCCGCAGCACCAGCCACGCCGGCTGCGGCCGCGAGCCGAGCTGGAGCAGCACCGGGTCCACCACGGGCGGCGTACTGTCCTCCGGCGCGCCGCCGAGTACCGCCGGCCCCCAGAGTGAGAGCGCCGGCGTGATCACCGTGTCGGCGACGGCGAAGGTGGACTCGCGCATCGCCTCGAGGCCCCATGCCGCGCGAGCGAGGTCGCGGGTGGGCGGAGATTCGGCGACCGACGGCTCGTGCCGTCCGGCGAAGGCCGGCACGATGTAGTGTCCGATGGTCGAGGCGGCGACGAGAATGAGCCAGCCGGCGAGCGCCAGCGCGTGGCGCGGCCGGATCGCCCACAGGATCGAGAGCGCGGTCGTGGTGAGCGCCACGCCGGCGAGTGCGGGGGCGACGAGCGAGACGACACCGAAGCCGGCGGCGTCCACCGGACCGGGAATGCCGCCGACCCGCTCGTACGGCTCCAGCAGATAGCCCCACGCGAGGCACGCGGCGAGTGCCGCGAGCAGCCAGCCGAGGTGCCGGCGGGCATGGTCGTTGAGCGCCGGGCGCCCGTCCATCCACCGCACCGCGCCGACCAGCACGTAGAGCAGCAGCACCGTGCCGAGTCCGAGCAGCGCGAGCAGCAGCGCGAATCCGTGGAGCGCGCGCCAGAGCGGGAGCTGTGCCGCATAGACGCCGGCATCGTGGCCCAGCAGCGGCTCCCGCAGGCCCACCGTCACGCCGTGCCATGCCAGCGCGACCGCGGGCCACAGGTCGCCCATGCCGCTCCCCGCGAGCAACCCGAGCAGCGCGCCGACGCCGACGGCACCGCCGAGCAGCGCGCCGGGCGTCACCGTCTCGCGGAACTCGAGGTTGGCGACGTGCCGCGGAACCTGCACGGAGCCGATCGCGCGGTACACCACGAGCAGATGCCCGATGAACCAGGCGACGGCGAGCAGGATGCCGCCGAGCTCGAGCACGAGCCGGAGCAGGTGCACCTGGGTGATGAAGGGAACGGCGGCGGGCGTCACTTCGGCGGCCCACCACCGGTCCGTCAGGAACGTGGTGAGCCAGTGCCCCGCGAAGAGCAGCGCGGCCGCGAAGACGGCCGCGATGAAGAGCCGGGTGCGGCGCCCGGCGCTAGACGCTGACGCCCTGGGCGGCAAGCCAGCCCATGACCTCGCCGCGATACTGCTCGAGCGACGCGGGGTCGGTGGCCTCGAAGCGCAGCACCAGCACCGGCTGGGTGTTGGAGGCGCGGATGAGCCCCCAGCCATGTGGGAACGTCATCCGCACGCCGTCGATCGTGTTCACCGGATAGCGTGCCGCGAAATGCTCGGCCGCGCGCTCGGCGATGACGAACTTCTCGTCCTCGGCGCACTCTACGCGGATCTCGGGCGTGGCGCAGGTTTTCGGCAGATCGGCGAGAAGGCCGGCGAGGCCGAAGCCGTGACGGCTCACGATTTCCAGCAGCCGCGCCGCGGCGAAGAGCGCGTCGTCGAAGCCGAGGTAGTCGCCGCCGAAGAAGATGTGGCCGCTCATCTCGCCCGCCAGCGGCGCCTTCTCGTCCTTCATCTTGGCCTTGATCAGCGAGTGCCCGGTCTTCCACATGACCGGCCGCGCGCCGGCGGCGGCCAGCGCCTGCGGCAGCACCTCGGAGCACTTCACGTCGAAGATCACCGGTGTGCCGGGGCCGAAGCGGCGCACCGCGTCGCGACCGAAGAGCACGAGGAGCTGGTCGCCGAAGATGATCTCGCCGGTCTCGGTGACCGCGCCGATCCGGTCGCCGTCGCCGTCGAACGCGATGCCGAGCTCGGCGCCGGTTCGGCGGACGGCGGCCTGGAGATCGACGAGATTGGCGGGCACCGTCGGGTCGGGATGGTGATTGGGAAAGGTGCCGTCCGACTCGCAGAACAGCGGCGTCACCTCGGCGCCCATCGACTGGAGCGTGGCGACGGCGACGACGCTGCTCACGCCATTGCCGCAGTCCACCACCGCCTGCACCGGACGGGTGAGCCGATTGCGCACCGCGATCGCGTCCTTGTAGCGGCCCAGCACGCTCGCGTCGCTGGTCTCCCGGCCCTCGCCGGTGCGCCACCGCTCGGCGACGATCGTTTCCCAGAGGCCCAGGATCTCGTCGCCGTGAAGGGCGTCGCCGGCGAGCACCATCTTGAAGCCGTTGAACTCCGGCGGGTTGTGCGAGCCGGTGACCTGGAGCCCGCCGTCGGTGCCTAACGCGTACACCGCGAAGTAGAGCGCCGGCGTCGGCAGCATGCCGATATCGATGGCGGTGCCGCCGGCGTCCACGATGCCCCGCCGGACGGCCGCGGCCAGCGCGGTGCCGGACGGCCGGTTGTCCCGCCCCACCGCGAGGGTCGGGGCGCGGCCGAGCTTGTCCCAGCCGACGCTCGCGTAGGCCCGGCCGAGCGCGCGGGCGAGCTCGGGCGTGAGCTGGGTGTCCACCAGACCGCGGACGTCGTACTCCCGGAAGATGGATTTGGGAACGTTCATGGGACCTCGGTCACGACCGCCTGCGGCGCGAGGGTCCGGGCGCTCCGCACCGCCGAGTTCAGGAGTGCGGTGGGCCACACGCCGAAGAGCAGGATCAGGAGGACGGCCATCGCCACGATCGCCTTGCCGGCCCGGGAAAAGGCGACCTGCCGGTGCGCGTCAATGGTGCGCTCCGGCTTGAACGTCATCGCCGTGATCACGGGGAGATAGTAACCGATCGAGATCAGGCTGCCCACCGCGACCGCCACCGGCAGGATCCACGATCCCTCGCGCAGCACCGACGAGATGATGTACCACTTCCCCACGAAGCCGAAGGTGCCGGGAAAGCCCAGCAGCGAGAGCAGGCAGACGGCGAGTGACGTGGCGCCCCAGGGGCGCTTGCTGAAGAGGCCCTCGAGGTCGTCGATCAGCACGGTCCGGCTGCCCACGTGCTCGATGGCCGCGAGGATGCCGAAGCTCGCCAGCGTGGTGACGCAGTAGGCGGCGAGATAGAAAAGCACCGCGCCGGAGCCGAACGCCGTCCCCGGCCATGCGGCGACGAGCAGGTAACCGGCGTGGGCTACCGAGCTGTACGCCAGCATCCGCTTGAGCGACTCCTGCGCCAGCGCCGTGATGTTGCCGACCAGGATCGTGGCGACGGCGAGCACGCCGATGACCGGCTGCCACTGGTGCGCCTGCGCGATGAAGCCCTGGTCCAGCACCCGCACCAGCGCGACGAACGCGGCCGCTTTCACGCCGGTCGCCATGAAGCCGGTGACCGGCGTGGGCGCGCCGTCGTAGACGTCGGGCGCCCACATGTGGAACGGCACCGCGGACACCTTGAAGCCGAAGCCGATCAGCAGCAGCCCGAGGCCGAGCGACGCCATGGTCGGCGCGCCGCCGGCGAGCTGCGCCGCGATGAGGGAGAGATTGGTCTGGCCCGTCGCGCCCCAGATGAGCGCGATACCGTACAGCAGGAAGCTCGAGGCGAACGCGCCGATCAGGAAATACTTGAGCGCAGCCTCCGCGGACGAGCGGCGGTAGCGGTCGAAGCCGGAGAGCACGTACACCGCGACCGACATCACCTCGAGCCCGAGGAAGATCAGGATGAGGTCGGTCGCCGCGGCCATGACCAGCATGCCGATCGTGGCGAAGAGGATCAGCGGGTAGTACTCCGGCGCAAGCAGCCGCTGCCGGCCGAGGTAGCGGAGCGACAGAAGCGTCGACGCTCCGGCGAGCAGGAGGATGAGCGTGGCGGAGGCGTAGCGGAACGAATCCAGCGCCACCATGTGCGCGATGCCTTCGCTGTGCCAATCGCCATGCCACATGCCCAGCACCGCGGCGAGCGAGAGCAGGATCCCGGCGAACGAGAGCCAGCCGGCGAACCGGCTGTCGCGCTCGCCCTCGTGCCGCCAGGCGACGACGAGCAGCACCACCAGCGACCAGCCGGTGAGCAGGAGCTCGGGCAGCAGCGCCAGCGTGGCGCCGATCGGCGTGGTGGTGTCGAGCGCGTTCACGGCCGGGCCTCCACCACGGCCGCCGCCGCGCCGGCCGCAGCGGCGTTGGCCGGCGGCGGCAGGTACGGCCGCACCATCTCGACGTAGCGGCGGCTCGCCGCTTCGGTGCGCCGGAGGAACGGCTGGGGATAGATGCCCATCCACACCATCGAGAAGACCAGCGGGAACAGCACCGCCAGCTCGCGCAGGTCCACGTCGCGCATGGTGCGGTTCTCGGGGTTCGTCATCGGATTGAAGAAGACCCGCTGCACCGCCCACAGCAGGTACCACGCGGCGAAGATCACCACCGTCGCCGCGAGCGTCACCGCCAGCGGGTAGCGGCCGAAGCTGCCGAGCAGCACGAGGAACTCGCCGACGAAGCCGTTGAGGCCCGGCAGGCCGATCGAGGCGAACGCGGTGATCACGAACGCCGTCGCCATCAGCGGCGCCACGCGGGCGAGGCCGCCGAAGTCGGCGATCTGCCGGGTATGTCGCCGGTCGTACAGCATGCCGATCAGGAAGAAGAGACAGCCGGTCGAGATGCCGTGCGAGAGCATCACCATGATGGCGCCCTGCACGCTCTCCACCGTACTCCCCCAGATCCCCAGCATCACGAAGCCGAGGTGACTCACCGACGAGTAGGCGACCAGCCGCTTGAGATCGGGCTGCACCATGGAGACGAGCGCCGCGTAGATGATGCCGGCGACGGCGAGCGTCACGAAGATCGCGGATACCGTCTTCGACAGCGCGAACGCCGGGAAGAACGGAATCGCGAAGCGGAGGAAGCCGTAGGTGCCCATCTTGAGCAGGATCACCGCGAGGTCCACGCTGCCCGCCGTCGGCGCCTCGGTGTGCGCGTCGGGCAGCCAGGTGTGGAACGGGAAGAGCGGCACCTTCACCGCGAAGGCGAGCGCGAACGCGGTGAAGAGCCATGGCGCCGCCGGCCCGAGCGCGGCGCTGTTGCTCAGCAGGTGATCGTAGTCGAACGAGTACGTTCCGGTGGAGCGGCCCACCAGCCACACCATCGCGATGATCGCGACCAGCATCAGGATCGAGCCGGCGAAGGTGTAGATCACGAACTTCGTCGCCGCGTAGAGCCGGTTGGCGCTGCCCCAGACCCCGATCAGGAAGTACATCGGGATGAGCA
This sequence comes from Gemmatimonadales bacterium, assembly GCA_025934955.1. Classification (GTDB taxonomy): domain Bacteria; phylum Gemmatimonadota; class Gemmatimonadetes; order Gemmatimonadales; family GWC2-71-9. The sequence goes on along the minus strand of JAICWE010000028.1, from coordinate 22,132 downwards.
GCAGCTCCCAGAAGCAGTAGAAGAGGAAGAGGTCGAGCGAGATGAACACGCCGACCATGGCCGCCTTGAGCGCCAGCAGCAGCGCGTAATAGCCGCGGCGGCGGTTCTGGATCGAGTGCCAGCTTCCCCAGACCAGCAGCGGCATCATGCCGGTCGCCAGCAGCACCATGAAGAGCGAGATGCCGTCGAGCCCGACGTGGTAGCTGATGCCCCACCCCGGAATCCAGGCGATGGTGGTCTCGAACTGGATGCCGCCGTTGGTCGGGTCGAAGGCGAACCAGAGTCCGAGTGCCAGCCCGAACTCCAGCGCCGCGACCACCAGCGTGAACCAGCGCGCCCACGAGCCCGGCGAGAGCAGCAGGCCCACCGCGCCGACCAGCGGCAGGATCAGCAGCACGTGCAGGATCCAGTGCGCGTAGCCGATGCTGGCGAGGAAATGCCGGAGGACCAGCTCGATCTCAGCCATGCCGCGTCACCCGAGAATGGTGCGAAGGATCCAGATGGCGCCGACCACGAACACGACGATGTAGAGTCCCACCTGTCCGCTCTGCAGCCGGCTCCCGAGCCAGCCGATGCCGCGGAACAGCCGGGCGGAGCCGTTCACCGCGACGCCGTCCACCACCCCCTGGTCGAAGATCCGCCAGAGGAACACGCGGGAGAAGGTGACGATGGGCCGCACGATGAACCGCTCGTACAGCTCGTCCACGTAGAACTTGTGGTACACCAGGCGCGCGAGCCCGGTGTCGGGCGCGGCCTCGCGCGCGGGGACGAGCGCGCGCGCCGTGGTCGCGCGGAACCCGGCGATCAGCCCGGCGACGCCGACCAGCACCGCGAGGCCGACGAGCACCGCCTCGTGATTCCCCGCCACCGGCCGGAACCCCGAGAGCCGGGTGGCGATGCCGGTGACCGGCTCGAGCCAGTGCTCCAGCCACGCGTGCCCGCCGACGAGGGTGGGCAGGTTGAGCACGCCGGCCACGGCACTCCCGATGCCGAGCACGATGAGCGGCCCCGTCATGCTCCACGGCGCCTCGTGCAGCTGCTCCCGTTCCGCGGCGGTCGCGCGGCTCGCGCCGTGGAAGGTCATCGCCATGAGGCGCGCCATGTAGTACGCGGTGATGAACGCCGCGACGACCAGCATGGCGTAGAAGACGTAGTAGATCGGCTGGCCCGCCGCGCCGCGGGCGAAGGCGGCGCCGAGGATCTCGTCCTTGGAGAAGAAGCCGGAGAACGGCGGCACGCCGGCGATCGCGAGCGTCGCGATCCACATCAGCACCCAGGTGACCGGCAGGTAGCGCCGGAGGCCGCCCATGTTGCGCATGTCCTGGGCGTCATCGTGCGAGTGGGTGGCGTGATACGCGTGGTGCATCGCGTGGATCACGCTGCCGGCGCCGAGGAACAGGAGCGCCTTGAAGAAGGCGTGGGTGACGAGGTGGAAGATGCCGGCGGCGTACGCGCCGGCGCCCACGCCGACGAACATGTAGCCGAGTTGGGACACCGTGGAGTACGCCAGCACCTTCTTGATGTCGTACTGCCGGAGGCCGATCGTCGCGGCGAAGAGTGCGGTGAGCGCGCCGATGCCGGCGACCACGGCGCTCGAGAGCGGCGCCGCCGCGAACAGCAGCCCCGTGCGCGCAACGAGGTAGACGCCCGCCGTCACCATCGTCGCCGCGTGGATCAGGGCGGAGACCGGCGTGGGCCCGGCCATGGCGTCGGGGAGCCAGACGTAGAGCGGAATCTGCGCCGACTTGCCGGCGCAGCCGAGGAAGAGGAAGAGCGTCACCGCGGTGACGAGCGCACCGCCGGGCACCCACGGCGCACCGAGCACGGTGGAGAAGTCCAGCGCGCCGACGTGATTCCACACCAGGAACATGGCGACGAGAAAGCCGAAGTCGCCGATCCGGTTGACCAGGAACGCCTTCTTCCCCGCGGCGGCGTTCTGCTCGTCGCTGAACCAGAAGCCGATCAGCAGGTAGGACGCGAGCCCGACGCCTTCCCAGCCGATGAACACCACCGGCATGTTCGACCCGAGCACCAGCACCAGCATGAACACGACGAAGAGGTTGAGGTACGCGAAGTAGCGCGCGTAGCCCTCGTCGCTCCGCATGTAGCCGATGCTGAAGATGTGGATCAGGCTGCCGATGCCGGTGACGACGAGCAGCATCACGGCGGAGAGCCGGTCCACCAGAAAGGCGATGTCCACGTCCAGCCGCCCGGCTACCAGCCAGGGCCAGATGCGCACCACCTGCGGGGCGTCCGGCGGCAGCCCGGCGAGCCCGACGACGACGGCGGCCGCCATGATGAAGGCCCCGACCAGCACGCCGGGGCCGATGACCGACACCGCGCTCTTCGCCTGCGGGCGCAGCACGGCGATGAGGCCGTTGAGCACCGCGCCGAGGAGCGGCAGCGCCACGACGACCCAGACGAGGCCGATGATGGGCGCGGTCATCCGTGCAGCAGGTTCACGTTCTGGAGGTCCACCGACTGGTTGTGGCGGAAGATCGCCAGGATGATCGCGAGCCCGACCGCCGCCTCCGCGGCCGCCACCGTCATCACGAAGAACACCATGATCTGCCCGCCCACGCCCTGGAGCTGGGCCAGCGCAATGAAGGCGAGGTTGACCGCATTGAGCATCAGCTCGATGCACATGAAGAGCACGATCGCATTGCGCCGGAGCAGTACGCCGGCGACGCCCAGCGTGAACAGCACCGCCGAAAGCCCGAGCGCGGGCCCCAGCAGCGGCGCGATGGGAGCGGCGGGCGGCATCAGATCCTCCGCTTCGCCAGCACGACGGCGCCGACCGCCGCGGCGAGAAGCAGCACCGAGGTCACCTCGAAGGGGATCAGGTAGGTCTGGAACAGCGGCGCCGCGAGATCTTCCACCACGTTGGGCGTCGCGACCGCGTGCATCGAGAGCGCCGCCGGAAACGCGAGGCGCGGATCGGCGAGCTGCGGCGCCTGCGCCACCTCGCGGGCCAGCCGCGCCGGCGTGTACTGCCACAGCCCGAACAGCTCCACCGCGAGCAGGCCGATCACGACGACCGCCGCCCCGACGCCCCACGGCCCGCGCAGATCGGAGCCCTCGTGACTGAGATTGAGCAGCATCACCACGAAGAGGAACAGCACCAGCACCGCGCCGACGTACACCAGCACCTGCAGAATGCCGATGAGCTGGGCGCCGAGCAGCACGAAGATGCAGGCAAGCGAGAACATCGTGGTCATGAGCCACAGCGCCGACGCGATCGGGCTGCGCTGGAGCACACAGAGCGCCGCACCCACCACCGCCGCCGCCGCGAGGATGTAGAAGACGATCTCGGTCATCGGGTCACTCGCCCTTTGGGTCGGCGGGGTCCCAGAGGGTGCTCACCGCGTGGGTCTGCGAGCTGAGCCGCTCGAGGTCGTACACGAACCGGCCCCGGGTGTATTCGGCGTTCTCGTAGTGTACGCCCACGTGGATCGCCTCCTCGGGACAGACCTCCTGGCAGTAGCCGCAGAACACGCAGCGGAACTCGTCGATCTCATAGATCAGCGGGTAGCGGTTGCCCTCTTCGTCCTCGCCCGGCACCAGCTTGATGCAGTTGGCCGGGCAGACCTGGGGGCAGAGGCCGCAGGCAACGCACTTCGAGCGCCCCTGCTCGTCGGTGAGCATCCGGTGGGTGCCCCGCCACCGCGGCGAGATGCGCCACTCGTCGGTGCTCTTCTGCTCCGGGTACTGCATGGTGACCCGGGGCTGGAACATGTGCTTGAAGGTGAGCGCCATCCCCTTGAGCGTGGCGCGCACGTAGCTCACCTCGCGCTCGGGCCGCTTCATCACCTTGACGCCGATCGCCACCGGTCAGCCTCCCACTCGAAGCGGCGCCGCGCGCCGGCCGGGGACGCGGCGCCGCTCGCTGCCGCTGACCACGTTGCCCCGATCCAGCACCAGGAACACGCCGCAGCCGAGCACCAGGTTGAGCGCGAACAGGATGAGACCGCGGGTTACCGGGCTCGCAATGTGGGCGACGTCGCCGATCAGGTACGTCGCGAGGCCGATCACCATCACGTACGCCAGCGCCATCGGCAGCAGCACCTTCCAGCCGAGCGACATCAGCTGATCGTAGCGGAAGCGCGGCAGCGTCCAGCGGATCCACATCACGAAGAAGATCCAGAAGAAGACCTTCAGGAAGAAGATGAGCCCGGTCACGATGGTCGGCAGCACGCCGCCGCTCTCGTCCCAGTGGATGAACGGGATGTCCCAGCCGCCGAAGAAGAGCGTCGCCACCATCATGCACACCGTGACGACGTTGGCGTACTCGGCGATGAAGAACATGGAGAACTTCATCGCGCTGTACTCGGTGTGATAGCCGGCGATCAGCTCGGACTCCGCCTCCGGCAGGTCGAACGGCAGCCGGTTGGTCTCGGCGAATCCGCTCACCAGAAACACGAAGAACGAAAGAAAGAGCGGCAGCACGTACCAGGGTCCCCGCTGCTGCTCGGCGATGATCACCGAAAACGACACGTTCCCTGACAGGAGCAGCACCGGAATCAGGCTCAGCCCCATGGCGACTTCGTAGGAGATGAGCTGCGCGCTGGCGCGGAGCCCGCCGAGCAGCGAGTACTTCGAGTTGGACGACCAGCCCGCCAGCGCGATCCCGTACACGCCCATCGAGCTGATGGCGAGCACGAAGAGAAATCCGATCGGCAGGTCCGCCACCTGCACCGGCATCAGCCCGTGATAGGCGAAGGCGCCCAACGGGCCCAGCGTGAACGCGAAGTCGACCGGCAGCGGCGCCGCCAGCGGGATCACCGCCGCGAGCAGCAGCGCCGGTATGAACGACAGCGCCGGCGCCAGCAGGAAGAGCACGCGGTTGGCCTCCGCGGGATAGGTCTCTTCCTTGAGGATGTTCTTGAGCCCGTCCGCCGCGGGCTGGAGCAGGCCCGCGATGCCGACGCGGTTCGGCCCCATGCGGTTCTGCATCCACGCGCTGACCTTCCGCTCCATCAGTGTCAGCAGCGCGACGCCCGTCATGATGACGGTGAACACCACGATGAGCTTGATGACCGTGAGGAGCAGAAAGCCCTTCATCTCCGGCGTCATCGCGCCGCTCCGGCCGCGGCGCCGCTCGTGCCCATCAATGGGATCATTCGGCCGGTGAGACCCAGTTCGGCGTAGGTCAGGCCGGCGAACGCGGCGTACATCGCGCCAAGCCGGGCAAAGGCGTCGGCCGCGGTCGCCGGCGCGTCGGCGTCGGGTCCGGGGCCGGCGAGCACCTCGCCCGCGATCCACCACGCCGGGCGCGCCATTCCCGGCGGCGCCTTGGCCTGCAGGAAACGCTGCACCCGCCCATCGCGGTTGACGTAGGTCCCGTTCTCCTCCGCCATCGTCGTCACCGGCAGCACCAGCTCGGCGCCGCGCAGCTCGTCGGCGAGGAGCGTGCCCATGACGACGAGCCGTCCCGGCAGTCCGCTCAGCGCGGCGAGGTCGTCCCGGTCGAGCTCCGGATCGAGCAGCACGACGAGCCCGGCAGTCGACGCGGCGCGGACCGCCGCCGCCCAGTCGGTGCCGTAGCCGGCGAGCTGGGCGCCGTGCAGGTTCGGCACCCGCTCGCGACGCAGCGCGAGATTCGGAATCCCCGCGAGCGGTGCCTCGTCGCCCAGCGGCACCTTGATGGCGGCGGTGACGTCCGGCCGATCGAGCAGCCGGCGCACGAAGCCCAGCGATTCCGTCGCCGTGCGGCCCGATGCGAGCAGCACCGCCGGTCCCGCCGCGTCGTCGAGCAGCGCGCCGAAGCGATCCAGCGCCGTGTCCCAGTCGGTGGCGACGAGACGGCCGCCGTCGAGCATGAGCGGCGCCTCCAGCCGGTCGCCGCGATTCAGCCAGCGGTAGCCCATCCGCCCGTAGTCGCACATGAAGTGGCGGTTCACATCGAGGTTGGGCCGCGGACGGAAGCGCACGACGACGTCGTCACGGGTGTCGATGTTGATGTTGCAGCCCTGGGTGCAGCCGGGGCAGATGCTCGCCGTCTTGTCGAGGTCCCAGGCCCGCGCCTTGTGCAGGAAGTCCTTCGACAGCAGCGAGCCGACCGGACAGAGATCCACCACGTTGCCCGACCAGGCATGGTCGAGCTCCTGCTCCGGCGCGATGCCGATGTAGGCGCGGTCGCCGCGCTCGGAGACGTTGAGCACCGGCGTCTCCGCGACGTCTTCCATGAAGCGGACGCAGCGGGTGCAGAGGATGCAGCGGTTGGGCACGTAGATGATGTCGGGCCCGAAGTCCTCGACCGGATTGTACCGCTTGGCGTACTCCGAGTAGCGCGTGCTGGCTCGACCTTCCTGGAAGGTGTAGTCCTGCAGCTCGCACTCGCCGGACTGGTCGCAGATGGGGCAGTCGAGCGGATGGTTGATCAGCAGGAACTCGAGCACGCCCTTCCGCGCCTCCTTGGCCTTTTCGCTGGAGACGTGGACCACCTGCCCCTCGCTGACCGCGGTGACGCACGCCGGCTGCAGCTTGGCCGACTTCTCCACCTCCACCAGGCACATCCGGCAGAGCGCGGGCGACGGGAGCGACGGGTGATAACAGTAGTGCGGCACCAGTACGCCGGCCTGCTTGGCGGCCTCGATGATCGTGGTGCCCTTCGGCACCTGCACCGCGATCCCGTCGATCGTGACGGTCAACAGCTCATCGGCCATCAGGCAGTCGCCATCGCCGGCGTACGGGCCTTCGCGAGGTAGGCGTCGAACTCGCCGCGGAACTTCTGGATGCCGCTCACGATCGGCGCGGCGCAGGAATCGCTCAGCACGCAGATCGTCTTGCCGGTCATGTTCTCCGAGAGATCGAGCAGGAGCTGCAGATCCGATTCCTTCCCCAGCCCCGCGAGGATCCGCTCGAGGATCTTCGTCGTCCACGCCGTGCCCTCGCGGCACTGGGTGCACTGGGCGCACGATTCGTGGGCGTAGAACTTCGCCAGGCGCCAGATGGCGCGGACCATGTCGGTCGAGTCATCCATCACGATCATGCCCGCCGAGCCGAGCATCGAGCCGGCGGCGACGACGCCCTCGTAGTCGAGCAGGCAGCGGTCGGCTTCTTCGGCGTTCATGATCGGGACCGACGAGCCGCCCGGGATCACCGCCTTGAGCGTGCGGCCCGGCCGCATGCCGCCGCACATGTCGTAGATCAGCTCCCTCATCGGCGTGCCCATCGTCACTTCGTAGTTGCCCGGCCTGGCGACGTGGCCGCACACCGAGATCAGCTTGGTGCCGGTGCTCTTGGGATTGCTGAGTGACAGCGACTTGTACCACGCCGCGCCGCGCACCATGATGTGCGGCACCGCGGCGAGCGTCTCGACGTTGTTGATCGTGGTCGGCAGGCCGAAGACGCCGGCCTGGGCGGGGTACGGCGGCTTGATCCGCGGATTGCCCCGCTTCCCCTCGAGCGAGTTGAGCATCGCGGTCTCTTCGCCGCAGATGTACGCGCCGGCGCCGCGGTGCAGCGTGACGTCGATCCGCGTCCCCGAGCCGAAGACGTTCTCGCCCGCGGCGCCGTTGGCGTACGCCTCGGCCACCGCGCGCTCCATGATCGCGAGGGGCTCGGTGTACTCGCCCCGGATGTAGATGTAGATCCGCTCGGCCCGGATGGCGTGCGCCGCGATGAGGCAACCCTCGATCAGCGCGTGCGGCGTCCACCGCATGATCTCGCGGTCCTTGAAGGTGCCGGGCTCCGACTCGTCGGCGTTGCAGACGAGATAGTGCGGCTTGTCGGCCTTCTTCGGCATGAGCGACCACTTGAGGCCGGTCGGGAAGCCGGCCCCGCCGCGGCCGCGCAGGCCGGACGCCTTCATCTCCTCGACCACCGCCTCGGGCGCCATGCCGAGCGCCGTCTTCACGCCCTCGTAGCCCCCGCGCTCGGTCCAGCCCGTGTAGCTGCGGGCGCCGGCATCGCCGAAGTACTTCGAGAGTAGAACGGTCTCCCTGGGATCACTGGGATACGGAAAGCCCATTACGGATACCTCGCGAGGATGTCCGGCACGCGCTCCGGCGTCACGCTCTCGATGAAGTCGTCGTCCACCATGATCGGCGTGACGAAGCCGCAGGCGCCGAGGCATTCGACCTCGATCACGGTGAAGCGGCCGTCGGAGCTGGTGGCGCCCAGCTCGCCGCAGCCGGTATAGCGGAGGATGGCGGCGAGCGTCTCCTCCGAGCCGCAGATGCTGCAGGGCGACGTGGTGCACACCTGAATGAAATGTCGGCCGACCGGATGAGTATGGTACATCGTATAGAAGGTGACGACGCCCTTGACGTACGCCGGGGTCAGCTTGAGCACCTCGCCCGCTTCCGCCATGGCCGCTTCGCTGATCCAGCCGCGCTCCCGCTGGATGATCCAGAGCGCGGGCAGCAGCAGCGCCTGCATGGTGGGATAGCTCGGCCGGAGCCGCTCGAGCTCCGCGCGCGCCGCGCCGACGAACACCGGCTGATACGGCGCGGTGGTCTCGGGCACGCCGCCGTGCGCGGACGTCTGCTCGCTCTTCAGGCTCATCGGTCCACCTCTCCCATGACGATGTCCACGCTGGCGTTGATCGCGATCACGTCCGACAGGAGCGCGCCTTCGCACATCTTCGGCAGCGACGCCAGGTTGATGAACGCCGGCGGCCGGATGCGCCAGCGCACCGGCTTGGCGCTGCCGTCGGACACGAAGTAGTAGCCCAGCTCGCCCTTGGGGTTCTCGATGCCCATGTACGCTTCGCCCACCGGCGGCTTGATCCCTTCCATCACCTGCTTGAAGTGGTAGATCATCGCCTCCATGTCGCTCATCGCACGCCGCTTGGGCGGCAGGATGAGGCGGGGATCGTCCACGTTGAGCGGGGCGCCCTTGAGTGCCGCGAGCCGGTCGAGCGCCTGCTCCAGGATCCGGTTAGCCTGGAACATCTCCTCCAGCCGGATGCGATACCGGTCGTAGATGTCGCCGTGCTCGCCGATCGCCACGTCGAAGTCGTACGTCTCGTAGCCGAGATACGGACGATCCTTCCGCACGTCGTAGTCCACCGCACTGGCGCGGAGCATCGGGCCGGAGAGCGAGTAGTTGATCGCCTCCGCCGCCGTCAGCACGCCGACGCCCTGGGTGCGCCCGCACCAGATGGCGTTGCGGGTGAACATCGTGTCCACTTCGCGCAGCGTGTTGGGGAAGGTGCGGGTGAACTCGCGGAGGCCGGCCTCGAAGCCGTCGGGAATGTCGGCCATCATGCCGCCGACGCGGGTGAGGCTGGTGGTGAGCCGCGCGCCGGTCCACGCCTCCTGCAGGTTGTAGATCCGCTCCCGCTCCTGGAAGCTCCACAGGAACGGCGTGAAGGCACCGAGATCAATCCCGGTCGTGCCGAGCCAGACCAGGTGCGAGATGATGCGGCTCATCTCGCATGCGATCACGCGGAGCACCCGACAGCGCTCGGTGATCTCGATGCCCATCAGCTTCTCGGCCGCGAGCGCGAGGCAGACGTTGTTCGCCATCGGGCTCAGGTAGTCGGTGCGGTCGGTGAGCGGAATGATCTGGTTGTACTGCCGGTACTCGCCCAGCTTCTCGAAGCCGGAGTGCAGGTAGCCGATGTGCGGAATGCACCGCTTCACCGTCTCGCCCTCGAGCTCGAGCACCAGGCGCAGCACGCCGTGCGTCGCCGGGTGCTGCGGGCCGATGTTCACCAGCATGTGCTCGGCGCCGAAATCCTCGTCGTAGTGGCCCGGAATCCGGGATTCGGCGGTGTCGCGCCCGCCGACGCCGAGCGGCACCTGGACCGGCCGCCCTTCGGCGTCGAGCCCGGGCGTGCTCAGCGCCATTTCGACGGTACGGATGCTCACTTGAGGAATCCTCGCTCGCCGTGGCGCAGCCGCTCGCGCATCTCCTTCGGCAGCTCGTGGTATGCCTCGGCGATGGACAGCTCTTCCAGCGAATAGTTCGCTTCGGGGTTGGCGGCGAGCGCCTGGCGGGTCTGCTCCGCGCGGCTGAAGTGGCCGCGGAGCGGGAAATCCTTCCGCAGCGGATAGCCCTCCGCGTAGGTCTCCCACATGAGGATGCGGCGCAGGTCGGGGTGGCCGGTGAAGGTGACGCCGAACATGTCGTACACCTCGCGCTCGAGCCAGTCGGCGCCCTTCCAGAGGTCCCAGCAGGTGGGGACCTCGAGCGGCGCGCGCTTGTCCAGCGCGACCTTCACGCGGAGATCGACCTTGCGGGCCAGGGAGCGGAGCTGCCAGACGATCTCGAGCGGCCGCTCGGTGTCGCGGTACTCGACCGCCGTGATGTCGGTGAGGTAATTGTAATCCTGGTCCGGCGTGGCCTGGAGCCAGGCGAGCGCGTCGTGGATGCGGTCCCGGCTCACCCACACGATGGTATCGCCGCAGATGACGGCGTGTCGCACGATCGCCGAGCCGAACGCTTCCCGTAGAGCGGAAACCGTCATGCCGACCGCGTCTGCTGCACCGAGTTGCCGAACGGCTCGGAGAGCTCATCCACCCGCTCGGGCGGAAGGAACAGTCCGTCGCGCCCGACCAGCCGCTCCTCGCGGAGCGCCTCGTCGGTGAACGTCTCACCTTCGATTTTCTTCTGCAGCAGCCGGATGCCGTAGATCAGTCCCTCCGGCCGCGGCGGACAGCCGGGCACGTAGACGTCCACCGGCATGATCGTGTCGATGCCCTGCACCATCGAGTAGTTGTCGAAGATCCCGCCGGACGACGCGCAGGCCCCCATCGAGATGCACCACTTGGGCTGCGGCATCTGGTCCCAGATGCGCCGGAGCACCGGGGCCAGCTTGAACGGCACCCGGCCGGCGCAGATGAACACGTCGGCCTGGCGGGGCGAGAAGCTCTGCCGTTCCATCCCGAACCGCGCGATGTCGAAGCGGCTCGCCGCGGTCGCCATGTACTCGATGGCGCAGCACGCGGTGCCGAACGGCATCGGCCAGAGGGAGTTCTTGCGCGCCCAGTTCACCAGGAAGTCCAGCCGCGTCGTGACCCAGTTGGGCGACGTGACCGACATCTCGGTGATGTCGTCGGCGACGTTCTCGGTCGCCGGATTGTCGAGTCGTTGCTCCGGTTCTAGTCCCACTCCAGTGCACCCCGCTTCCACACGTACACGTACCCCACCGCGAGGATGAGGATGAAGACGAACATCTCGATCAGCAGCAGTCCCCTCAGACCGGCAAGCTGCTGGAATGCCACCGCCCATGGCACCATGAACACCACCTCGATGTCGAAGATGATGAAGAGCATGGCGACGAGGTAGAACTTGAGGGAGACCCGTTCCCGCGCGTCCCCCAGGACCGGCATGCCGGACTCGTAGGGAGCGATCTTGACCGCGGTGCGTCGCGTGCTGGACAACAGATGGGAGAGCGCGATGAACATCGCGGCGTTCGCGACCACGAACACGATCAACAACAGGATGGGAACGTACGGCTGGAGCATGTGCGGGGCGCTTTCGTGAAATTTTTCACTAGGCCGGCGGAATAGTAAGCCCGGGCGGTGCGGGAGACAACCCGCTCGCCCTCGGGCATCGGGGCGCTCCGCCGTCGACCGCGGCGGGCGCGCCGAGCCGCTACTCCCCTCGCCCGTCCGCCCTTAGATTCTCGCCGTCTCCAACCCCGAACCTCATGTCCATCAAGTCCGACCGCTGGATCCGGCACCAGGCGCGCGAGCACGGGATGATCGAGCCGTTCGTCGACGCCCAGGTGCGCCAGACCGACGCGCGCGGCCGCAAGGTGATCTCCTACGGCGTGTCGTCGTACGGGTACGACATGCGGGTGGCGGCGGAGTTCAAGATCTTCACCAACGTGCTGTCCGCGATCGTGGATCCCAAGGAGTTCGACAGCCGGAGCTTCGTCGAATACGAGGGCGACGTGTGCATCGTCCCGCCCAACAGCTTCGCGCTGGCCCGCTCGGTGGAATATTTCCGCATCCCCCGCAACGTGCTCACCATCTGCGTCGGCAAGAGCACCTACGCGCGGTGCGGCATCATCACCAACGTGACGCCGTTCGAGCCGGAGTGGGAAGGCCACGTCACCCTCGAGATCAGCAACACCACGCCGCTTCCGGCCCGCATCTACGCCAACGAGGGAATCTGCCAGGTGCTCTTCTTCGAGGCCGACGACGACGACGTCTGCGAGACGAGCTACCGGGACAAGGCGGGCAAGTACCAGGCGCAGACCGGCGTCACCCTGCCGCGCCTGTAGCAACGCCGCGTCTCTGCCCGTATAGGTTTCCGTTCCGTTACGCTGTCCGGCCGACCCGCACCAGGAATGATATGAAGCCCGCGCTTCTTGCCGTCTCCGCCGCGCTCGCGCTCACGCTGTCGCGTCCCGTCACGGCCCAGCAGCCCACCGCGCCCGCGACACCTCCGACCCCCGCGCCGCCGACGCCCACGCGGCCGGTGGCCCCGGCCGCGACGATCCGTCCGGCGGTGGCGGACACCGGCATCTTCAGCCCGATCGACTTCCCGCCGGCCAACGAGGTGCGCGGCCCCAACGGCGCGCCGGGCCCGAAGTACTGGCAGCAGCGCGCCGACTACGCCATCCAGGCGACACTCGACACCACGGCGAAGCGGCTCACCGGCACCGAATCCATCCGTTACACCAACAACTCCCCCGACACCCTGCGGTTCGTCTGGCTCCAGCTGGACCAGAATCTGTTCAAGCCGGGCAGCACCGGATCGCTGTTGAACGCATCGGAGAGCCGGTTCGGCGGAGCGGGCTTCGACGGCGGGTTCGACATCAGCTCCATCACCCAGACCGGTGACGTCACCGCCGCGCCCGCGGTGCGCCGCCGGGCCGGCGCGCCCGGCATCACCGCGGCCAAGCGCACCGGCCCGTCCGCGCCGCTCAAGAGCCGGGTGGACGACACCATGATGTACGTCGAGCTCGCGACACCGCTCGCCCCCGGCACCGCGACGACGCTCAGCATCAGCTACAGCTTCAACATTCCCGAGCACGGCGCCGACCGCATGGGCCGCGACGGCGCGCTCTACGAGCTGGCGCAGTGGTATCCTCGGATGGCGGTGTACGATGACGTGCACGGCTGGAACACGCTCCAGTACCTCGGCCAGGGCGAGTTCTACCTCGAGTACGGCGACTTCACCTATGAGGTCACCGTCCCGGCCGGCTATATCGTCGCCGGCAGCGGCGTGCTCCAGAACGCCGACGCGGTGCTCACCGCCACCGAGCGCGCCCGCCTGGCGCAGGCAGCCAAGTCGGACAGCACCATCCACGTGGTCACCGCCGAGGAGCTCCAGAGCGGCGCCGCGCGACCGGCCGGCGCCACGGGCACGCTGACCTGGAAGTTCAAGGCCGATCACGTGCGCGACGTCGCCTGGGCCGGTGCGCCGAACTACCTGTGGGATGCGAGCGGCTACAACGGCGCGATCGCCCAGTCCTACTACCGCCCCGAGTCCGCGGCGACGTGGAAGGACGCCGCCAGGATGAGCCGCTTCTCGATCAAGGAGTACAGCGAGCGGTGGTTTCCCTATCCCTACCCGCAGATCAGCGCGGTCGAGGGGCCGGTGTCCGGCATGGAGTATCCGATGGTCGCGATGGAGGCGCCGGCGGAGACGCTGGAGGAGCTGTACAACGTCGTGACCCACGAGATCGGACACATGTGGTATCCAATGACGGTGGGCAGCGACGAGCGGCGCTACGCCTGGATGGACGAAGGCTTCAACACCTTCATCAATACGTTCTCCGAGGAAGACTACTGGAAGCGCAGCGACCGGCAGACCCGCCTCGGCGAGACCCAGTTCGTCATCCGGCTGGACCAGTCACCCACGGCGCAGCCGATCATGACGCCGGCCAACCGGTACAGGAACAACAACAACCTCGGCAGTCTCGCCTACGTGAAGCCGAGCATCGTGCTGCTCGCGCTGCGCAACAAGGTGCTCGGCGCCGACGTGTTCGACGCCGCGTTCCGCGAGTACACCCGGCGCTGGGCGTTCAAGCACCCCCAGCCCGCCGACTTCTTCCGCACCATGGAAGAAGTGTCCGGACGCGACCTGAGCTGGTTCTGGCGCGGCTTCTTCTTCACGACCGACGCGCTCGACCAGTCGGTGGAGTCGGTGACCAGTCACCCCGACGGCAATCAGTTCACCTCCGACGTCGTGCTGCGGAACCTGGGGCAGGCGGTGATGCCGGTGGAGCTCGAGGTGACCTTCGCTGACGGCTCGACCCAGCTGTTCAAGTACCCGGTCGAGATCTGGTACGGCGGCGATCGCTTCACCGTCCACCTCACGACGGCCAAGCCGGTTACGGCGGCGCGCGTCAATCCCGATGGCGGCTTCCCCGACCTCGTGCCGCAGAACAACGGCGGGAAGACCACCAGCTGAGGTCTCGATGCGCTTCGTGCTGAGGTTCCTGCTCGCCTGCGCGGCGCCGGCGGCCCTTGCCGCGCAGAATCCCCCCGCCAACGCGGATGTCGGCCGCGCGGATACGGTGCGCGGCCTGACCGGCACCGACACCTCGGCGTTCCGCCGGCTCGAGCTGCCGACGCCCAACCTGATCCGCACCGGGAGCGGGGCGCCGGGGCGCGCCTACTGGCAACAGCGCGCGGACTACGTGATTCACGCCTCGCTCGACACGGTGAAACGGGTCGTCACCGGCGATGAGCGCCTGACGTACGCCAACAACTCGCCCGACACGCTGCGCTACCTCTGGCTCCAGCTCGACCAGAACCTCTTCCGCGATACCAGTCGCGGGGCGCGGCTCTTCCCGCCGGGCGCGCGCAACGGCACCCACGGCGCCAACGGCGGCGTCACGCTCACCCGGGTGGCGCTGGCCCCCGCACCGGCGCGGAAGGGCGCCCGCGCAGTGGCGCCGACATCGCTCGACTACCTCGTCAACGGCACCATGATGCGGGTGAATCTGCCCCGGCCGCTCCCGCCGGGCGCGACACTCACGCTCGACCTCGCATGGAGCTTCCCCTTCGGGCCTAACGACAACCGGATGGGTCTGGAGGAGATCGACGGCGGCACGATCTACGAAGTGGCGCAGTGGTACCCGCGCATGGCGGTGTACGACGACGTGCGCGGCTGGAACACCGAGCAGTACCTTGGCCAGGGCGAGTTCTACCTGGAGTACGGCCGCTTCGACGTGACGCTCACGGTGCCGGCGAACATGCTGGTCGCGGCCACGGGCACGCTCCGGAACCCCGAGCTGGTACTGACCGCGACGCAGCGTGCGCGGCTGGCCGAGGCGCGGAAGAGTGACGAGACCGTGGTGATCCGCGGCGTGGACGAGGTGAACGATCCGGCTTCGCGTCCGGTGGCGCCGGGCGGCACGCTGACCTGGCACTTCACCGCCGACAGCGTGCGCGACTTCAGCTGGGCCGCGGCGCGGCACTTCGTGTGGGATGCGGCCAGCGCCAACGACGGCGCCACTCTCGCCGAGAGCTTCTATCCGCCCTCGGCCGACTCGATCTGGAAGGGCGCGACGCAGGACGTGAAGTTCGCGGTGGAGAACTACTCGCGGTGGATGAAGTACCCCTACCCCGTCGCGATCAACGTGAACGGCATCGAGGGCGGCATGGAGTACCCCATGATCGTCTTCTGCCACAACCGCACCAACGCGCAGGCGCTCTTCGGCGTCACCGATCACGAGATCGGCCACAGCTGGTTCCCGATGATCGTCGGCAGCAACGAGCGGCGCTACGCCTGGATGGACGAAGGATTCAACACTTTCCAGAACTTCTACAACTGGGAGAAGCGCTACCCGAATCAGCCCAACCGCCGCGGCAACTTCGACAGCTACCTCCGGTACGCCGCGACCGCCGAGCGGCAGCCGCTGATGACGCCGGCCGACCGGATCGACCTGCGCACGCTGGGCGAGGTGGGCTACAACAAGCCGGGACTCGCGCTCCGGCTGCTCCGCGACGTCGTCCTCGGACCGGACCGCTTCGACACCGCCATGCGGGAGTACGTGCGGCGCTGGGCGTTCAAGCACCCGACGCCGGCCGATTTTTTCCGTACGATGGAGGACGGCGCGGGCGAGGATCTGAGCTGGTTCTGGCGCCCGTGGTTCTATACCACCGCGACGCTCGACCAGTCGGTGGACTCGATCGCGACGGCGCCGGACTCCACCGGCAAGACGACGTCGCGGGTGATGCTGCGGAACCGCGGCGGCATCGTGATGCCGGTCCGGCTCGATCTGCTGCTGGAAGACGGTACGACGGAGCGGGTGGACCTTCCGGTCGAGATCTGGTACGACGGCGGGTCGTTCGTCTACGACGTGCCGCAAGGCAGGCGGGTGACAGCGGCGGTGGTGGATCCGGACAACCAGCTGCCGGATATCGTGCGGGCCAACAACCGCTGGCCGCGCACGGCGGACGAGCGCGAGCCGCTCAGTACCGATAGCACCGGGAAGCAGTAGAGGACGCGGCCGTCACTGGGTCACGTCGGTCACGTCCCAGATCATGAGCGCCGGGCTCGGCGGGTTGCGCGCGGCGAAGACATAGCGGCGCCCGCCGATCGTCGCGAAAGTGCCGGTGTGCAACCCGCCGCCGGTCGGGAACGACGGATCGCCGCTCGGCACCGGGACGAACGTCGTCACCGCCGGGTGCGCCGGACTTGCCAGGCTCAGCAGATAGAAGCCCTTCGTCGCGTCGCTCCCGCCCTCCGCCGTCGCCAGCAGGTATTTCCCGTCGCTCGACACCTCGTCGTCGCTCACCGTGCCGACGCCCGCGAGCACCACCGAGTCCGTCAGCGTCGGCGCGCCGCTCACCTGCCACACCTTGATCGCGTTGCCCCGGACGACATTGCCCGCCGCATCGCGGGTCCGGGCGATGCCGCCCCACGTCCCGGTATAGGCGAACCCGTTCGCCACCCACAGATCGGAGCTGAACCGCTCGGGCACGTTGTTCCCGCCGCCGACCACCGAGAAGCTGCGCGCCGCCGGATCGAAGTGCAGCCGCCAGAAACCGCTCAGCATGTCGGTCGCGAAGAGGTCGCCGTTGTAGAGCTGCACGCCCCAGGTGTAGGTGTTCCCCGGGCCGCCCGGCCGGATCGAGGTGATGAGCCGGGACGAGAGATCGCCCGCGAGCGAGCCCGAGACGTCCAGCGCGATCACGCCGCCGTCGTAGTACGCGGCGTAGAGGATCTGCGCGCCCTCGTCCATCCAGAAGTTGTGGGTGCCGGCGCTGTCGCCCGCGATCGCGGGGAGATGGAAGAAGGCGACTTCCTTCGGTGCGGTAAGATCGGAGACGTCCACCACGTGGATGTCGCCGGTCGCGGTCACGCCGATGTTGGCCGGTCCTTCCTCGCCGACGAAGACGTAGCGGTTCTCGCCGCTCACCGGATTGTGGAACCACCAGCTGTTGTGCACCGACGGCTGGGGATTGCCGCTCGTGACGCTCGGGTTGTGGACGCTGGTGGCGATCCGGCCGACCTCGACCGGATGGGCCGGACTCCCGCCCTTGATCCCGTTGCCGACGTCGTAGATGACGAGCCCGGTGTTCCACTCGCAGGTGAAGGCGAGGCCGTCACGGACGAAGGTGTCGTGGATCCCGTAGTTCGCGGGTACCGGCAGTTGTGCCACCAGCGGGGCGCTCGCCGCACCGGCGACCGTCGCGTTGAAGGTGACACTCGCGCCGCCCGAAAGCGCGGCGCGGATCTGCGCGCTGGCCGACGCGAGCGTGACGCTCGCGCTCGCATTCCCGTTGGCGTCCGTCTGCGACGACGGCTGGGCTACGGCCGCTCCGCCGGACAGCACCGTCCAGCTCACGGCGACGCCGCTCACCGGCGCGCCGCTCGCGCTCTTCACCAGCACCACGAGCGGCGCCGCGAGCACCGCGCCCGCGGCGCCGCTCTGGTTGTCGCCACTGACGGCCGCGATGGTGTCGGTCGACGGGGCCGTGCTGCCGCCGCTATCACCGCATCCGACGAGCGCCAGCAGCCCGGCGCCGAGTGCCGCGAGGGTGAGGCGGTACCGGGAGGTCCGCGCGCGTCGACCGCAACGGCTCATGGTGTCGGATTCGGTGGCCCGCCGCCGCCGCCACCACCGCCGCCGGCCGCCGGCTGAGCAGCCGCACTGAAGACGACCGGCGAACCGGTGAGGCTCCCCACCGCGCCTTGCGCCGTTTGCGCGCCGCTGGTCGGTCCGAGCGTGAACGTGGCGGATGCGGTGCCGTCCTGCCCGGTGGTGGACGTTGGATCGATGCTGCCGCCGCCGGTGACCACCGCCCAATGCACGGTGACGTTCGGCACCGGATTGCCCGAGGCGTTCTTGACGATCACGACGAGCGGGTTGGGCAGCGCGGTGTTGACCGGCGCGGCCTGCTGATCACCGGCCGACAGCGCCATCTGGGTCGGCGTGTTGGGATCGACGCCGCCGGAGCCGTTGCACGCCGCCGTCATGACTCCGAGTGCCGCGAGGCACGCCGCGGCCCTGCGTGAAGCCTGCATCAGTCTCCCTCCTCACGTGAGTGCATGGTCATCCCGCCCCGGGATGTCATCGGCATCCCGGCGGCGCCATACCGCCCCATCCGGTGCCCGTGGCCGCCGCCTAACGAGAGCCGCGCGCCGACGGTGATCGCGCGTACCCGGTCCGAGCCGTAGAAGGCCACGGGATCGAACAGCGCGCCACTCAGCCGCGTCACCCCGCCGATCGTCACCTCCACGAACGGTGCCGCTTCGACACCTCCCGCGACCGGGGGCAGGCGCACGCTGTAGTTGACGGTGTGCAGCGACCAGCGTGTGGTGCCGACGATCGAATTGTCGAGGTGCGGCCGCACCGAGCGGAAGAGATCGGTGCCCCGCTCCTCCTCCGGCCGGCTGGTGCGCTCGAAGCGATACGCCAGCCGGTGCCGCCCCGCGCCGAGCGAGGCCTCGGCCAGCACGCTGGAAAATGTGAAGGCGCCGCCCGCTTCGCGCGAGCGGGCCCACTCCGCCAGCGCGTAGAATGGATGGCCCGCCACCGCCCGCTCCAGCCGGCCCGATGCGCTGAGCTTCCGTTGCTCTGTGCCGCCGCCGTCCCGCACTTCGGGGCTCGCGACGTTCGCGTAGGAGGCCTGCAGCTCGACGCCACCCGCCGCCCGGAGCGTAGCCCGCGCCGCCCATGAGTCGCCGAAGCGGCTCACCTTGGGCCAGTCGCCGGGCCGGGTCGGCTCGTCGCCATCGAAGAGCCCCGCCTCCAGCGTGACCGGCCGCCAGCGCCAGCCGACGATCGCCACGGCCCGCTCCAGGATCTGCGACAGGTGATGGTTGACCGGGTATCGCAGCAGCGGCCGCACCATCGGGTCGTCGGTGCCGAACGGCGCGAAGCCCTTCCCGACGGTGAGCGACAGCGCGCCCGCGCCGCTTAGACGACCCAGCAGATCGTTCGCGGTGATCAGCAACTCGTGGGTGTAGGTGTGCGGATGACGCCGATCCACGTAGCCCTCGCCCCAGTCGCCCGGCGCCAGCTCGCCGCCAGGCATCGTCGCGCCCTCGAGGTCCAGAGTGCCGGTGAGCTCGATCCGCCCGCGGCCGAACGATGCGTGAGCCTCGACCGCCGTCTGCACCAGCTTCACTTCGCTGAGGCTGCCGCCGCCGGGGACCGGATCGGCGTGGAACCACGCGGGCACCGCCTGCGCCCCGATCCGGATTTCGGTTCCCTGCTCCGGCATCGTGCCGTGCCCCGGCATGTCGCTCTGTGCCGCTACCACGGCAGGCCACGCGAGCAGCACGGTCAGGAGACGACCGAGGCCGGGACGCTTCCACGTCGCCGGCCTCATGCACCCGGGAGCGGAGCGCGTCAGGCGGCCTCGGGCTCGTCGGGCCGGAGCGATGCCCGGAGGAAGTCCCGGTTCATCCGCGCGATGGTATCGATGCTGATCAGCTTGGGACACGCTTCCTGACACTCCCCGAACCAGCTGCAGCCGCCGAAGCCCTCGGCATCGTGCTGGGCCACCATGGCGAGCGCCCGCCGCTGCCGCTCCGGCTGGCCCTGTGGCAGGAGGCCCAAGTGGGTGATCTTGGCCGCCGTGAACAGCGACGCCGAGCCGTTGGGGCAGGCGGCAACGCAGGCGCCGCAGCCGATGCATTGCGCGGCATCCATGGCGTGATCCGCCGCCGGCTTCGGGACGGGAATCGCGTTGCCGTCGGGCGCGGCTCCGGTCGGCGCGCTGATGAAGCCGCCGGCGGCGATGATCCGATCGAGCGCGCTCCGGTCGACGCAGAGGTCGCGGATGACCGGGAACGCCCGCGCCCGCCACGGCTCCACGACGATGGTCTGCCGGTCGCGGAAACGCCGCATGTGGAGCTGGCAGGCGGCGGTGCCCTTCTCCGGCCCGTGCGCGACGCCGTTGATCATGAGACTGCACGAGCCGCAGATCCCCTCGCGGCAGTCGTGGTCGAACGCGATCGGCTCCTCACCCTGCTCCTGCAGCCGCTCGTTCACGACGTCGAGCATCTCGAGGAACGATGCGTCCGGGCTGATGCCGCGCGCCTCGTACTGGACGAAGCGGCCGGCGGCGCTGGCACCGGGCTGGCGCCACACCTTGAGCGTGAGGTCGAGCGGCGCGCCCTCGCCGTGCGCGGTCACTTGTAGCTCCGTTGCGCCAGGTGGACGTACTCGAAGTCCAGCGGCTCCTTGTGCAGCCGCGGCTCCTGGTTCTCGCCGGTCCACTCCCACGCCGCGACGTACGCGAAATGCTCGTCGTCGCGCTTCGCCTCGCCGTCCTCGGTCTGGTACTCCTCGCGGAAGTGCCCGCCGCACGATTCCTCCCGATGCAGCGCGTCGCGGCAGATCAGCTCGCCCAGCTCCAGGAAGTCGGCGACGCGGCCGGCCTTCTCCAGCGCCTGGTTCAACGTCTCGGCGCTGCCGGGGACATTCACGTTGCGCCAGAACTCGGCCCGCAGCGCCGGAATCTGCGCCAGCGCCTCACGCAGTCCCACCGCGTTCCGCGCCATGCCGCACTTGTTCCACATGATCTGGCCCAGCTCGCGATGGAACGAATCCACCGTTCGCTTGCCGGCGATGCCGAGCAGCCGCCGGGTCCGCTCGGCGACCGCCGCCTCGGCCTGCTGGAACGCCGGATGTCCGGTCGTGACCGGCGCGAGCTTGCTGCCGGCGACGTAGTCGCCGACCGTGAGCGGGAGCACGAAGTACCCGTCGGCCAGTCCCTGCATCAGCGCGCTCGCACCCAGGCGGTTGGCGCCGTGATCGGAGAAGTTGGCTTCGCCCAGCACGTGGAGGCCCGGGATGGTGCCCATCAGATTGTAGTCCACCCAGAGTCCGCCCATGGTGTAATGGACCGCCGGATAGATGCGCATCGGCACCTGGTACGGATTCTCGTCGGTGATGCGCTGGTACATCTCGAACAGGTTGCCGTAGCGCTCACGGATGGTGCTCTCGCCCACCCGCTGAATTGCATCGGCAAAGTCCAGATAGACGCCGAGTCCGCCGGGACCCACGCCGCGGCCCTCGTCGCACACCTCCTTGGCGGCGCGGCTGGCGATGTCGCGCGGCGCCAGATTGCCGAAGCTCGGGTACTTCCGCTCCAGGTAGTAGTCGCGATCGGAGTCGGGGATCTGGTTCGGCGCGCGGCGGTCGCCCGGCTGCTTCGGCACCCAGACACGCCCGTCGTTGCGCAGCGACTCCGACATCAGCGTGAGCTTGCTCTGGTAGTCGCCGCTTTGCGGAATGCAGGTCGGGTGGATCTGGGTGTAGCAGGGGTTGGCGAAGTATGCGCCGCGCCGGTGCGCCCGCCACGCCGCCGTGCAGTTGGCGCCCTTGGCGTTGGTCGAGAGGTAGAAGACGTTGCCGTAGCCGCCGGTCGCGAGGACCACCGCGTCTCCCGCGTGCGAGGTGATCTCGCCGGTGACGAGATCGCGCACCACGATGCCGCGGGCGCGCCCGTCGATCACCACGAGATCGAGCATCTCGGTGCGGGGGAACATCTCCACGCCGCCCTTGGCGATCTCCTTCTCCAGCGCCTGGTAGGCGCCGAGGAGGAGCTGCTGCCCCGTCTGCCCGCGCGCGTAGAAAGTGCGGGAAACCTGCGCCCCGCCAAAGGAGCGGTTCGCGAGCTCTCCGCTGTACTCGCGGGCGAACGGAACGCCCTGGGCGACGCACTGGTCGATGATGTTCGGGCTGATCTCGGCGAGCCGGTAGACGTTCGCTTCGCGGGAGCGAAAGTCGCCGCCTTTGACGGTGTCGTAGAAGAGG
>JAICWE010000092.1 GCA_025934955.1 Gemmatimonadales bacterium | reverse complement strand
CGCTCGGCACCGCACTGGGGGTGGCCCTCGTCACGCTGAGCCTGCACCACACCCCGCACTCGGGCTGGCTCGGTATGGCTCTGCTCGCGCTGGCCGCGGCCGCCGTGCTCAGCGTGACGGGCGCGAGCCGCGCGGCGCGGTGAGCTGGCTAGAACGGTTCCTCGCGGCCGATTTCGGCACGTGCGGACGCGCCGTCCGGCGGCGTGGTGCGGATCTCCACAGTGCCCTTATACGCGACGCCACGCACGTGTACGGCCGGGGCGTCGGCGGGCCACGCCCCGGCTTCGACATCCTCGGCGCTGGTCACGCCGATGCCGGAGAATTCGACGCGCATGCCGGGCGGCACGAGCACTTGGACGCGGCTCTTGTAGGCGATCGCGCGGATGGTCGTCACGGAGCTGGTCAGTTCGGCGGCACGCAGGTCGATGACCGTGCCGCCGCCCTTGTACGACACCGCGGTGAATTCCGCCGGCACCTGCCAGCGGCCGCCGCGCCGCAGGGAGGTCTTGTAGGCGAGTGAGAGTTTGCCGGGCCGGCCGGTGGCCGCCGGAAGGAGCGCTGCTCCGGAGCTCTGACCGGCGTTCTGCTCGGCCGGCAGATCCGCCACGAGCCGGTCGAGCTGGCCGCGGGTCTTGGCGGCCAGCGCGGCGCGTACCCTCGTGTCGAACTCCTCGTCGCCGAGGCGGCCTTCGGCGAAGGCAACCTGGATGCGGGTGACCATGTCCTCGCGTTCGCGGTCTGAGACTCTCAGCTCCGCGGGCGGGACGCTGCGGGCGGGCACGACCGCGGCCGGTGGCGCTTCAGCAGGCGCGACTTCGGCAGGCGCGACTTCGCTGGACGCGGTCTCCTCGGGCACGTATGGCTCGGGCACGTATGACTCCCTCCGTGGCGGCAACTCGCGATATAGCTTAACTTGCCGACGGGAGGTTAGGAAGCCGTCAAAAGGTGATGCAGTTCGCGGCGCCGCTGCGTCAGATCACGTCCCATGGAGCTTGCCCGTACAGGTCGAGGACTCTGCCGAGCAGGGGAGCGCTCAGCGGTAGGTCCACATCGTCGATGCGGCTTACCGCGGCGACTCCGCGCGAGTTGACGACGAACGCGCCGTCGAACGAGCCAAGGTCGGCCAGTGTGATCGGGCGGCGCTGCTGCGGCACCGCCGCCGTGGCGAGTTCCCGTTGCAGCACCTGCATGCCGGTGCCCAGCAGCATCGGCGCGTCGGGCCAGAGCACCGAGCCGGCCGCAACGAAGCCGATGTTCGTGATCGCGCCCTCGGCTATCCGGCCATCCGGCCCGACGAGTAAGGCCTCATCGAAACCGCGGCGCTCGACCAGCTTGATGTGGTGGCCCTGAGCGAACCCGCCGACGTGTTTGAGGTGCGGGAAGGGTCGCTGATACGGGACCGAGGCGACGCTCAGCGGCCCAGCGGGCATGTCCGCCGGCGGCCGGACTGTGACCAGGACACTGACACCGTCGGCCGAATTGTCGGCGGGACTGAAAACATTGATACGCACTGAAGCGTCCACGGGTTCGGGTCCTGACAGCGCGTGCCGCAGATGCGCCATGACCCGGTCGCCAGGCAGTTCCACGTCGAACAGCTCCCTGGTCGCCACGTCCAGCCGCGCGAGGTGGAAGCCGAGGCCACGTACCCGGTCCGCCCGGACCTGCATCGCGGTGAAGTGGCCGTATCCGCTGAGCGCTGGTATCAGATCCGTGGCAGTGACGGGGCGGCTGTTAAGTTCGAGACGGGGTGCGGACTGGGTGACTGCCACCGATATCAGTCGTCCTCTTCCTCGCTGTCCGCGCGCGGGACGGCGAACTGGGTCAGCAGCGCGCCGCCCGGCGACAGCGCCGACCATTCGCAGGGCACGAGCAGCACGGCGATCGCCGAGGTCGGATACCGCTCGCCGGCCTGCTCCAGCGGCTCGCCGGACTCATCGCTCGCGAGGGTGGTCGCAAGGCTCTGCACGCCCGGGTTGTGGCCAACCAGAACGAGCCCGCGCACGTCCGCCGGAGTCTCGCGCACCACGGTGAGCAGCGCCGAGGTGCTCGCCTCGTAGACCCGTGCGTCGTAGACCGGCGGCGGCCCGCCGTCCAGTTCCTTCGCCACCAGCTCCCAGGTCTCGCGGGTGCGCCGGGCCGGCGAGCAGACGACGCGGTCCACGGCGAAGCCGTTCAGTCCCCGCGCGGCCTCGCGCAGCCAGTGCCCGGCGGCCGGGGCGTCGCGCCGTCCGCGTTCGGCGAGCGGGCGTTCCCGGTCCTCGACGTCCGGCCAGGCGGCCTTCGCGTGTCGCAGGATGATCAGATGCCTGGCGGCGACGGGAAGAGTCACCGCTCCAGCTTGGCAGAGCCGGTCGGGCTCGGCACGCCGGGCGCGGCTCAGCTTTCGCGCAGCTCCTCGGCGACCGCCGCGCCGAAGGCGTCGATGTCCGCCTCGGTCGTGTCGAACGCGGTCATCCAGCGCACCTCACCGGTGTGCTCGTTCCACGTGTAGAACCGGAAGCGCTTCTGCAGCCGCTCGGTCACATCCTTCGGCAGCACCGCGAACACCGCGTTGGCCTGCACCTCCTGGGTGATCTGCAGGCCCGGCAGCCCGCGCACCTCGTCGGCCAGGCGGCGCGCCATCGCGTTCGCGTGCGCCGCGTTGCGCAGCCACAGGTCGCCGCCGAGCAGGGCCTCGAACTGCACCGAGAGGAAGCGCATCTTCGACGCCAGCTGCATCGCCGCCTTGCGCAGGAACTGCACGCCGCGCACCGCCCCGGGATCGAGCACGACGACCGCCTCGCCGAGCAGCATCCCGTTCTTCGTGCCGCCGAAGGAGAGCACGTCCACGCCGGCGTCCGTGGTGAACTCGCGCAGCGGGACGCCGAGCGTCGCGGCGGCGTTCGCCAGCCGCGCCCCGTCGAGGTGCACCTTCATCCCGTGCCGGTGCGCCTGTTCGCAGATCGCCGCGATCTCCTGCGGCGAGTAGCAGGTGCCCAGCTCGGTGGTCTGCGTGATCGAGACGACTCGCGGCTGCGCGCGGTGCTCGTCGCCCCAGCCCCACGCGTGCCGCGCGATCAGCTCGGGGGTCAGCTTGCCGTCCGGCGCGGGCAACGTCAGTAACTTGATACCGGCGACCTTCTCCGGCGCGCCGCACTCGTCCACGTTGATGTGCGCCGACTCCGCGCAGATCACCGCGTCCCAGCGCTCCGTCATCGCCTGGAGCCCGACGACGTTCGCGCCGGTCCCGTTGAACACCGGATAGGCGGTCGCCTGCTCGCCGAAGTGCCGCCGGAACACCTCCTGCAGATGCTCGGTGTACGCATCCTCGCCATAACTGATCTGATGGCCGCCGTTGGCGAGGGCGATCGCGTCGAGGATCTCGGGGTGCACGCCGGCGTAGTTGTCGCTGGCGAAACCGCGGGACTCCGGGTCGTGGCGTCGCTGCAAGGTCATCTCGCTATGTTCTCAGTCGGCGCGGTCTCGGTCGGCGCTGCTTCAATTGGCGCTGCTTCAATTGGCACTGGCTTAGTCCGCCTGCTGCCCGGCGGTCCGGCCGGTGATGCCCTTCGTCGAGGCGACGACGTCGCGCAGCTTCTTCTCCAGGGCCTCGTAGAACATGCTGAGCGGGAACTCGTCCGGCAGCACCTTGTTGACCAGTTCCTTCGGCGGCCCGTCCAGCGGCAGCACGTCGGCCCACGGCGCACGCAGCCCGCGCGCCCAGGTGGAGGCCGGGTTCGGCGTCACGTACTCGGACACCAGCTCGTAGGCGGCGATCCAGTGCGCCGTCTTCGGCCGGTCGATGCCGTCGCGGTACAGCTTCTCGATTCGCTCGCACAGCGCGATCACCGCGGGCGCGACGCGCGGCCAGTCGATCGTCAGCTGGTTGTCCGT
>JAICWE010000071.1 GCA_025934955.1 Gemmatimonadales bacterium | reverse complement strand
GCGCGAGTTGGACGAGGTCGCCCGCCGGGTGCGGCAGCTCGCCGATGCCGGCGCCCCGCTCGGCCGGATCGCCGTGGTGACGCGGCAGGCGCGGCCATACGTGGACCTCGCGGTCGCGGCGCTCGACCGCTTCGGCGTCCCGGCGACGGCGCGGCGGCGTACCGCGCTCCGGGAGATTCCCGCCGTCCGCGCGGTGCGGAGTCTCCTCGCCGCCGCGGCGGACGGCTGGTCCCGGCACGGTCTGGTGGAGCTGGCGGAGCAGCCGTATCTCGCCAACGAGCTGGACGCGCGGATGCTCAACTTCGCCGGATTCAGCCGGCGCATCAGCGGCCTCGCCGAGTGGGAGCGCACCCTCCGCCAGCTGGGCGATGCCGCCGCCGCGGAGGAAGCGCGCGGGTCCGGCGACGACGGCGACCACCGCCGCGCCTACCCGCCGAGCCCGCGGCTCCGCGCCGCCGCCGAGGCATTCGCGCGGTTCGCGGCGCAGGCCGCCGCGCTCGATCGGAAGCGCACCCTCGCCGAGTGGCTCGAGTGGCTCGATCGTTTCCTCAGCGAAGACCCGTGGGGCATCGAGCGGCGGATTCACGCCGTGCCGGGCGAGCGGTTCGACGTCGTCCGGCTCGACCTCGCCGGCCGGCGGATGCTCGGCGAGCTGGTGACGGCGTGGCGTCAGGCGCTCGGCGCGTGGGGCGGCGCCGACGATCCGCTCGCGATCGAGGATTTCCATCGCCAGCTCGACGACCTGCTCGACGGCGACGTGGCGCTGCCGACGCCGGTGCAGCACGGGGTGCAGGTGCTCGAGGCGCTGGCCGCGGCGTACCGCTCGTTCGATCACGTCTTCGTCGTCGGTCTTGAAGGCGGACGCTTCCCGGTGCGGCAGCCCGGCTCGCCGATCCTGGACGAAGCCGAGCGCGCGGCACTCGCGGAGCACGGCCTGCCGTTCGAGCCGCGCGCGGTGTGGGACGCGCGGGAGCGCGAGCTGTTCCGCATGGTCGTCGCCGGCGCGACCGGAACGCTGACGCTCTCGTGGGCGCGCGTGGACGCCGCCGGACGCGAGGTCGGACGCTCCGCGTTCGTCGAGGCGCTGGCCGAGGCGGCCGGGCTCGATCCGGAGCACTGCGCCGAGGAGACGTCCGCGAGCGAGGTGACGGTGCCCGGCGCGCGGCTCTACGCCGGTGCCGACGGGCCCGCCCGCGCATTGCACGCGTGGAGGATCGAGCGGGCGCGGCGGAGCGGCGAGCCGTCGCCGTGGAACGGACGGATCGAGTCGCCCGCGCTGCTGGCGTGGCTCGCCGAGGAGTTCGGCGACGGCCGGCTCTGGAGTCCGACCCAGCTCGAGTCCTACGCCAAGTGCCCGTGGTCGTACTTCTCGCGGCGGCTCTTGCGCGTCGCGCGGCTGGAGGATCCCGACGAGGACATGGACGCGGCGACGCGCGGCACGCTGGCGCACGAGGCGCTGCATCGGTTCTACGACGCGGCGCTTGCGAAGGTCGGCGGGCCGGTGCTGCTGCGCGAGCATGATCGTGAGTGGGCGTCGCCGCTGCTCGACCACGCCGTGGAGGACGCGTTTGCCGGGGCGCAAGGGCGCTGGCTCGGCCACCCGACGCTGCTCCACGCCAAGCGCGCGGAGCTCCGCCGCTTGCTCCATCGGTATCTGGACTTCGAGCTGGCGCAGAATGAGAAGATGTTCAACAATCGGAGTCCCGCGGCGCGCATGCTGCGCACCGGGGTCGCCGAGCACGAGCTGACATTCGACGACGTGGTGCTGGAGCGCGGTGGCGTGCGCTTCCGCTTCCGCGGCTCCATAGACCGCGTCGAAACCGGCGTTGACGAGCGCGTGGCGAGCGGCGGGTTCGTCGCCGCGGTGGACTACAAGTCGAGCAAGGACTCGGCGCCCGGTGGCGGCTCGTCGGCCCGCGAGGCGCCGTGGCACGATCGCGTCGTGCTCCAGGTGCCGCTCTATGCCTACGCGCTCGCGACGCTGCGGCCCGATCTCGAAGTGGCGCGCGTCGAGTACCGCGCGCTCAAACAGCGGGAGACGGTGCACCCGCTCGACCTGGTGAAGGTGGACCGCGCGGCTGGCGCGCTGACCCGCGACGCGGCGGCCCGGGCGAAACTCGACACCGCGCTCGACGCCGTCGCCGAGCACGTGCTCCGGATCCGCGCGGGCGAGTTCCCTGCGGCGCCGGTCGAGTCATGCGGCTGCCCCTCGTTCTGCCACGCGCTCGAGATCTGTCGGGTGAAGGGCGGCCCGCGCGTGGACAACCACTGATGCCGCGCCCCACGCCGAGCCAGTGGGAGGCGATCCGCCACGCCGACCGGCACGTGCTCGTCGCCGCCGGCGCCGGCACCGGCAAGACGGCGACGGTGGTGAATCGCGTGCTCTATCTGCTGGGCGTCGAGATGGAGGGCGAGCGGCGCGCCGAGCCGCTCGCGCTTCGCGACATCGCCGCGATCACCTTCACCAACGCCGGCGCCGCCGATCTCAAGACCAAACTCCGGCAGGCGCTCCGCGAAGCCGGGCTGCGCGACGTCGCCTATGAGGTGGACGGCGCGCGCATCGGCACCATCCACTCGTTCTGCGGCGATATCCTGCGGGAGTTCGCGCTGCGATTGCACCGGGGCCCGGTGTCAACCGTGCTGGACGCAGGCGAATCGGCGGCGCTGCTCGCCGAGGTGGTGCGCGAGACGGTGCTCGCGGCGCTGGACGAGCGCAGCGTCGCGGGGCTCGACGATCTCTTCGCGGCGTGGCCGGTCGCGACGGTCGAGAAGTGGATGGCGCGGCTCGCCGGCGACGCCGACCGGCTCTCGCGCCTCGCGGCCGACGCGATCGCGCACGGCGGGCCGGAGCGGACGCTGATCGAGCTCTCCCGGCTCGCGCTCGACCGGCTGGGCCGGCGGCTGGATACGGAAGCCGCGGTGGACTTCGACCGGATGATCGTGCTGACCCGCGATCTGATCCGGGATCATCGCCCGGTGCGCGACGCGCTCCGCCGCCGCATCCGCACGCTCATCGTGGACGAGTTCCAGGACGTGGACCCCGCGCAGCGCGACATCGCCTACCTGCTGGCTGACCCGCTCTCGGGACGGGCGGACACGACGCGCCTCATGCTGGTGGGCGACCCGAAGCAGAGCATCTACCGCTTCCGTCGAGCCGACGTCACCGTGTGGACCGAAGCGGAGCGGGACTTCGCCGAGCGCGTCGCCGGCCTCGTCGTCCCGCTGCTGGAGAACTTCCGCAGCGTCGAGCCGGTGCTCGGCTTCGTGGACGCGGCGATCGGGCCGATTCTGGATCGGCCGGTGAGCGGCGGCGGGCTCCAGCCGTTCGAGGTGCGGTTCCAGCCGGTGCGCGCGACGCGCTTCCTCGACGCTGGCGACACCGAGCCAAGGGTGGAGCTGCTGGTCGTGCCGAACAACGATGAGGGCAAGGCGCCTAACGCCGACGCGGTGCGCGAGCGGGAGGCGGCGGCGGTCGCGCGGCGGATGCGGGAGCTCAACGCCGCCGGCACCCGCTGGGGCGACATGGCGCTGCTCCTTTCCGGCTGGGGCTCGCTCGAGACCTATGAGGGTGCGCTCCGCGGTGCCGGCATCCCGACCTGCGCGCTCCGGGCGGAGGGCTTCTACGATCGGCGCGAGGTGCTCGATCTCGTCCTCGCGCTGGAGGCGGTCCGGGATCCGGAGGACGATCGCGCCCTCTTCGGCTTCCTCCGGAGTCCGTTCGTCGGGCTCCGGGACGAGACGCTGCTGGAGATCGCGCGCGGCACGCCCTCGCCGTGCTGGGAGGGAATCGGCCACGTCGCGACCGGCGAGCCCGAGCTGCTCGCGCGTGGCATCGCGCTCCTCCGCGAGCACATCGCGCTCCGCGACCGGATTCCCACCAGCGAGCTGATCGAGCGGCTGCTGGAGCGGAGCGGCTATCTCGCGTACCTCGCGCTGCTGGACGACGAAGGCCGCCAGGCGATCGCCAACGCGCGGAAGCTGGTGCGGCTGGCGCGCGGCATGTCGGACCGCTCGGTGGGCGACTTCCTCCGCGTCATCGGCGAGATCCGCGCCCGGGGCGACCGCGAAGGCGACGAGCGGCTCTACGGGCCGCAGGACGACGTGGTCACCATCACCTCGGTCCACAGCGCCAAGGGGCTCGAGTGGAGCGTCGTCTTCTGGTGCGACCTCATCCGCGGCCCGAACCGGGACAACGGCAGGACGATTCTCGTGGGCCGCGACCGGATCGCCCTCAAGCATCCCGACCTCGAGGCAAAGCACCAGCCGGTCCACTGGCTGCGGCTCCTGGAGGCGGAGGAGCAGGAAGCCGCGGCGGAGCGGAAGCGGCTCTGGTACGTCGCGGCGACGCGGGCGAAGGACCGCCTGGTGCTCTCCGGCATCACCCTCGGCGCGAGCGACGGCTGCGCCGCGGGGGCGATCCGCGTCGCGTTAGGCGGCATCACCGCGGGGGACGGTGCCCGCATTGCGTACGCCGGACAGGGGAAGCGGTTCGAGGCGCTGGTGCGGGCCATGCCGCCGGTCGCCGAGACCGGCGCACCGGCGCCCGCACTCGAAGCCGAGCCGGAGGACGCGGAGCTGCTCGCACGGCTCGCAGCACCGCTTCCGCGGCTCGCGGCGCCGGCCGGCCGGCCGCGCCATTCCGCGACCGAGCTGATGACGTTCGCGCGCTGCGAGCGGCGGCACTGGTTCCGCTATGTCGCCGGTCTCAGGGAGCCGCCGGTCGAGCGCGAGGGGCCCGGCTTCGTTGACGGCATCCGCCGCGGGCAGATCGTGCACGACGTGCTGGACCATCTTGGCGAGGACGATGCGCTGGGCGCGCTGCTGGAGGCGGCGATCGGCCGATGGGACGAGAGCGCGCCGCCGGCGGAGACCGTGGCGGGAACCCGCTACCGCGCGGCGCTCAGTGAGGAGATCGCGCTGGTCCGGGACCACCCGGCCTACGCCGCGCTCGCCGCCGACCCGGCCGCGCGCACCGAGCTCGGGTTCCTTTATGTGGCGGATGGGGAGGCGTACGAGGGGAAGATGGACCTGGCCTCGCGCGACGCCGGCGGGCCGGTGCTGCTCGACGTGAAGACCTACCAGGGCGACGCCGCGTCGGCCCGCCGCCACGTCGAGGACTACGCGATCCAGCGGGATCTCTACGTCGCCGCGGCGGAGGCGATCGGCGGCGAGCCGGTGAGCCGCTTCGCCTTCCAGTTCTCCCGCGCGGGGGAGCAGGTGTCGGTGCCGCTGACGCCCGCGTTGCGGGAAGCGGGACGCGCGCGGCTACGCGTCCTCACCGGGCGGATGGAGCAGGACGCGCCGGCGCCGGGCGCGCGTCCGCTCACCACCCATCCGCACGAGTGTCGCTACTGCGGATACCGGAGCGCCGGCTGGTGCGAGGGTGCCGCCCAGCCGGCGCATCCGTGAGAATCAGCCCGCGGTGGAGTAGAACCGCACCTGGAGCACCCGCAGCCCGTTGTTGTCGTACTGCCAGAAGTAACCCTCGAGACACGGATCGAAGAGACTGACCGTCGTCCCGCCGCACGCGGTGACGGCGTCGGCGTGGAGCACCGGATCGAGCTCGATCGTGGTGAGCGCCGAGGTCACGTCCTTGAAGCTCCCCACCTTGCCGGACCCACGCACGAAGACTTCGTTCTGGGTCGAGCAGATCGGGTCGGTCGCGGTGGTGCCGGTGATGGCGTCGGCGCAGGTGGTGATCTTCGCCATGCCGCCCGGCGTGCCGAGCGCGCGGGCCCAGACGGTATAGGTGCCGGGGGCTGGGAGCGAGAACGACGCCTCGCCGTCGGTGCCGTTCTTGTCGAGCACCTGGAAGACCCCGGCCGCCGCGCTCTGCTCCAGATTGATCCTGGTCGTGACCGCCGCGCCGGTCTTGCCGCCGAGCGCGGCGAAGATCACGCTGCCGCCGCCCCCGTCCATGTTGGCCGACTTGCCCTTGGCGACGCCGACGATGTTGAGGGTGAAGTGGGATCCGCTGGGCGCGCCGTTGCCGGTAGTGCTGACCGAGGCCGATGGGGACATTCCGGCGGGGCTGGTGGCGTCGCTGCCGCAGCCGGCGAGGGCGATGGCGGTAGCGGCCGCGAGGGCGCAGGCCCAGGTGGAGCGGGCGTTCATGCTGCCTCCGTTGTGCTGATTGGTGCGGTGAGAGCCCAACCATCGCCGAACCCGTACGCCACCCTTGGGCTCCCGCACTATCGGCCGCCGTACGGAGGCCCGCAATCCGAAAAAAAAGTACATGGCAGGAAGTTGACGGTCGGCGCGCGTCGCGCCGGTCCAGCGCGAGCGTGAGAGCCGCCCAGCCCCGCGCGTAGCACAAGTCACCCACATCGTGCCTGTCGGCTAGTCGTCACCGCGAGGCGCCGTACGCGGCGCGACGCTGCGTGCAGACCTGTGAGGTGGGGACGACGATGACGACGCGAATGATGACGGCGGTCACGGTGGCGATGATGCTGGTGGGTGGGACTGCGGTCCGGGCGCCGGCGCGGCACGCGTCGAAGGCGGCGGCGCCCAATGCGGCAACGGCGCTCAACGCGGTGAAGGCGCCGACCGCGCCGTCAGGCAGGGTCGCCAAGGCCGCGTCGGGGAACATGGCTCGGAGCAGCGCGGGCGGCGATCGCGCCGTCGCCCGCGGCCGCCCGCTCCGCGCCGGCGAGGGCTCCGGCTTCCTCTTCGCCTTCGTGCAGCCGGTCGCGGCTCCGGAGGAGTGGCGGGCGGTGTACGCCGAGGTGGAGGCGTGCGCCGGGCTCAAGGGAAACTACGACGCCGTGAAGTGGTCGGTGATTCCCGAGCCGCTCCAGGGACTCAAGGGGCCGACCTACGCCTTCACCATCGGCAACCGGATCGTGCTGGTGCGGAACGACACGACCTATCTCCGGCACGAGATGCTGCACCACATTCTCGAGGTATCCGGCTGGCACCCGCGCACGCTCCGGCCCGGCGAGCAATACAGCATCGCCGAGCTGCATCCGAAGAGTGTGTTCGGGAGGTGCACGGGTGGCCGGTGACCTGGCCGATGGCGTCAGCGGAAGCCTCGTCACGCCGGGTCGCGACTCTTCGGGTGAGGCGGGACACAGCGGGCCGGATGGCGCGGCCATAGAGTAGGCAGACTGGTGGCCGCCTCCCCGGCGGCACCGCCCGCAAGGGCACACCGGCTCTAGCAATACCACGCCCGGCCAGGGACATCCCTGAGTCGGGCGCCTGTCTGTCGTCTCTATAAGGAAAGGAGGAGCGTCGCTCCGCGGTTTACGGCTCGGAAGGCCCGGTCTCGTGGGGTGGCGCATTGACCCGCTCCAGCAGCGCGCGCACCGCGTGCACCAGCTGCCCCGGGTTGAACGGCTTGAGCAGTAGCGGCGTCGCGGGGACGCGAATGCCCTGACGCGCCAGCTCGTCCGGCGTGTACGCCGAGACCAGCAGCACCAGCGGCATCGGGCCGCGTGCGTGGATGCGCTCGGCGAGCTGGGCGCCGGTCAGCCCGGGCATGAGGATGTCGGTCACGACCACCACGACGTTCGGGCGGCTCTGCAGCGTCGCCCACGCCGTCTCGCCGTCCGGGGCCTCGAGCGTGAGCCAGCCCTCCGCCTCGAGCGTGCGGCGGTACAGCTTGCGAAGGAACTGCTCGTCGTCCACCACGAGCACGCGGGGCGATTCCACGGCGGATCCGCCGTCGGTTGGGCTCACGTGTGCACCGGACGTTCGAGACGCGCTCGCGGACCGACGATCTCCAGGGCCGCGAGCTCCAGCCGATCCATCAGGCCGCTCAGCTCCCGCACCCGCTTCCGCGCCGCGGCGGCGTAGATCAGCCGGGCCCCGCCGTACACGCTCAGGAGCCAGACCGGGACCGCGGCGACCAAGGCCGCTCCGGCGACGTGGGCTCCATTGATGAGCCCGCCGATCACCGGTCCGATGCCGCCGCCGCCGAGACCGCCGCACATGACGCCGAAGACGCCGCCGACCAGATTCGACAGGCTCTCGCGCGCCGCTATCGTGGTCCGCCCGGCGCGTACCGACACCGACACTTCGAGATCGCGCCGCATCCCCTGGCCGCGCGACGCGCTCCAGTAGAACGAGCGGCCGAACTGACTCGCCTGGCCGGGGAGGTTGAGCGCGCGGCGGATCTCCTCCACCAGCATGGGGAACTCGGCGTCGGGTACTTCGCCCTCGATCACGCGCTCGAAGGCGATGATGGTCGGGCCGTTCGCCCAGCGGTTCTTCTTCACCATCGCGACCGGGCCGGACGGCGTGGCGGCCCGGTCCACCGAGCGCGCGGCCTGCCGCACCGCCTCGGTCGGGATGTTGACCTCGCGCGCCAGCGCCTCGACGCCGCCGATGGTCATGGCGCCTGCGTCGGTGGGTTTCGTCGCCTCCAGCTCCGACGCGCGCCTGACGATCTCCTGCACCTCGTCCTCCGAGAAGCGGCGCCGCTCGGCGGGCGCGGCGCGCACGGGCCCGCAGAGATCGTCGTACAGCGCGCCGGGCGACGGCGTGCGCTGGTCGTGCCGGACGGCGAGGCCGCGCACCAGCGCCCCCTCGATCCGCTCGCCCGCCGCGGCGAGGCGCGCGCGATGACTCGGATTGGCCGAGAGGAATCGTCCGGCGCGGACCTCCTCCTCGGTGGGCCAGCGGCCGGGGATCTCGCCGACGATCATCTCGTAGATGGTCACCGCCAGGCTGTAGACGTCGGTGCGCTCATCGAGGTCGGTGAGCCCCGCCGCCTGCTCCGGGCTCATGTAGCCCGGCGTGCCTAACGGGAAGCCGGTGCGGGTGAGATTGGCGCCGCCCGCCGCGGTGCTGATCGCCTTGGCGATGCCGAAGTCGGCGACGACCGGATGCCCCTGGGAGAAGAGGATGTTCTCCGGCTTGATGTCGCGATGGAAGATCCCCATCCGGTGGGCGTAGCCCAGCGCGTCGGCGACCGGCTGCGCGATGCGGAGCGCATCGGCCGGCGCGAGGCGGCGCTGGTCGAGCAGGTGCTGCCGCAGCGAGCCGCCGTCAACGTACGGCATCACGTAGTAGAGCAGCTCGCCGGAGGGCGGCGGCAGCTCGGCGCGGCCCGAGTCGTAGAGTGCCAGGATGTGCGGGTGGGTGAGCCGCGCCGCGATCTCGATCTCCTTGAGGAACCGCTCGGAGCCGATGGATGCGGCGAGATCGGGCCGCAGTACCTTGATGGCGACCTGGCGCTGGTGCCGCCGGTCGAGCGCGAGATACACCGTCGCCATGCCGCCGCGGCCGAGCTCGCGGCTTACGTCGTAGCGCTCGTGCAGAGCGGCGGCCAGCGGGGGCGGGGGAGCGGTCACGGGGTGAATCTGCGGTATCGGCGGCCGCGGGGGTAGGGTGGCGGGGGACGGCGCGCCGGCCGCGCGGAGATCCATTTGCCCGGTCCCGGCGTTATCCTGCTGTCCGGGGGGCCGGCTGCGAGCCGCCGGCGCCCCAGAGGAACCTGAGCGCGTTCGGAGGGAGCAAGCCGTGAGAGTGACCACGATCCTGGGTGCCGCCATGACGGCCCTGCTGCTGGGCGGCGGGACGGCGGCGGCGCAGGCCCATGCCACGATGCAAGCGACAGGATGGAATCCGATGAACTTCAAGAAGCCCGCCGAGTCGGAGCTCAAGCAGCGGCTCACGCCGGAGCAGTTCGCCGTGACGCAGCACGAGGCGACCGAGGCACCGTTCCACAACGCCTACTGGGACAACCACGAGGCCGGGATCTACGTGGACGTCGTCTCCGGCGAGCCGCTGTTCAGCTCGCTCGACAAGTTCGAGTCCGGCACCGGGTGGCCGAGCTTCACCCGGCCGCTGGAGCCCGCCAATCTCAAGAGCCGGGACGACCACCACATGATCGAGGACCGCACCGAGGTGCGCTCGGCCCACGCCGACTCGCACCTCGGTCACGTCTTCGACGACGGCCCGCCGCCGACCGGACTTCGGTACTGCATGAACTCCGCGGCGATGCGGTTCATTCCGGTGAGCCGGCTGGAGGCGGAGGGGTACGCGAAGTATCTGGCGCTGTTCAAGACCGCTGCCAGATAACGGAACGGGCGGGCGGCCTCCGCCTCACCGCGGCCACAGCCATCCGAACGTTCCCGCGGTCACCAGCCCGTAGATCAACCCGTCCAGCACTTCCTTGCTCGCCACCGGCCACGGCTTGCCCATCCAGATCGCGGCGGGAACGTTGCCGGCGGCGTAGGCGAGGAACGCGATCGTGCCGGCCACCTGGAAGACGTGGAGGTACGGAGTTCCCGCCGGCAGCGCCCGCCCCGCGGCGTACGCCACGATGAACGACACCACCAGCAGGTACACGAACCACTGGACGAATATCGGCCCCATGGCGAACGTGCCGGACCGCTTGACGTTCAGCACGGCGACGGGCCCCTCGACCAGCTTCTGCTTCATCTCGGGCGACTCCATTTCCTTCATGCTGCTGCCGTAGGGAATGATGTACTGCCGCGGCGGGGGATCGCCGGCCCGGATCGCGGCGCGCACGGCGTCCTCGTTGGGCAGCCGGACGTAGTCGCTCGCGTGATAGCGCAGCGCCATATGGATGATGGTGCTGGCGATGAAGACGAACACCGCCGAGAGCAGGATCGGGAGCCACAGCGCGCCGAGCGTCACCATACGGGCCTCGTGGGATCGGAGGATCGGTGGACCAGCGATTGTGACGGGGAGAGTCGCCGGCTCTATCATACGTACCGCGGCGCGGTGCGGCTAGAGCGCGGCGCGTTGAGCCCGAAGGCCCGATGGCGTAGGCTTCTGCATGGCGCGGCGCGACGGATTGGACGCGGTGGTGGTGGGCGGCGGCCCCAACGGCCTGGCGGCGGGGATCGCGCTGGCGCGCGCGGGACGCGCGGTGCGGATCATCGAAGGCGCGCCCACGGTCGGCGGCGGATGCCGCTCGGCCGAGCTGACGCTGCCCGGCTTCCTCCACGACGTCTGCAGCGCGGTCCACCCGCTGGGCCGCGCGTCGCCGTTCTTCTCCCAGCTCCCGCTCGAGCGGCTCGGCCTGCGGTGGATCGAGGGTGACGCCGAGCTGGCGCACCCGCTCGATGACCGGGCGGTGATCGTCGAGCGGAACCTGCCCGCCACCGCCGCGCGTCTCGGCGACGATGCCAAGGCCTACGTGGACCTGGTCGGCGGCGCGGTGCGCGACTGGGACGTCATCCTCCGCGAGCTGATCCGCCCCTTCCATATACCGCTCGATCCGCACGCGCTCGGCGTCGCGATGCGCTTCGGGCTCAAGGCGCTCCGGCCGGCCACCGCACTCGCGCGCCGCTTCCGGACGCCGGCGGCGCGCGCGGTGCTCGCCGGCTGCGCCGCCCATT
Organism: Gemmatimonadales bacterium; assembly: GCA_025934955.1. Lineage (GTDB taxonomy): Bacteria > Gemmatimonadota > Gemmatimonadetes > Gemmatimonadales > GWC2-71-9. The sequence continues at coordinate 1,542 of JAICWE010000071.1, read as the reverse complement.
CGATGCTCAGCCTCTCGGAGCCGCTCACCGGCGCGTTCGGGCTCATCTTCCTCGCCAGCGCGCACGCCGCCGGCTGGCCGATCGCCGCCGGCGGCTCGGAGCGGATCACCGACGCGCTCGCCGCCCGCTTCACCGAGCTCGGCGGCGAGATCGTCACCGGCCGCTCCATCCGCTCGCTCGCCGAGCTGCCGCGGAGCCGGGCGGTGCTGCTCGACCTCTCGCCCACCGGCGTGGTGGACGTGGCCGAGCACCGGCTCCGGGTGAGCCGCGGCGGCGCGACGTACCTCCGGCGGCTGCGCCGCTTCCGCTACGGACCCGGGGTGTTCAAGATCGACCTGGCGCTCGACGGCCCGATTCCGTGGCGCGATCCCGAGGTGCTGCGAGCGCCGACGGTGCACCTGGGCGGGACGTTCGAGGAGATCGCCGCGGCGGAGGCGGAGGTCGCGGGCGGCCGGGTGCCGGAGCGGCCGTTCGTGCTGCTGGCGCAGCCGTCGCTGTTCGATCCGTCGCGCGCGCCTGCAGGACGGCACACGGCATGGGCGTACTGTCACGTGCCTAACGGATCGACGGCGGACATGAGCGACCGGATCATCCGCCAGATCGAGCGGTTCGCGCCCAGCGTCCGCGACCGCATCCTCGCCGTCGCGAAGCGCGCCCCCGCCGACATCGAGCGCTACGATCCGAACTACGTCGGCGGCGACATCGGCGGCGGACGGGCCGACATCCGGCAGTTCTTCACCCGCCCGGTGATGCGGCTCGATCCGTACTCCACGCCGGATCCCGGGATCTTCATCTGCTCGGCTTCGACGCCGCCGGGCGCCGGGGTCCACGGGCTGTGCGGCTGGTACGCGGCGCGCTCGGCGCTGGACGGGGTGCTCCGGGTGTAGGGAGCGCATTGGGAGGGGAGGTCGTGGTGATGGCGCCTTGGCTCGACGCTCCGGACTATCAGCTCACGCGCCTGGTGATCGAGCGCGCGCTGGGCCTGATCTACCTGCTTGCGTTCATCGCCGTCCTCGACCAGTTCCCCGCGCTGCTCGGCGAGCGCGGGCTGCTGCCGGTGCCGCGCTTTCTCCGGATGACGACCTTCCGCGGCGCACCGAGTCTCTTCCATTTCGGCTATTCCGACCGGCTGCTGCGCATCGTGGGCTGGGCCGGCGTCGTGTTGTCGGCGGCGATCGTGCTCGGCTTGCCGCAGATGGCGCCGCTGCCGGTGACGATGGCGGCGTGGTTCATCCTGTGGGTGCTGTACCTCTCGATCGTCAACGTCGGCCAGACGTTCTACTCGTTCGGCTGGGAGTCGCTGCTGCTCGAAGCCGGCTTCCTCGCGATCTTCCTCGGCAACGCCCGCATGGTGCCGCCTTTCCTCGTGCTGCTGCTGTTCCGCTGGCTGGCGTTCCGGCTGGAGCTCGGCGCCGGGCTCATCAAGCTGCGCGGCGATTCCTGCTGGCGCGACCTCACCTGCATGGATTACCACCACGAAACCCAGCCGATGCCGAATCCGCTGAGCCGGTACTTTCACCGGCTGCCGCGTTCGTACCACCG
>JAICWE010000018.1 GCA_025934955.1 Gemmatimonadales bacterium | reverse complement strand
GGGCGCGCGCGCCCGCGTCGCCCTGACCGGCCTGGCCCAGGCGGAGTACTTCCGCGACCAGGAAGGCAAGGACGTGCTGCTGTTCATCGACAACATCTTCCGCTTCACCCAGGCGGGTTCGGAAGTGTCGGCGCTGCTGGGCCGCATCCCCTCGGCCGTGGGCTATCAGCCCACCCTGGCCACCGAGATGGGCAACCTGCAGGAGCGGATCACCTCGACCTCGAAGGGCTCGATCACCTCGGTGCAGGCGATCTATGTGCCCGCCGACGACCTGACCGACCCCGCGCCGGCGACGGCATTCGCGCACCTCGACGCCACCGTGGTGCTCTCCCGCGCTATCTCGGAGCTGGGCATCTATCCGGCGGTGGACCCGCTCGACAGCTCCAGCCGCATCCTCGATCCGCAGTTCGTGGGCGAGCGGCACTACAACGTCGCCATCGGCCTCCAGCGCACGCTGCAGCGCTACAAGGCGCTGCAGGACATCATCGCGATCCTCGGCATGGACGAGCTGTCGGAAGAGGACAAGCAGATCGTCGGCCGGGCGCGCCGGCTGCAGCGCTTCCTGTCGCAGCCGTTCCATGTCGCCGAGCAGTTCACCGGCTTCCCCGGCAAGTACGTGAAGCTGGAGGACACCATCGCGAGCTTCGAGCGGGTGCTCTCGGGCGAGTTCGATGCGCTGCCGGAACAGGCGTTCTACATGGTCGGCGGGATCGACGAGGTGGTGGAGAAGGCCAAGAAGCTCCAGAGCGCCTGATGGCCGACCGTACCATGCGGGTGACGGTGATCTCGCCCGAAGCGGCGATGTACGACGGCGACGCCGACTCGGTGGTGGCGCCCGCCTTCGACGGGGACGTCGGCATCCTTCCCGGGCACGCGCCATTCATGACGCTGCTCGGCCATGGTATCTTGACCGTGCGCGGCGGCTCGGGGGCGCGGACGTTCCGGGTGCGCGGCGGATTCTTGCAGGTGGTGGACGACCGGGTCCGTGTGGTGGCTGAATCCGTGCAAGGAGAATCGCATGCGGCGTAATCTGTGGCGAGGGATGGCGGCGGCGGCGGTGGCGCTCGGGCTGGGCGCGGGGACGGCCGCCGCGCAGGAGAACGGCTCACCGGTGTACAAGTCGCCATATCGGTCGTTCGTGCATCACGAGGCGGGCGCGACGTTCTCCGATCCCGGCGGCTACGACTGGACGCTCGAGGGCTTCTACTCGTACGGCTGGCGCAACTTCGACGTGGGACTGCGCGCGGGGTACGTCAAGATCGGGCCGAACGCCAACGCGATCTCGGTGGGCGCGGACCTCCGCACCCGCGTGATCAGCTGGAGCGAGCACTTCCCCCTCGACGGATCACTCACGCTCGGTGGCGGCGCGGTGATCGGCGACGGGCCGGACGTGCTCAACATCCCCATCGGGCTGTCGCTTGGCCGGCACATCGAGCTGGAAGGCTCGAAGACGACGTTCACACCGTACGTGCAGCCGATCATCGTGCCGCGGTTCGCCACCGATATCGGCGGCCTGGGCGACAACAGCGACATCGCGTTCGCGGTCGGGCTCGGCGTGGACATCAATCTCAATCGCTCGCTCTCGCTCCGGGTGAGCGGCGGTATCGGCGACAGTCCGTTCGACGGCGTCGGCGTCAGCGTCGCCTGGATCCGCTGACGCGGGTCTTCCGAGGGCTTCGATGCGCGGCACAGGGGCAGGCGTACGCTTGCCCCTTTACCTTGCCGGCCAGCATCGGCAGTCGGGACGCCGTAGCAAGCAGGCCCCACAGCGACATCAGCTCCTCAGGAGGTGACATGCGGCTCTCGCGGCTCATCGGCGCCGGCACGGCGCTGCTCGTCGGTCTCGCGTTCGTGCCGACGGCGTCGGCCCAGGTGCTCGGGCTGCCGGTGTACAACAGCGGCGTGCCGCACGGCATCGGGATCTACGGCAACGTCGGCTTTCCCAACGCCGATTACGGCAAGGGCACGGCGTTCGGCGCCACCGGCCGCGTGGGTCTCGGCTTCCTCGGCGCGAGCGCGACCGTCGCCACCTACAACCCGCAGGGCAGCGGGCCGAGCATCACGTCGGTGGGCGGGACGGCGGACATCAAGGTGTTCGGCGGGCCGCTGGTGCCGCTGTCGGTGACACTGCAGGGTGGGTTGGGCTACTGGAAGACCCCGGCGCAGCTCGGCGGCGGCGTCGCGGTGGATCAGAAGACCTGGCACGCCCCGATCGGTCTCGGCATCGCGCTCAGCATTCCGAATCCGGTGCTGGCGATCAAGCCGTGGATCGCGCCCCGGGTGGACATCGTGCACGCGAGCATTCCCGGCGCGTCGAACACCGATACGCATTTCGGCATCAGCGGCGGCGTCGAGTTCAATCTGCTGAGCGGCATCGGCGCGCAGCTCGCCTACGACTGGATGAAGAACGGCTCGGTCAAGCCGGGCGTGTTCGAAGCCGGCCTGCATTACACCATCCGGGTGCCCGGGCTCTGATGCGCCTCTCCGCGCTTGCGGCGGCCCTCGCGCTGCCGCTGCTCGTCGCCGGCTGCTCGCTCAGCTTCGACACCACGACGCTGGGTGTGCCGGTGACGATGGCATCTCCGGCGGGCCAGGCGGCCCAGGGACAGCACTTCAAGGTCACCAGCCGCGCGATGTTCGCCTTCTGGGGTCTGTTCCGGGTCAAGCAACCGTCGCTCGAGCGGGCGCTCGCGACGCAACTCGTCGGCGGCAAGGGCGTCGCGGACGTCCGGATCCGCACCCATAGCAGCTTCGGCGACGTGCTGATGACGGTGCTCACGGCGGGTATCGTGGTGCCGCGCGCGGTTACGTACGAAGGGACCGTCACCGGCCCGTGAAATCGCCGATCCGCGGGGTGGCGCACACCGCAGCCCGCCGCTAGAATTCCGTCGTCCGCCCGATGTTCCACCGCTCATAAGGGAGGTGATCCATTGTCTAGCGAGAGTAGCATCCGAGGCTCGAGCAGGGCAAGCGATCGCCTGGCGATCCGCAGCTGACCGAGTGCGTTCCGGGCATCGTCTCGAGCCCGATGCATACCGACCGCGCCGTTTGACAATCGTCAGGCGGCGCGGTTCGCTTGATCCCCAGGCATGAACGACTACTGGCGCCTGGCGCGCACCCCGCGCTACAGCCTGCTCTTCGCGCTGCCGCTGCTCGTGCTCTACGAGACGCTCGCGTTCGCGCTCGACCACGACGCGATCGCCGGCCTTCGCAACGGCGCCGACGTGCTGCTCAAGAGCGTGTTCGTCTGGGCCGGCGGACGGCGCGGGCTGCTGCTGTTCGGCGCGCTGCTGCTCGGCGCCGGGTTCGTGCTGGTGTGGCGGCACTGGAAGAAGAGCCGCGGCGCGCTCCGGCCCCGGATTTTCCTCGGCATGCTGGGCGAGTCGGCGGGATGGGCGCTGGTGTTCGGCACGACGACCGGCGTGCTGACCGGACTGCTGCTCCGGGGGCTGCACCTGCTCGCGCTCGGCGGCACCGCGGGGATCGGCGTCGGCAGCCGCCTCATGATCTCGCTCGGCGCCGGCATCTACGAGGAGCTGCTCTTCCGGGTGATCCTCGTATCTGCGCTCGCGCTGCTCGCGCGCGGCGTGTTCCGGCTGAGCCCGCTCGGGTCCGGGGTGTTCGCCACGCTTCTCGGCGCGCTGATCTTCTCGGCGTTCCATTACGTCGGCCCGTACGGCGACCAGCTCGAGCTCGGCTCGTTCGTCTTCCGCGCCATCGCCGGTGTGCTGTTCAGCGCGCTCTATCTCACGCGCGGCTTCGGCATCGTGGCATGGACCCACGCGCTCTACGACGTCTTCCTCACGCTGGCCGGCCGTTAGCGGCCCTTCGTCTTCACCGCGTAGATCGAGTCCAGCACCTGCCGGAACACCGCCACCGGCGCGGCGCCCGCCATCAGTCCGCCCTCGATGTAGAACGACGGCGTGCTCGCCGCACCGGAGCGCTCGGCGCCCGCCGCGTCGGCTTCGACCTCCTTCTGCCCCTGGTGCGACTCGAGGCAGGGTTGCACGTCGGCGCGCTTGAGTCCGACCGAGTCCGCCAGCGTCATGAGGAATGCGCCGGGCTGCTTGAGCGGCGCCCACACCGGCTGGTACTTGTAGAGCAGATCGTGCACCGGCCAGAACTTGCCGGCGTGCGCCGCGCACATCGCGAACTCGGCGGCGGCGGCTGCGTTGGGGTGGATCTGCGTCAGCGGGAAGTTGATGAAGACCCAGCGCACCTTGCCGGTGGCGACGTACTCGCGTTCGATCGTCGGCAGCGTCTCCATTGCGTGCCGCCGGCAGTAGGGGCACTGGAAGTCCGACATCTCGTAGACCGTCACCGGCGCGGTGGCCGAGCCGATGGAGCGAGCCGCCAGCGGATCGGACGCGGCCGTCTGCGCCCGCGCGGGCACCGCGAACGCGGTGGCGGCCAGCAGCGCGAGCGCCGGAAGGACACGAGAGACAGAAGGACGCACGCGCCGTTCTCCGTTCACTGTTTCGGTTCAGTATTTCGGTTTGTGCCGGCCGTTGGCCGGCGTGAGCAGCACGGTGTCACCGGCGGCGCGCACGTTCCAGTACCACTCGGCGTTGGGATCGCCCGCGTCCCACGCCTGCACATAGATCCACCACGGTCCCGGGCCTCGCAGCGTCAGGCGAGCCCAGCCGGTCGCGTTCGTGGTGTCGGTGGTCGGCGTCGACGCACTGCGCAGCACCAAAGCATCCACGATGCTGTCGTAGCCCTGGTAGGTGCTATCTTCCCACCGGCGAATCCGCGCCCGCAGGCTGTCGCCGCGGGCATCGAACTCGGTCCGCGCGCGGTCGAGCGCGCGCTGGGCGCTGTCGCGTTCCGCCTCGAGCGCCGACAGCGCGCCCCGCCGCTCCGCAATGCGCGTGGCCAGCGCCCGCGCCTCGGCGCCGTCGCGCGGGAGCGAGTCGGCCCGACGCTGGAGCCGCGACACGGTGTCGCCGAGCGCCGTCGCCGCCAGGCTGGCGCGGGTGTAGGCGACGAACGGACCGCGGAAGCGGGCGAACAACGAATCGAGCGCGGCGGTGGACGGACGTGGCGAGCCGGCCCGCCGCTCCAGCGCCGAGATCACGCTGTCGCGATCGTACGGCAACGCCACGACGCCGATGCCCGCGGCCGGCGCGGGCGCGGAATCGGTGCCCGGCTCGGACACGCGCACGACGACCGTCCGGGGTCCGCCGCACGCCGCGGCCAGCAGCAACACCGGTACAAGGGGTGCGAGTGATCGGGTCACGAGCCAAAGCTATCCGCGCGTCAGTGACGCTACAACTCGGGCTGCTGCTCGCGCTGGCGCTGCTGCCGCTGCTCGTGCGCGCCGCGCATGCGCAGCAGAGCGCGGTCGAGCGGCTCTTTCCCGCCCAGCCAACCGGCTACGTGACCGATGCGGCCGGCCTGCTCCAGGCCTCCGAGCAGCAGGACCTCCAGAACCTCATCCAGCGATTGCAGGCCGCCACCGGCGCCGAAATGGCGGTGGTCACGCTGCCGACGATCGGCGATCGCGATGAGGCGGAGGTCGCGCTCGCGATCGGCCGCAAGTGGGGTGTCGGCGCCAAGGCGGAGATCGGCCAGGCGAAGCGGAACGCCGGACTCGTGCTCCTCGTCGTGCCGCGGCAGAATCATCAGCCGGGCACCGGGCGCGTTCGCATCGAGGTGGGGCAGGGGCTCGAGGGAATCATCACCGACGCCACCGCCGGCACCGTGCGGCGCGACGTGATGGGACCGTACCTCGCGCAGGAGCAGTACGGGCCGGCCATCAACGCCGGCGTCCGCACGCTCGCATCCGCGATCGCTCGCGGCTTCGGCGTGAGCGATACGACGCTCACCTCGTACCCGCTGCCGGTGCCGAGCGGCGGCGGCGGCGGCGGTCCCAACTGGCTGCCGATCGCGTTCATCATCTTCTTCCTGGTGATGTCGCTGCTGAGCCGTAGAGGGCGCCGGGGCGGCATATATTGGGGTGGCCCGTGGATCGGCGGCGGCTGGGGCGGTGGCGGAGGTTGGGGCGGGGGCGGCGGCGGGGGGTTCGGCGGCTTCGGTGGTGGAGGTGGGGGCGGCGGTGGCGGGTTCGGCGGCTTCGGTGGCGGGGGCGGGTTCAGTGGCGGCGGCTCCGGAGGACGCTTCTAGATGCGCGATGCGGTCGCGAAGGTCGTCGAGCCGTTTCTCAGCGACGTGGATCGCGCGCTGGGCCAGGGCTACGCAGCCGTCCTCTACGGCTCCGCGGTGCGTGGCGACTGGCTCGAGGGCCGCAGCGACATCAACCTCCTGCTCGTAGCCGGCGCGCTGCCGCCGACCACGCTGCGCGCGCTGGGACCCGCATTCCGCGCGTGGCGCAAGGCGACGCCGGAGCCGCCGCTCCTGCTCACCGACGACGAGTGGCGCGCCGCCGGCGACTCGTTTCCCCTCGAGATCACCGACATGCGGACCGCCTGCCAGGTGCTCCGCGGCAGCGACCCGCTGATGGGAGTGCGCGTCGCGCCGGCCGATCTGCGGCGGGCGCTCGAGCGCGAGGCGCGGGGCAAGCTGCTCCGGCTTCGGCAGGGCTACACGGTGTTGTCGAGCGACCCGGTTGGGCTCGGCCGGGTGGCGGCGGAGAGCGTCTCGACGGTGCTGCTGCTCGGCCGGTCGCTGCTGGTGCTGCTCGGGCACGAACCGCCGAGCGATGCCGTGTCGCTGGCGGACGCGATCGCGGCGCTGGTGGGCTTTCCGGCGGAGGCGCTGGCCGAGGTGGTGCGTCACCGGCGCGAGCGGCGGCGGCGCTCGACGGCGGCGCAGTTCGAGGCATATCTCGACGCGCTCGAGCGGCTGACCCGGTACCTGGACCAACTTCAGCTTGGAGACGTGCGATGAACCGCGCGAAGACCGCGATCTGGCTCCTGGCCCTCACCCTGGTGGGCGGCTGCGGCTACAACACGATCCAGACGCTGGACGAAAAGGTGAATCAGGCGCAGGGGCAGATCCAGACCCAGCTCCAGCGCCGCGCCGATCTGATTCCGAACCTGGTGGCCACGGTGAAGGGCATCACCAAGCAGGAGGACACCGTGTTCATCTCGATCGCCAACGCGCGCAGCAAGCTGGCTGGCGCGGTCCAGTCGGGCGACGTGCAGGGGATGGCCAACGCCGACGCGCAGCTCACCGCGGGTCTCGGCCGCCTGCTCGCAATTTCGGAGAATTACCCGCAGCTCCGCTCCAGCGAGAACTTCAAGCAGCTCCAGGATCAGCTCGAAGGGACCGAGAACCGCGTCGCCGTCGCGCGTACCGACTACAACAGCGCGGTGAACGATCTCAACGCCTACATCCGCCGCTTCCCGTACAACATCACGGCGAAGGTGTTCGGCATCGGGAAGCCGCGGCCGTACTTCCAGGCGACCGCCGAGGCGCAGCAGGGCACGCCGCAGGTGAAGTTCTAGGGAGATCCCGCGGTGCGCTCGGTCCTGTTCGGGGCTCTCGCCGTCGTGGTTGCATGTGGCGACCACACGAGCGCAGCGGCGCGTCGTTCGGCCGCGGCGACCGACTCGGCCTACGCCGCGGTCCAGGCCCGCGGCAGGACGGCGATGGGTGTGGACCAGTACACCTCGACCCACATCTTCGAGCCGCTCGACGACGGCGGCCGGATCGAGCTCCAGCGCGACGACGCCGACACCGCGGGCACCCGGCAGATCCGCGAGCACATGCGACAGATCGCCGCCAGCTTCGGTGCCGGCGACTTCCGCCTGCCGGGGTTCGTGCACGACCGCGCGGTGCCGGGCACCGGCGTCATGGCCGCGCATCGGAGCGAGATCACCTACCTGGTGGAAGACCTGCCCCGCGGCAGTGCGCTCCGGCTGCGGGCGCAGTCGCCCGAGGTCGTCCGCGCCATCCATGATTTTCTCGCCTTCCAGCGGCAGGAGCATCATGCCGCCGCGCACCACGGCGGCTGAACAGGATCGGCGATGCCGCCGCGCCCGAAATCCATCGCGACGATCGGCTATCAGGCCGCGACGATGAGCAGCTTTCTCCGCACGCTCCAGGACGATCGCGTCGCGCTGCTGGTGGACGTGCGCGCCGTGGCGAGCTCGCGCCTCCCGGGCTTCTCCAAGTCGGCGCTCGCGGCCAATCTCGCGAGCGTCGGCATCGACTACCTTCACCTCCGCGGACTGGGTACGCCGGCAGATGGACGCGCGGCGGCCCGCGCCGGCCGGCACGACGAGATGCGCGCGATCTTCCTCGAGCACATGGCCAGCCCGGAGGCACAGGAAGAGCTCGACACGCTGGCCGACATCGTCCGCGGCGGCACGCGCGCGTGCCTCCTCTGCTTCGAGTCCGATCCGGCGCACTGCCACCGCAGCCTGGTCGCGGCGGCGCTGGCGAAGCGGGTGCCGCTGAAGATCGTCAACCTGTTTCCGGTCGACGAGTGAGCGGCGGCCGAAACGCCAGCGGGGCTCCGCTACCCGGAGCCCCGCGTCTCGCCTTTGCCCGCATCCCGCGCTCAGTCCGCGATCACGCGATCCGGCAACACGTACTTGAGCGGGTCGACCGCTCGGCCGTTCACGTGCACCTCGTAGTGGAGGTGCGGCCCGGTCGCGAGGCCGGTGCTGCCCACCAGCGCGATCTTCTGTCCCCGTGACACGTGCTGGCCCGTGCGGGCCAGCAGCTTCGACGCGTGGGCGAAGCGGGTCACGATGCCGTAGCCGTGGTCGATCTCGATGGTGTTGCCGTAGCCGGTCTCCCAGCCGCTCGAGATGACGGTGCCGGCCGCGGGCGCCTCGATCGGCGAGCCCGCGGGAGCGGAGACGTCGATGCCCTCGTGCGGCCGCGCGATGTGGAGGATCGGATGCTCGCGCATCGACGCGAACGCGCTCGAGAGCCAGCCCTGCGTCGGCATGATGGACGGCGTCGCCGCCAGCCGGTCGTTGTGCGACTTGAGGCTGTCGGCCGCCTCACGAAACGACTGCGCCAGCAGGTCGGCCCGCCGGATCAGGGCATTCAGATCCACCAGGATGTCGGCGGTGCGCTGTCCCAGCACGCCCGACGGCTCATCCTCGTGCCGCGTCGGCGCCGGCCCGCCGATGCCGGCGGCGCGGACCTGCGGGTCGATCGGATCGAGGTTGGCGAGCAGCCGGATGTGCGCATCGCGCTGCGAAATCTGCCGGAGGGTGTCGTTGAGCGTGGTGAGGCGGGCGTGGAGCGTGTCGAGCTGGGTGGCGAGTGCCTGATTCTGTCGCTCGAGGTCGGTATTGCGATGATAGCCGACCCCGCGGGCGAGTGCCGCGACGCCGAGCAGAAATGCCAGGAGCACGCAGATGCCGGCACCGAGCACGCCCATGCGCACGAGCTTCCAGGAGACCTCGACGATGCGCGAGGGCTCGGAGTCGTGGGGCACAAGCACGACGGTGTATCGGCGCTTGGCCATGCGAATGGCGTCTCCCGACTTGAGGACCTGCCCGGCCCGTTTTCCTGTCTGCCGTTGCCGGGTTAGTATCAGCCTGCCCCAGAGGTGAGTCAAGGATTTGGATCACGTCCAACTCCTTGACTGTCGTGTTTGTAGCTGCGGTGTTTGTACGGTCGGGCGCGGCTAAGTCTCAGGTGGGGAGTGGCTTGGGGAAGAGCCCGGCGGGCTTGGCGACGGTCCGCCCCGAAACCGGCGGATGCCCGAGCGAGGCCCAGTCGGCAGCCGCGGCGTCGCCCGGCTGGCCGAGGTCGGACCAGAGCTCGCGCGCCTTGCCGGGCATGAACGGACTGGCCAGCACGGCCAGGCGGTACAATGCGCGCGCCACCGCGGCCAGCGCCCCGTCGAGCTCCGTCTCGCGGCCGGCCTTGGCCAAGGACCACGGCGCCGTCGTCTGCACGTACAGATTCGCGGCGCCGACGAGTCCCCACGCCGCCTCCGCGCCGGCGCGGAGATCGAGGGCGTCCATCGCCTGTGCGTAGCGCTCGACCGCCTCGGCGCCCGCCGCATCGAGCGAGGTCGGCCCACCGTCGGGCACCACGCCCCCGCGGTACTTCACGATCATCTGCAGCCCGCGGCTCGCGAGGTTGCCGAGGCCATCGGCGAGATCCGCCGTGTAGCGCTCGTCGTATCGCTCCCAGCTGAAGTTGCCGTCGGCCTCGAAGCCGACCTCGCGCAGCAGGAAGTAGCGCAGCGGATCGGGGCCGTGCCGCGCGATCGCGTCATCGAGCGTGACGGCGGTGCCCGCGGTCTTGGACATCTTGGTCCCCTCCCACTGCACGTAGCCGTGGGCCCACACCTCGCGGGGCAGCTCGATGCCCGCGGCGATGAGCATCGCCGGCCAGATGACGCAGTGGAAGCGGGTGATGCCCTTGCCGACGACGTGCAGGTCCGCCGGCCAGAGGCGCTCGTAACCGGCGCCGGGAAAGCCGGCGGCGGCGAGGTAATTGATCAGCGCGTCGAACCAGACGTACACCGTCTGCTCCGCGTCGCCGGGGAAGGGGATGCCCCACGGCTGCCGCACCCGCGACACCGAGATGTCCTGCAGTCCGCTCTCGAGCAGCCGCACGACTTCGTTGCGGCGGATCGCCGGTTCCACCCGGAATGCGCCCGAGGTGATGGCTTCGAGCACGCGGTCGCGATAGGCGCTCAGGCGGAAGAAGTGGTTCCGCTCCCTCGTCGGCACGAGCTCGAGCGTCGGGTGCTCGATGCAGTGCCCGTTGACGATCTGGGATTCGGACTTGAACTCCTCGCAGCCGGTGCAGTAGAGCCCCTCGTACTCGGCGACGAACAGGTCGTCCGGATTCTTCGCCTCGATGCGGCGGAGCAGTTCGGTCACCGCCCGCGCGTGGCGCGGCTCAGTGGTGCGGATCCAGTCGTCGTTGCTGCACTCGAGCCGGCGCCAGAACCCGGCGAAACGCGCCGCCATCCGGTCCACCCACTCCTGGGGGGCGACGCCTCCCCTGGCCGCCGCCTGGATGACCGACTGACTGTGCTCATCCATGCCCATGACGAAGTGCACCGCGTCGCCGCGAAGGCGGCGATAGCGCGCGATGCAATCGGCCCCCACCTTCTCGAGCGCGTGGCCAAGGTGCGGGTCGCCGTTGGAGTAATCGATCGCGGTGGTGAGATAGAACTTCGGCACCTAGTCTCCGGCCCCGGGCCTGGTCGCATCCGGCGGCGCGCCGCCGCGGCCGCGGCGCCGGCGCCGGCGGGCGCTGCGCGTGGTACCGTCGGCGGCGGAATTGCCGGGTGCGTTCTCACGCGGCGCGGCGGTTGCCGGGGCCGTGCCGCCCGCCTCGGCCTGCGCGCGATTCTCCGCCGTCGGCAACCGTTCGCCGAGCTGCTCCATCTCGTCGCGAAGCTGGAGCAGCGGCACGATGCGCGCCGCGCCGTCATCGGCCCGGAGGAAGACACGCTCGCGGAAGATGTCCACCGCCACCACCTTCTCGGCGCCGACGCCCGTGCGGAGCACCTTTCCCTCCTTGGGGAAACGCCGCCGCGAGGTCACGTAGAAGTCGTGCTCGTAGCGAAGGCAGCAGAGCAGACGGCCGCAGCCGCCGGAGATCTGGGACGGGTTGAGCGAGAGGTGCTGGTCCTTGGCGAGCGCCAGGTTCACCGGGGAGAGCTCGGTGAGCCAGGTGGAGCAGCAGTACTCGCGTCCGCAGCGGCCGACGCCGCTCAACCGCGCGGCTTCATCGCGCGCGCCGATCTGGCGCAGCTCGATCCGGGTGCGGAAGGTGGAGGCGAGGTCGCGCACCAGCTGGCGGAAGTCCACCCGCTTCTCGGCGGTGAAGTAGATCGTCAGCTTGTTGCGGTCGAACTGCCACTCGCAGTCACTGACCTTCATGACCAGGTCATGGTGGCGGGCCCGCTCCATCACCTTCCGCCGGTCGTCCTCCTCGGCTCGGCGCAGGTCGTTGGCGGCGCGGATCTCCTCCTGGCTGGCGCGGCGGAGCACCGACTTCCGCGGCTCTTCGGCCGGCGGCGCCTCGGTGCCGGACGCCGCATCGCCCGTGGCGCAACCGGTGCTGCACCCGCCACCGCATTTCTTCGCTGCGACGTCGCCGACCGCGGACACGCGGCCGAAATCCTTCCCCCGCTCCACTTCGATGATCACGGCTTCCTGGAGCCGCAGCGGCTGCTCCCGGTCGGCCCAGACGAAGTAGCCGCGGCGGGTTCCCTTGAAGCGGACCTCGACGGTCTGCTGGTCGTGCCCGTTCTGCCGGTTCTGCATTATGACGTGCGGCTCAACTCTCGACGAAGGTGCCCATCGCCGCGTACTTCTCGGCGCGGCGGCGGACCAGTTTTTCGGGACGGATCTTCCGCAGCTCGGTGACGTGGCGGATCAGCGCCTCGCGCAGTCGCTCGCCGGTGGCGTCGGGGTCCTGGTGCGCGCCGCCCAGCGGCTCCGGGATGATCTCGTCGATCACCTTGAGGCGGAGCAGGTCCTCCGCGGTGATCTTGAGCGCGGCGGCGGCGCGCTCGCGCTGGCTCGCGTCCTTCCACAGGATCGCGGCGCATCCCTCCGGGGTGATCACCGAGTACACCGAGTTCTCCAGCATGAGCACCCGGTCGGCGACGCCCAGGGCGAGCGCGCCGCCCGAGCCGCCCTCGCCGATGACGCAGGTGACGATCGGCGTCTCGAGCGCCGACATCTCCAGGATGTTGCGCGCCAGGGCCTCGCTCTGCCCCCGCTCCTCGGCGCCGAGGCCGGGATAGGCGCCCGGCGTGTCGATCAGCGTGATCACCGGCGCACCGAAGCGCGCGGCGAGCTGCATGAGCCGGAGCGCTTTCCGGTAGCCCTCCGGGTGCGGCATGCCGAAGTTGCGCTTGAGGTTCTCCTTGGTGTCGCGGCCCTTCTGGTGCCCGATGACCATCACACTCACGCCGGCGAGCCGGGCCCACCCGCCCACGATCGCGGGGTCGTCCATGAAGAGCCGGTCGCCGTGCAGCTCGATGAAGTCGGTGAAGATGGTGCTGAGGTAGTCGAGCGAGTACGGCCGGCGCGGATGCCGCGCCACCGTCACCCGCTGCATCGGGGTGAGCTTGCTGTAAATCTCGCCCTTCAGCGTGTCCAGCTTTTGCTGGAGCGCGGCAACTTCTCCGTCCACGTCGATCTGCCGCTCGGTCTGGAGCCGCCGTAGCTCCTCGATCTGCCGCTCCAGCTCCTGCAACGGCTTTTCGAACTCCAGCGTGTACGCTGAAGCCATCGGTCAGTTCGCCTTTACGTAGTGGACGGAATCGGCGCCCAGCAGATCGCGAAGGGCGCGCACCAGATCGTCATCGGCCGCGACGCGCAACCGGCGGGACCGGAGCCGGATCGCCTCGCCGTTGCCATCGGACCATTCAATATAGACAGGCGCCGCCCCGGGACGGCTGCTGCACAGCGCGGCCGCCGCCCGCAGGCTGTCGGGCGCGGGCGCGGCGGGCAGGCGCCAGCGGAGACTCAGGGCCAGCGCACCGCTTTCCTTGAGGCCGGTCAGCGCTCGCGCGGCTTCCACGATGAACGGCGCGCGATCCTCGCCGCGGTCGCGATCGGAGTAGCCGCCGGTGAGCAGCAATGCGCCGTCCGGCAGGATCGTCCCGTTGAGCTTGGCCCACGCCTCGGGGAAGACGATCGCCTCGGCGGTGCCGTGGAAGTCCTCCAGCACCAGGCGCGCGTACTCCTTGCCGGTCTTCTTGGAGATCTGCCGCTTCACCCCGGTCACCACCGCCGCGATGCTGACCTGGTGCTCGCTCCATTCGCCGAGCGTCGCCGTGGTGCGGGTGCCGAACAGCTCGACCTCGTCGCGGAACCGCTCCAGCGGGTGACCGGAGATGAAGAAACCGATGACCTCCTTCTCCTTCGCCAGCCGCTCCGCTTCAGTCCACGGCGGTACGTCCGGCAAGGCGTGCCGGTCCTTCGACGCGCTGGTGACCGGTCCGGCCTCGCCGAAGAGCGACTCCTGGCCGCTCTCCCGGTCCTGCAGCCGGAGCTGCGCTTCGGCGAGTGCCGCGTCGAGCCCCTCGATGAGCTGCTTCCGGTGTCCGCCGAGGCCGTCGCACGCACCGGCGGCGATGAGCGACTCCAGCACCCGCTTGTTGCAGAGCCGCGGATCGATCCGCTCGACGAAGTCGGGCAGCGTCGCGTACGGCTCGTCACGCCGGCCGGCGAGGATGGATTCGATGGCGCCGCCGCCGACGTTTCGCACGGCGCCCAACCCGAACCGGATGCGGCGATCGCCCACGACGGTGAACTTGAAGCCGCTCTCGTTCACGTCGGGCGGAAGAATCTCGATGCCGAGCTCGCGCGCCTCGTTGATGTACTGCACCACCTTGTCGGTGCTGCCGATCTCGCTCGACAGCAGCGCCGCCATGAACTCGGCGGGATGGTGCGCCTTGAGCCAGGCCGTCTGATAGCTCAGGACCGAGTACGCCACCGAGTGCGACTTGTTGAAGCCGTAGCGGCCGAAGGTACTGATCTGCGCGCCCAGATCTTCGACCATCTTCTTCGGGTGACCCTGGGCGATGGCGCGCTCGACGAACTTGGCCACTTCCCGGTTGGCGAGGTCCTGATCCTTCTTGCCCACCGCTTTCCGCAGCACGTCGGCTTCGGCGAGCGAGAAGCCGGCGAGCACGTTGGCGATCCGCATCAACTGCTCCTGATACGTGATCACGCCGTAGGTCGGCTCCAGCACCTCCTGGAGCGACGGATGGGGGTAGGTGACCCGCTCCTGGCCCAGCTTCCGACGGATGAAGACGGTGTGCATCCCGGCGTCGAGCGGACCGGGCCGGAGCAGCGCGTTCGACGCGACGAGATCGTCGAAGCGATCGCACTTCATGGCGCGGAGCGTCTCGGTGGCGAGGGCCGACTCGAACTGGAAGACGCCGGCGGTGCGGCCCTGCCGGAGCAGCGCGTAGACCGCCGGGTCGTCGAACGGGAGCGCGTCCATGTCGAGCCGCTCGCCGGTGCGCGCGGCGATCAGGTTGACGGCGTCGTGGATGACGGTCAGCGTCTTGAGGCCGAGCATGTCCATCTTGAGCATGCCGACCTTCTCGAGCGCACCCATCTCGAACTGCGTGATGATCGCGTCCTCGCCGTCGGCCGTGGCGCCCGAACCCCTGGTGGGCGCCGTGCACACCGGCACGTACTCCTGGAGCGGCCCCGGCGCGATCACGACGCCGGCGGCGTGCACCGACATGTGGCGGCTGATGCCCTCGATGCGCTCGCTCAGGTCCAGCAGCCGGCGGTAGGCGGGGTTCTCCTTCTCCGCCGCCTTCACTTCGTCCACCTTCTTCCGCGCCTCGGGAATCGTGAGACTGTACGCCGGGCCCGAGGGGATGAACCTGGTGAGCTTGTCGGCGTCGCCGGGGGGAATGCGGAGCACGCGGGCGACGTCCTTCACCGCCGCCCGGGCCTTCATGGTGCCGAACGTCACGATCTGCCCGACGCTCGCCTTGCCATAGCGCTCGCGTACGTACTCGATCACCTCGCCGCGGCGCTCGAAGCAGAAGTCCACGTCGATGTCCGGCATGGACACGCGCTCGGGATTGAGAAAGCGCTCGAACAGCAGGTCGAAGCGAAGCGGGCAGACGTTGGTGATGCCGAGCGCGTAGGCGACGAGCGAGCCGGCGGCGGAGCCGCGGCCGGGCCCGACCGGGATGCCGCGCGCGCGGGCCGCGGCGATGAAGTCGTGCACGATCAGGAAGTAGCCGGCGTACCCCGCCTGGTCGATGACGCCGAGCTCGTAGTCGAGCCGCTGCTGCACCTCGGTCGGAAGCGGGGTGCCGTAGCGCGTCCCCGCCCCGTCGGTCGCAAGCCGCAGCAGCAGCGCCTCGTCGCTGGCGAACTCCTCCGGCCGCGGGAAGCTCGGCACGAAGTAGCGCTTCTCGAAGTCGAACTCGCAGCGGTCGGCGACGGTCTGGGTGTTCTCCAGCGTCTCCGGATGCTCGCCGAAGAGCTGGCGCATCTCGGCTTCGCTCTTCACGTACGATTCGGTGCCGGTGAAGCGGAACCGCTTGGGGTCATCGAGGTCGGCGCCGGTGCCGATCGCCAGCAGCACGTCGTGGCTCTCGGCGTCGTCGCGTCGGAGGTAGTGCGCGTCGTTGGTGGCGACGACGCCGAGCCCGAGGTCGCGCGAGAGATCGAGCATTCCCTTCGTGACCAGGTCTTCCTCGGGGATTCCGTGCTTCTGGATCTCCAGCCAGAAGTTGTCCGGGCCGAAGGTGCGGCCGAACCACTCGGCGCTCTTCTTCGCCTCCTCGTAGCGGCCCTGCCGCAGGTGCAGCGCGACCTCGCCCGAGAGGCAGGCCGCGAGGCACACGATCCCCTCGGCGTGGCGCTCGAGCACTTCCTTGTCGATGCGCGGCCGCCGATAGAAGCCCTCGAGAAAGCCGATGGAGCTGAGCCGAACCAGATTCCGGTAGCCGGTGCGGTTCTTCGCCAGCAGCACGAGATGGCTGTACGGCGCCGGTGCGCCCTGCGGCTTCTCCCGCGCGGTGCGCGGGCCGAACGCGAGGTACGCCTCGAAGCCGAGGATGGGACGAAGCTTCTGGGCCCGGGCCTGCTCGTAGAACGACCACGCCGCGTGCAGATTGCCGTGGTCGGTCACCGCGAGCGAGTCCATGCCCAGCTGCTTCACGTGCGCGACGAGATCGGGGATCCGGTTGGCCCCGTCGAGCAGCGAGTATTCGCTGTGGGTGTGGAGATGTACGAAGGACATGCCTACTTGCTGCGCTGCTCCAACTCCTGCCACACGGCGTCCAGCGGGACACCGCGAGCCTCGAGCAGCACCAGAAGATGATACAGGAGATCCGCCGCCTCGGACGCGAGACGGCGGTCGTCCTGCGCGTTGGCCGCCACTACCACTTCGACCGCTTCCTCGCCGACCTTCTGCGAGACGGCGGGCACGCCGGCCTCGAGCAGCTTCACCGTGTAGGAGCCGGCGGGACGCTCCGCCGCGCGCCGCGCCACCGTGCGCGCGAGCCGTGTGAGCAGATGACCGCCGGCATCGTCTCCGGTTTCCGGCGCCTCGAAGCAGCTTCGGGCGCCGGTGTGGCACGCCGGGCCGCTTTGCCGCACCCGGTACAGCACCGTGTCCGCGTCACAGTCCAGCAGGACCTGACTGACGTATTGTTCGTTGCCGCTGGTGGCACCTTTGCGCCAGAGCGTCCGGCGGGAACGGCTGTAATAGTGTGCGGCGCCCGTGGCCAGCGTCTGCTGCAGCGCGTCCCGATCAGCCCAGGCGACCATCAGCACGTCGCCGGTGCGGCTCTCCTGGGCGACCACCGGAACCAGTCCATCGGGTCCGAAGCGCACCCGTTCGAGCCAACCATCCGAGGGCATCGCGGGAAAGTACCGGTCCGCTGATCGATTGTCAAAAATCGTTGTGGCGCCTTATCTTGCCGCCTTCAACCGGTGGTTTGGGAGTACCTCTCGGTGTCTCGCATCCGTCTGCCGGTCCCGCTCGTCCTGCTCCTCATCGCCTGCGGTGGTGAGCCAACCAGCCCGCCGGTCGGCACCGGGCTCACCAGCTGCGCCACGGCGCCGGTGACGGTGCTCGCGGCCGGCGAGTCGGCAGTGCTCGATGCCACGACGAACAGCGGCTGCCTCCGCCTCCCGGCCGTGCCGGCCGGCGCCGAGCACATTGTCGTGGCGCTGTCGGGGGCGGGCGACCAGACCACCAACGGCATTTCGGGAAGCTACCGGCTCCGAGCCGGTTCCGGCGCCGGCACCCCGATCACCCGACTGGGCTTCGCGCCACGCGTTCCGAACGTGTCCGCCCGCTTCCACGCCATGCTCCGCCAGCGCGAGCGGGTGCTGGCGCCGGCGGCCTCGGCGGCGCGATTCCTCTCCGGCCCTGCGCCGCTGGTGGCGCCGCCCGCGGTAGGTGACGTCCGCAGCTTCAGCGTCTGCTCCACCGATCAATGCACCGGATTCGTCACCGTCGGCGCCAAGGCCCGCTACGTCGGCAGCAAGGGCGCGATTTACGTGGACACCCTCGCCCCGGCCGGCGGCTACACCCAGGCGGACATCGACTCGGTGGGACAGCTCTTCGACGGGTTCCTGTACCCGATCGATACCACCGCCTTCGGGCGAGAGAGCGATCTCGACGGTAACGGTGTCGTCGTCGTGCTGCTCACGCCGGCGGTGAACCGGCTCACGCCGAACTGCAACGGCTCCTCGGTCATCCTCGGCTACTTCTTCGGCGCCGATCTCACGCCCACGGTGGCCGGGAGCAACGACGGCGAGATCTTCTACTCCATCGTGCCCGACCCATCGAACACCAGCTGCACCATACCCACCAGCTTCGCGAAGCAGGTGCTGGCGCCGACGTTCATTCACGAATTCCAGCACATGATCAGCTTCAACCAGCACGTGCTGCTGCGCGGCGGCGACGCCGAGGACACCTGGCTCAACGAGGGGCTGTCGCACTTCGCCGAGGAGCTGGGCGGCCGCCAGGTGCCGAACCAGTTCTGCGGAGCGATCGGCGGCACCCCGGACTGCTTCTCCGAGTTTCTCTCGGGCGACGTGACCAACGCGTATGCCTACCTGAGCGACGTCGAGAGCAACTTCCTGGTCGAGCCGGGCAATTCGTCCGGGACGCTGCCGGAGCGCGGCGCCAACTGGCTCTTCGTCCGCTGGTTGGCGGACCAGTTCGGCGGCGGCGACTCGCTCGGCGGGCCGCTCACGCGCGCGCTCGACGCGACCCGCGCGCTCGGCGCCGCCAATGTCGCCGCCGTCACCGGCCAGCCGTTCGCGACGCTCGCGTCCGAGTGGCAGCTCGCCAACTATCTCGACGGTCTGCCCGGCTTCACGCCGAAGAATCCCCACCTCCAGTACCGGAGCTGGAACTTCCGCAGCACCTTCGGCTCGTTGCACACCCAGGATCCGACCGACTTCCCGCAGGCGTATCCGCTGACTCCCGACACCACGCTCGGCTCCTATCTGCGGGTGGGCACGCTCCGCGGCGGCTCCGGCCGTCACCTCCGGGTCATCCAGACGCCGAACGCGCCCGCGACCGATCTCCAGCTCACCGACAGCGCGGGCGCCGCGCTGACCCCGACCGCCGCGCCGCGCTGGGCCGTGGCGCGCATCCGCTGACCGACACCACCTCGTGCGCCGGAGGGGCTGCATGGGCTTCCTGATCGCGGTTGCGGCGCTCATGGCGGGCTTCGGCACCGCCTATGTCGCGAGTGACGATGTCCGCTACCTCACCCGCGCCGGCGCGGAGGAAACCCGCATCCTCCAATCGCGCCGCCCCATCGCCGACGTGGTGGAGGACCCCGCGACCGATGCGGCGACGCGGGCGTCGCTCACGCTGGTGCTGGACGTGCGCGACGCCGCCGCGCGCTACGGGCTCGCGGCGAAGGAGACCTACACCACCTTCGCGCCGGTCGGGCGGGACACGCTGCTGCTGGTGCTGCAGGCGGCGCCGAAGAACTGCATCTGCGCGTATACCTGGAAGTATCCGATCGTCGGCGAGATGCCGTACAAGGGCTTCTTCGACCCGAAGATGGCGCTGGCGGCGCAGCGGAAGCTCTCCGCGAAGGGCTACGACACCTACCTGCGGCCGTCGGCGGCGTTCTCGACCCTGGGCTGGTTCAACGACCCGCTGCTCTCGACCGCGCTGACCCGCGACTCGGTGGAGCTGGCGGCGACGGTGTTCCACGAGATCGCGCACAACACGCTGTACGTGAAGAGCGCGACGCCGTTCAACGAGAGCTTCGCGCAGCTGGTGGGCTATCGCTCGGCGGAGGCGTACTTCCGCGCGCGGGGCGACAGCGCGCTCGCGCTGCAGGCGGCCAACCGCTGGCACGACGAGATCGTGCTGGCCGGCTTCTACCACGAGCTGGTCGCGAAGCTGGACTCGTTCTACGCGATGAAGCCGGCGCCGGCGGCGCTCGACTCGGGTCGCGCGGCGATGGGGCGCTGGGCCCGCGAGCAGCTGGAGGGTCCGGTCGGCGCCGAGCTGCGGACCTATCGCATCGCGCGGATGGCGGACCGGCCGATCAACAACGCGCGGCTGGTCGGCGCGCTGATCTATCGGACGCATCTCGACTGGTTCGACCGCTGGTATGCGGAGCACGGCAGCGACGTCTCGGCCAGCGTCGCGGCGCTGGAGGCGCTGGAGCGCGGCGCGAGCGGCGACACCGCCTTCGCGCGGCTGGGCCATGCGTTGGGAGTGGATTCGGCGGGCGTGGGGCCGGCGCCGGCCGCCGGGGGCGAGTGACCCGGATCGGTCGGTCAGGGGAGCGTCTCGCCTGCCGTCGGCGCCGCAGCGAACCGCTCCGTCCGACGTGTTCCCCGCAATCGCCGACCGGCGTAGCTTTGAGCGAGCGCAGCCGCAGCGCGCGGAAGCCCGACAAACCATAAGCCCGAGCCCGACCATGGACCAGATGTTCGTCACCCGTGAGCAGGAGCGCCTGCTGCGCGAGCTGAGCGACTTCCTCGCCATTCCCAGCGTGAGCACGCTGCCGGCGCACGCCGGCGACTGCCGCCGCGCCGCCTCGTGGCTGATGGCCGAGCTGCGCCGGCTGGGCTGCCCGACGGTGACGCTGATCGAGGGCGCCGGGCATCCGGTGGTATGGGCGGGGGGACCCCGACGTCCCGGCCGCCCGACGCTGCTGGTCTACGGCCACTACGACGTGCAGCCGCCGGATCCGCTGGAAGAGTGGGACACGCCGCCCTTCACGCCGACCGTGCGCGACGGCAAGCTCTACGCGCGCGGCGCGTCCGACGACAAGGGCCAGGTCTTCTGTATGCTCAAGGCGTATGAGGCGACGCGCGATGCCGACGGCCTGCCGCCGTGCAACGTCAACTTCATCTTCGAGGGCGAGGAGGAGTGCGGCGGGCGGATGATCTTCGACCTGCTGCGAAGCCAGCCGGAGCACACCCGCGCCGACGCGGCAATCGTGCTCGACATGTCGTACTACGCGCCCGGCATCCCCGCGGTCTACACGGCGCTCCGCGGACTCTGCTACGCCGAGATCGCCGTGCGGACGCTGCAGCGCGACCTGCATTCCGGCACCTACGGCGGCGTCGCGCCGAATGCCATCGAAACCCTCGTGCGCATTCTTGCCGGCCTCAAGGACGAGGAGGGCGAGATCCTGATCCCGAAGCTCTACAAATCGGTCGAGGAGCCGGGGAAGAGCGAGCTCAAGGAGTGGAAGAAGCTGCCGTTCGACAAGGCGGAGTACCTGCGCAACGAGGTGACCGCGACGGCGCTTACCGGCCGGAAGGGCTACAGCGTCTTCGAGCGTACCTGGGCGCTGCCGACGTTCGAGATCCACGGCATCCGCGGCGGCTTCACCGGCGACGGCGCCAAGACGGTGATCCCCGCGCAGGCGACGGCGAAGGTCAGTCTCCGCCTGGTGCCGGGGCAGAAGCAGGAGAAGGTGTTCCGCCAGCTGCAGAAGGCGGTCGCGGCACTGGCGCCCAAGTGGGCCGAGGTGGAGGTGCGCATGCTGCACGGCGGCGACCCGGTGCAGGTGGACACCGACGCGCCGGCGTTCGGGCTGCTCGACGAGGCGTTCGAGGAAGTGGTCGGCCGGCGGACGGTGCACGCGCGCGCCGGCGGCTCCATCCCGATCGTGCCGGAGCTCGGCCTCACCGGCGCGCCGGTCATCCTCACCGGCATCGGTCTCCCGGACGACGGGCTGCACTCGCCTAACGAGAAGCTCGACCTCTCGCAGCTCTGGGAAGGCATTCAGGTGTTCGGACGGTTCCTGGAGTTGTTCGGCGAGCGGGGAGGGCGGGGTGAGACGGAGGCGGGTGACGCGCTGCCGGACGAGGAGCCGGCGGAGGCGTCAGCCGAAGCGTAGCCGGCTTACTCCTCCTCGGGTGGGAGCGCACCCCGGCGCACCGGCCCCGAGTAGCGCGCCTCGGTGCGCGCGTGCAGCTCGTCGATCCCGATCAGCGCGCGCACCGAGGCGATGATGCCCGCCACGACGTCATCGGCCCAGTAGGGGTCGGGACGCTCGCCGGCGGGCAGCTTGCGGGCGCACCCCTCGAGATACTGAATCGCGGTCGAGATCCACTCGGTCTGCGCCGTCGGCACCGCGGACCAGGAGCCGGTGGCGCGGAGCTCCAGCTCCTCGAGCGCCTTGAGGTGTGGGTCGAGGCTGCGAGTCACTGTGGGCGAGCGGAGCCGATCGGCGATGAGCGAGAGCACAGCCCGCCGCTCCGACTCCTGCGGCTCGGGCAGCGGTGAGAGGTAATGCCGCTGATCCGCCACCATCTCCGCGAGGCGCACGCAGACCGCCCGGATCGCCGGCTCCAGTGCGCCGGGCGCCTCTCGCGCCCAGCTTGCCGCCGCGCGGAGGATCTCGCCGATGCGCAGCTCGGCCTGTTGCTCGGGCGAGGGGCGCCGGGAGGTGTCAGACATGCCTTCACAAAAGCGGAGGAGTCGGTGAAAGGCAAGGCGGCGCTCCGCCGTCCGCCGACGCGCGTCTAGTCCACGATCGTGAGGATTTCCCGGTGGCCGCCCTCGCACAGCGCGGCGGCCTTCGGGTACCATGCCCGCCACGCCGCGTCGGTCATGATCCGCTGCCCCTGCTGCTCGAAATCGGCGAGCGAATCGTAGGTTCCCTCCAGCACGAGGGTATAGAAATCGGGGCCGGCGAGATCGGTGAGCAGACGCCAGCGGCCGCGCGGCACGCCGGCGCGCTCCGCGATGGCGAGTCCTTCCTTCCACGCGGCGACCGCGTCGCGCGACTGCCCGAACTTCAGTTGGAAGACGTTGCGCACGAGAATCATCGAAACCTCCGGCCGGGGGCTTCCACGATATGTGTCGCCGGATCGGCGCGCCAGATCCGGTCGCCCGGCTAGTGGGGACCGCGCCGCATTCGCGCGGGATCGGGGCGGCCGTAGCGCTCCTCCTGCCACGGGTCGCCCCGCATGTGGTAGCCGTTCTGCTCCCAGAACCCGGGGTAGTCCTCCTCCAGCAGCTCGAACCCGCGCACCCACTTGGCGCTCTTCCAGAGGTAGAGGTGGGGCACGAGGAGGCGCACCGGTCCGCCGTGCTCCGGCGGCAGCGGCTCGCCGCCGAAGCGGAGCGCGAGGAGATTCCCGGCGCGGTCGAGATCGGCCAGTGGAAGATTGGTGGTGTAGCCGTGCTCGGCGTGCACCAGCGCGTGGGTGGCGGCGGTGGTGGGGCGGGCGCGCTCGAGGATGGCGCGCACCGGCACGCCTTCGAACGCGTTGTCGAGCCGGCTCCAACGGGTGACGCAGTGCATGTCACACAGCGTTTCCTGCTGCGGCATGGCGAGCAGCTCGTCCCAGGCCAGCTCGAACGGATGCTCGACCGCGCCGCGCACCTCGAAGCGCCACGTGGCCGGATCCACCTTCGGCACCACCCCGTAGTGGAGCACCGGCCACTTGCGGGTTTCGATCTGTCCCGGCGGGAGCGGTGCCGAGCGGTCGCGCACGTCGACGCGAGCGGTCACGCCGGCTCCAATGCCGCGGGCACGATCGTGGTTCCCGCCGGCGCCGGCACCCGGTCCAATCGATGTGCCACCGCGGCGACGACAGCGCCGCTCGCGCCGCGCCAGAGCGCGTCGGCGGCGGCAGCGTCATCCGGCGTGCCGAGCTCGCGCGCGACGCTGGTCATGGTGACTCCGTGAATGCCGCACGGGACGATCAGTCCGAAGCCGGCGAGATCGGACGTGACGTTGAGCGCGAACCCGTGGAACGTCACCCACTGCTTCACGTGAATGCCGATGCTGGCGATCTTGCGGCCGCCGGTCCACACGCCCGTGAGCCCCGGGGTCCGCTCCGCCGCGACGCCGAGTGCCGTGAGCGCGTCGATCAGCCCGCCTTCCAGCTCGCGCAGGTACCAGTGCAGGTCCTCGCGATGCTGCCTGAGGTCCACGATCGGATACCCGACGAGCTGTCCCGGCCCGTGCCAGGTGACGTCGCCGCCGCGCTCGACCTCGTACACCTCGACGCCGCGCGCGCCGATCGCGTCGGCCGAGAGCGGGAGACTCGTCGCCCGGGTGCCGCGGCCGAGAGTGACGACGGGCGGGTGTTCGACGAGGAGCAGGATGTCGTCGGTGATCTCGCCGGCGACGCGGCGGCGGCAGAGGTCGCGCTGGAGCGACAACACCTCGCCGTACCCGCGGCGGCCGAGGTCGGCTATCAGGAGTGGTGCGGTCATCCCGCTACGCGGCCGCGAGCGAGCGCAGCCGCCGCGCCAGCAGCATGCAGCCGAGCGCCGACAGCACGACGAGGCCGATGAGCCCCGGCTGTCCCAGCAGTCCGTACACCGGCACGCAGAGCAGCATCACCAGCGCCGTGGCAAAGGCGCTCACGGCCGCGAGGCCGCCGCGGCGGTAGGGCGACGCAATCGGCCGGAGCGCGAGCCACGCGGCGCAGGCGGCGCCGGCGATGCCGGCCAGCGTGCCGACGATGAGCAGTGTGGCGGGGAAGGAGTTCACGTCCACCGTGCGCACCGTGATGGTATCGCCGGCCGGCGTGCCGGGGAGAAAGCCGAACCGGAGGGTGGTGACGGCCAGCGCAGTCGCGGCAACGAGCAGCACGCCGACCAGAATGCCGAGCGAAGCGCCGCTCGCCGCGATCTTGAGCGCCCGCTCGTAGGGCTCGGGCTCGTGCTCACGCGCATCGCCGCCGGAGAGGTGGTCCGTCACCGTCAGAGGTGGATCACCCGGCCCATCGAGTCAAGCGCCGCTTCCGCGATCGCCTCGGAGAGCGTCGGGTGCGCGTGGACCGCGAGATCCACTTCCTCCACCGTGAACTCGTTCTCCCGCGCGACGCCCAGCTCGTGGATCATCTCTGATGCGTGGCTCGCCACGATGTGGGCGCCGAGAATGTCGCCGTACTTCCTGCCGCGGATGATCTTGACGAAGCCGTCGGTCTCGTTGGACGCGCGCGCGCGGCCGTTGGCGCTGAAGGGGAAGCGGCCCACCTGATAATCGAGCTTCCGCTCCTTCGCCTGTTCCTCGGTGAGGCCGATGCTCGCGACCTCGGGATGACAGTAGGTGACGCTTGGCACGTTGTCGTACTTGATCGGCACCGGATGACGCCCCGCGATCTCCTCGGCGACGAAGACGCCCTCGCGGCTGCCCTTGTGCGCCAGCATCGGCGGCCCGGCGACGTCGCCGATGGCGTAGACGCCCTTCGCCGTGGTC
Source organism: Gemmatimonadales bacterium (assembly GCA_025934955.1). GTDB lineage: Bacteria > Gemmatimonadota > Gemmatimonadetes > Gemmatimonadales > GWC2-71-9. The sequence goes on along the minus strand of JAICWE010000018.1, from coordinate 27,589 downwards.
TCGAGCGTCGCGATGTTGACCGTGACGAAGCCGCGGTCGGTCAGCTCCACACCGGCTTCCTTGAAGCCGTTGCCCTCGGTGTTCACCGCGCGGCCGGCGGCCATCAGCACCTTCTCCGCCTCGATGCTCCGCTTCTGCCCGCCGGCCTCGATCTCGAGCGTCACCTTGTCGGCGGCGACGGTGGCCTTGAGCACCCTGGCGCCGGCGAGCACGTCGATGCCGCGCTTCCTGTACACCTTGGCGATCGCGTCGCTGCTTTCGGCGTCTTCCAGCGGAAGGATGCGCGGCAGCGCCTCGATCAGCGTCACCTTGCTGCCGAAGGCGTTGAAGATGTCGGCGAACTCGGTGCCGACCGCGCCCGCGCCGACGATGGCAATGGACCTGGGCACCCGCTCGAGGAAGAGCGCCTCATCGGAGCTGACGACGCTGGTCCGGTTGATCTCGAGCCCGATCTGCGGAATCCCCTTCACCCGCGAGCCGGTGGCGATGACCACCGCCTTCTTCGCTTCGTACACGTCGGCGCCGACCTTCACCTTGCGGCCGGGCTGGAGCACGCCGGCGCCCTTGATGACCGTGATCTTGTGCTTCTTCATCAGGAACTCGACGCCCTTGGAGTTCTGCTCCGAGACCCGGCGCGAGCGTTTCATGGCGATGCCGTAATCGGCCTTGACGCTGCCGACTTCGACGCCGAGCTCCTTCGCGTCGTGTGCGACGAGATTGGCGACGTAGGCGCTGTGCAGCAGCGCCTTGGTCGGGATGCAGCCGATGTTGACGCAGACGCCGCCGAGCTTGTCCTTTTCGACCACGGCGGTGCTGAGGCCGAGCTGGGCGCAGCGGATGGCGCACACGTAGCCGGCCGGCCCGCCGCCGAGGACGATCACGTCGAAGGAATTCGTCGCCACAGTTCCCCTCAGGGTTGAGCCGTCACCACACCAGCGCGAGCGGATTCTCCAGCATCGCCTTCAGCGTCTTGAGGAACTCGGCGCCGGTGGCGCCGTCGATCACACGGTGGTCGCAGCTCATCGTGATCCGCATCCGCCGCCGCACCGCGACCGTGCCGTCCTCCACCACCGCCTTCTCCGCCAGCCGGCCGACGGCAAGGATCCCCGCCTCCGGCGGGTTGATCACCGCCGTGAACTCGTCGATGTCCAGCATGCCGAGATTGCTGATGGAGAAGGTGCCGCCGGTGTACTCCTCCGGCTTGAGCCGGCGCTCCCGCGCGCGGCCGGCGAGGTCCTTCGCTTCGGCCGAGATCTGCCGCAACGACTTCTGGTCGGCGTGGCGGATCACCGGCGTGATCAGTCCGTCCTCGATGGCGACGGCCATCGAGATGTGGACCTCGGCCCAGTAGCGGATGTGATCGTCCTGCCACCACGCATTGCACGCCGGGTGCTGTCTGAGCGCCAGCGCCGTCGCCTTGATGGTGATGTCGTTGAATGAGATCCTGCCTTCGCCGCGCGCGTTGAGCGCGTCGCGCGCTTCGGCGACGCGCTCCATGTCGATCTCGGTGGTGAGATAGAACGTCGGGATCGGGCCGATGGACTGGCTCAGCCGCCTGGCGATCGTCTTCCGGATCTGGGTGAGCGGCACGTCGCGGAACGGCTCGCCGGCGGGCACCGGCTGGACGGCGGGGACCTGCGGCGCGCGCGCCGCCGGGCCCGGCGCCGGCCGCGCCGCGACGCCTTCGAGGTCGCGCTGGATGATGCGGCCTGCCGGCCCGGAGCCGGCGACGCCGTGCAGGTCGAGACCGCGCTCCGCGGCGATCTTCCGCGCGAGCGGCGACGCCTTTACGCGGTCGCCGTCGCCCGGCGCTGCGGCGGCCGTCGGCGACGCGCCCGGCCGGGACGGGGCCGGCGACACGCCAGGCGGCGGGGCGGGGCGGGGCGCCGGCGCCGTGGACTCGGTCGCGGCAGCGGCCGGCGGCGCCGGTGGCATCGAGGTGCGCTGCGCGGTCGTATCGGCGACCGGCTTGGTGGTCTGCGCGGCCGGCCCGCCGTTGCCCGCGCCGCCGCCTACGAGCGCCGAGATGTCCTCACCCTTGTCGCCGATCACGGCAACCAGCTGCGAGACCGGCACCGTCGTCCCCTCCGGCACCACCCGCTTGAGCAGCGTGCCGCCGGCGCGCGCCACCAGCTCCATCACCGCCTTGTCGGTCTCGACCTCGGCGAGCACGTCGCCCGTCGCGATCGGATCGCCCTCGTTCTTCTTCCACTCGACGACGCGTCCCTCTTCCATCGTCGGCGAGAGCGCCTCCATCACCACCTTGGTTGCCATGGCTCAGCCCCGGTAGAGGACGCGATTCACCGCGGCGATGACCTTGGCCGGGTCGGCTTTCGCGGCCTTCTCGAGCTGCTTGTTGTACGGCATCGGCACGTCGGCGCCGGTGACGCGGATGACCGGCGCGTCCAGCTCGTCGAACGCGTCGCGCTGAATTACGTCCACCACCTGCGCGCCGACGCCGGCGAACGACCAGCCCTCTTCCACCACGACGCAGCGGTGGGTCTTGCCCACCGACGCGAGCACCGTCTCGGTGTCGAGCGGACGGATGGTGCGGAGGTCCACCACTTCCGCGTGCACGCCGTCGCCGGCGAGCTGCTCCGCCGCCTTGAGCGCCACGGTGACCGTCTTCGAGTGGCAGATGAGCGTCACGTCGCCGCCTTCGCGCTTCACGTCGGCCCGGCCGATCGGGATGAGGTGCTCGCCCTCGGGCACCTCGCCCTTCACGTTGTAGAGCATCTCGCCCTCGATGAAGATCACCGGGTCGTCATCGCGGATGGCGCTCTTGAGCAGGCCCTTGGCGTCGGCCGGCGTCGCCGGCATCACGACCTTGAGGCCGGGGATGTGCGCGTACCAGCTCTCGAACGCCTGCGAGTGCTGCGCGGCGAGCTGGAGCGCGGCGCCGCCCGGTCCGCGGAACACCGCCGGCACGCCGACCTGTCCGCCCGACATGTAGCGCATCTTGGCGGCGGAGTTGACCAGCTGGTCCACCGCGAGCAGCGCGAAGTTCCAGGTCATGAACTCCACGATGGGGCGAAGCCCTACCATCGCGGCGCCGACGCCGACCCCGGCAAAGCCCAGCTCGGTGATGGGCGTGTCCACCACGCGCATCGGGCCGAACTCCTCCAGCAGGCCGCGGCTCACCTTGTAGGCGCCCTGATAGACGCCGACTTCCTCGCCCATGAGGAAGACGCGGTCGTCGCGGGTCATCTCCTCGCGGAGCGCCTGATTGAGCGCGTCCCGGTAAGTCAGCGTCGGCATCAGCGCGACTCCTCGACCGGCGCGTACACGTCGGTCCAGAGCGCCTCCGGTGCCGGGTCCGGCGCCTCATCGGCGAAGCGGTACGCGTCCTCCACCTCGTCCATCGCCGACTTGTCGATGGCGCGGGCGCCGGGCTCGTCCAGCACGCCGTCGGCGATCAGCTTCTGCGACCAGAGCGTGATCGGATCGCGCTTCCGCTGGTCCTCGACCTCTTCCCTGGTGCGATAGTGGCCGTGGATCGGGTCCGACATCGAGTGGCCCATGAAGCGGTAGGTGCGCACCTCGAGCAGCGTCGGCGCCTTCTCCTCGCGCGCGCGGCGCACCGCGCGCTCCACGGCGCTCTTCACCGCGAGCAGCTCCTGGCCGTCCACCACCTCGTTGGCCATGTCGTAGCTGCAGGCGCGCTCGGAGATGTCGTAGATGGCGCTGGCGCGCTCCAGCGCCGTGCCCATGCCGTAACGGTTGTTCTCGCAGATGTAGATGGCGGGGAGCTTCCACAGCGCGGCCATGTTGAGCGCCTCGTGGAAGGCGCCGTTGTTGACCGCGGCCTCACCGAAGAAGCAGACCGCGACCTGGTCGGTATTGCGGTACTTGATGGCGAAGGCCATGCCGGTGGTGAGCGGAATGTGCCCGCCCACGATGCCGTGCCCGCCGAGAAACCCCTTCGAGACGTCGAAGAGGTGCATCGAGCCGCCCTTGCCGCCGGAGCAGCCCGGCGCCTTGCCGAACAGCTCCGCCATGATGGTGCGCGCCGAGAATCCGCGGGCCAGCGCCTGGCCGTGCTCGCGGTAGCTCGCGGTGATGTAGTCGTCGTCGCGCAGCGCCGCCATGGTGCCGACGCCGACCGCCTCCTGCCCGATGTACAGATGGCAGAAGCCGCCGATCTTGCCGAGGCTGTAGGCCTCGCCGGCCTTCTCCTCGAATCGGCGGATGAGGAACATCTGCCGCAGCCAGTGGCGCCACTGTTCGGCGGTTGCGGCGTCCGGCTTCTTCGTCCTGGTCGGCTGTGCGGCCGAGGTGCCTGCCATCGGAAGGGTCATCCAGCGTGGGAGCCGGCGACGCTCTCGTCGCGGGCTCGAGTGGCGCGTGCGGCGTCGCCCTGCTCCCAGGCATGGTACGACGAGCGGGTCAGCGGACTCGACTGCACGTGGGCAAAGCCCATCGCGAGACCGAGGTCGCGCAGTTCGGTGAATTCGTCGGGGGTGTAGTAGCGCACCACCGGCAGGTGGCCGTCCGACGGACGCAGGTACTGGCCCAGCGTGAGAATGTTGACGTCGGCGCGACGGAGATCGCGCATGCAGATGAGCACCTCGTCCCACTCCTCGCCCATGCCGAGAATGATGCCGCTCTTGGTGAGGGCATCCGGGCCCCCGAGCCGGCGGGCGCCGGCGAGTACGCGGAGCGCGCGATCATAACGCCCGCCCGGCCGCGCCAGGCGATACAGCCGCTCGGCGGTCTCGAGGTTGTGGTTCAGGATGTCGGGCCGCGCATCCATCACCAGGCCGAGCGCACGCTCGCTCCCCTTGAAGTCGGGGATGAGGACTTCGACGGTGGTGTCGGGCAGGCGCGCGCGAATCCCGGTGATGCAGCCGGCGAACGCCTCGGCGCCGCCGTTCTCGAGGTCGTCGCGATCCACCGAGGTGATGACTACGTGCCGCAGGCCCATCCGGGCCACGGCGTCGGCGAGACGCGCGGGCTCCAGCGGATCGAATGCCTTGGGCGTGCCGTGCGCCACCGCGCAGTAGGTGCAGTTCCGGGTGCAGACGTCGCCCAGGATCATGAACGTCGCGGCCTTGTGCTCCCAGCACTCGCCGATATTGGGGCAGCGGGCCTCCTCGCACACGGTGTGGAGGCCCAGGTCGCGCATCATCGCCTTCACCTGCACGTAATTCGGGCCGCCCGGTGCCTTCACCTTGAGCCAGGACGGCTTGCGGACGAAGGGCGTGACCGGCGTGGCGGCTGCGGGCGCGGGGCCGGAGAGCTGGACGAGTTCGATGCGAGGTGCGGCCACGACTCCCCCGGCTACGGCTGCCCGCAGGCCTGAATCACGGCCTGCGCGGCGCCGGTTGCCTCCGCGGAGGCGTTCTCCTCGACCTCGGTCGGCCCGCGGTGGGTCTCGTACTCGGCGACGGTGTGCGCCACGACGGTGAGGTCGGTCTTCCCGCTCGCCGCCGGGGCGGCCTGGACCTCGATACGATCGATGATGCGGCGGAACTGCGGGTCGGGACGGCTGGTCTTGTCATCGATCTTCCGGGCCACGACGCGGTGCCCCTCGACGTCGAACGCGACCTGCTGGAACTTGAGCTTGCCGAGCGTGGTGCGGGTGCATTCGATGGCGTCGGCCGGGCCCGCCGCCGGCGTGGCGGTGAGCGTGGCGGACTGCCGGCCGCCGCAGGCCGCAAGGAGAACGATGGTGCCGAGGAGGGCTCGAGAGCGCATCTTGTCAGTTCCCCTGGTCGCTGTTGGCGGTTGGCCCGCAATGTAATACGGTCGGGAAGGCGGACACGACCCGGCGGGCCGGAACACACGAGGGCGGCCGTTCCGGTGGGAACGACCGCCCTCGCTCACTGCACGCTCTGTCGCGCGGCTTAGAAGAACAGCATCATGCCGAGCGAGCCCTGATCCGCCTTGGTGGCCTTCACGCCACCGGCGTAGCCGTCGATGTGGCCGTACTCGGCGACCCACCGGAGCGACTTGGTCCACTTGTAGGTCAGCTGGCCGATGATCGCGCGGTTCTTGAGGATCTCGGCGGTGGTGCCGCTGGCCGCCTTGTCCTCGTCGTTCTGGCGCAGGTGGTTCTCGCCGAAGCTGCCACCGATCATGAACTTGCTGTTGTTCGGGTTGAAGGTGATCTGGCCGATGTAGCCGAACGACTTCCGGCCCTTCTGCTTGCCGCTCGCGTCGGCGATCGGGCTCACGGCGAGGTTGTCGAAGTTCGCGCCGCCGACGATGCCGTCACCCTGGAGCAGGTAGCCCATGCCATTGGCATAGAAGCCCGACCCGGTGAGGGCGAAGCCGGAGACGTTGAGCGACAGACCGCCACCGACGCCGGTGGACGTGAGGGTGTTGGTGGTGCCGCTCGGGCCGGTCTTCATGTTGTTCACGGCGCCGTTGACGAAGAGCTTGAAGGTATTCGCGCCGCTGAACTTGGTGTTGTAGTTCAGCTCGGCCTCGACCCGCGGAAGCTCGGCCGTGGTGTACGGGCCGACCCGGATGGGATCGAAGACGCCGATGCTGAACTGCGCCGCCGAGCTGGCCGGGCTGGAATAGGTGAGCTGCGGCCGGAAGTCGGTGTACAGGTAGCCGTAGCCGATGCGGCCGAGCGCGGTGCCGCGGCCGGCCCCGCCGACGCCGACGCCGAGCAGCGTCATGTCGGTGAGGATGTTGCCGCGCTGGTACAGGCCGAGCTCCTTACCCATGAGCAGCGAGCCCCAAGTGCCGCCCGCCGTCAGGTAGACCTGACGCATGTCGATCTGGGCGCCGGCGGCATCGGTTCCGAAGAAGCTGGCGTTGTGGCCACCGAACTCGACCTGCGGCGCGAAGCCGAAGTGCACGCCGAGATCGACGTTCTCTTCCTTGCCCTTGGCGTCGAAGACGGCGAAGGACGGGAGCAGGCCGGTGCCGACGCCGAGATCCTTGCTGGTGATGGTGCCGGCGGCCGTCTTGCCCTGCTGGTAGATGAAGAACGCGTTGACGTTGCCGGCGAACGTGAAGCTCCAGCCGTTCGTCATCTGCATCGTCAACTGGGCCTGTGCGGTACTCGCCACGCCCGCGGCGAGCGCCAGGGCCAAACACAACGGAGCGATTCTTTTCATCGGTGCTTCTCCCTCAGAGTAGGTGATTCACTGACCACCACGTGACGTTGGGACGAATTGCTGCACCAACCTTGGGCCTGAGGCCTAGCGCCGGCGCTCGCCGGCTTCGCTCTGACGTATCAGCGTTTCGTTCACCTCCCAGAGTGCGAACCACGTCGGATGCGGACGATGGTCCTGCCACCAGTAGTAGTCATCGACCCGCGCGAGATACACGTTCACAGCGTACGGAAAGCGAAACGCACCCTCACGGCGCATCCGCTCCAGCCGGCTTGCCGTGGCGACCGAATCGATGCCGCTGTCGGCCACCTGCGCGAGACCCGCGCCGGCGAGAAATCCGTCGATGTACGCTGCCTTCGCCGCGGGCGAGAACCGCACCCAGTCGTCGCCGGTGCGGTGTAACCAGTGCCGGTCGGGTTCCTGGGCCACTCCTGCGAAGTAGCCCAGGACGACGAGCCCGATGGCGGCTAGCGGCGTGCGATACCACATCATGCGAAGGACCCGGCGGCGAGGGCGCTCCGGCCCCCCGCCGCCGGGTCGGAGATCAATGCTTCGCGGCGCCCTTCTTCGCCGGCGCGGCCTTCTTCATCGTGCCGTGGCCCTGCGGGAGCGCGAAGAGGAACACCGCGTCGCCGAGCGGGTAGCTGATCTGGAAGTTGCCGCCGCAGGCGACACCGATCATCTGCTCGCCGTTCAGCTCGAAGCTCATCGGCGCCGAGTTGCAACCCGCGCCGCCGTTCCACTGCCAGAGCAGCTTCCCGGTCTTCGAGTCGAAGGCGTCGAAGTTGCCATTGCCCTCGCCGGTGAAGGTGACGCCGCCCGCGGTGCTGAGCGCGCCGCCCATCATCGGCTGATCCACCTGCTTCTGCCACGCGATCTTGCCGGTGGCCAGATTGATGGCGCTGAAGAGCCCGTACTGCTTCTCGCCCGGGATCGCCACGAAGGCGGAGCCGAGCCAGAGCCGGCCCTTTTCCCACGGCGCCGTGTGGGTGATGTAGTTCATCGGCTGATGGAGCCCGGAAACGTAGGCGAAGTTGAGGCTCGGATCGATCGACACCGGCGACCACTCCGACCCGCCGTTGGCGCCCGGCAGCATCCGCGTGCCCTTGTCGGTCGGCAGCGCGAACATGTTTTCCTGGGGCGTGAAGTTGTCGGTCCGGCGGATGAGCTTGCCGGTCTCGGCGTCGAGCACGTACATCCACGCCGTCTTGCCCGCGTGCACCACGACCTTCTTGCCGTTCAACATGGTGACCGCCGGGGGCGACACGGCGTCGAGATCCCAGAGGTCGTGCGGCACCGTCTGGTAGTACCACTTGGTCTTGCCGTTCGTTGCATCGATGGCGACGATGCAGTCGGTGTACAGGTTGTCGCCCGGGCGGACGCCGCCGTCGAGGTCGGGCGACGGATTGCCCACCGCCACGTAGATCGTCTGCGAGTCCTGGTCGTAGGCCGGCGTCATCCACACGCCGCCGCCGCCGTTCTTCCAGGCGTCGGCGTACTTGGCGCTGTCGGCCTTTTCCTTGTCCACGTCGCGGTGCAGGTCGGCGCCGTCCGCGGTGGACTTGGGCCAGGTGCCGAACCAGCCGTTCGGCGCCTTGTCGTCGAAGGTGGCGTCACCCTTGGGCGCGGGGATCGAGTACCAGCGCCACACCTGCTTGCCGCTCACCGCGTCGTAGGCGGTGACGTAGCCGCGGATGCCGTATTCGCCGCCGGAGACGCCGACGATGACGTTGTTGCCGATCACCAGCGGGGCGGCGGTGAGGCTGTAGCCGAACGCGGGATCGCCGACCTCCACGTCCCATACCACGTCGCCGCTCTTGCGATCGAGCGCGACGAGATGGCCATCCAGCGTGCCCATGTAGGCATGCGGGCCGTGGATGCCGACGCCGCGATTGTTGGGGCCGCAGCAATAGATCGTGGTGCCGAGCTTGTGCTCGTAGCGCCACAGCTCCTTGTGGCTGTTCAAGTCGTACGCGATCGCCGTGTTGTAGGGCGTGGTCACGTACATGGTACCGTCGACGACGATCGGCGTGTTCTCGAAGGAGCCGAGCTTGGCGATGCCGGTCTGGAACACCATGCGCGGCGCGAGCGACGCCACGTTCGCGGTGGTGATCTGCTTGAGGGTGGAATACCGCTGGTTCCAGTAATTGCCGCCGTAGATCATCCAGTTGCCCGGCTCATCGGCGGCGTGCGCCAGCCGGTTGCCGGACACGTCCGAGATCGGCATCGGCTTGGGAGCCTGCGCGGCGGCGGTGCCCACGATACCCGCGATACCCATGAGGGCCGAGGCCATCCACCATCGCGTGCGGGTGTACATCCTGGTACCTCCTCAGTCGGAAACCAGTTTGCACGGCCGCGCTGGCGCAGCGCGTGAGGCCCGGGGTGCCGAGGGGCCCAGCTCGGACGCTCAGGAACCCCTGCGATCGTCGGCGGCCCGGGGCCGCGGTTTCGTTATTGTCATGAGCCGAACGTCAGATGGAGCAGCGCCTTACAAGATGGGACGTTACGCCCCGGCGTCAAGACCCGCACGCCGAATCTTGCGTGAAGTGGCGCTCTGTCAACGAAATAGCTGAATCGCCTTGCGCCCCGTGGACCACACTCCCCAGATCAGTGGGAGCCCTACGGCCAGCCAGCTCACCGCGACCAGACCCCAGTGGCCCGGTCGCTCGATCGTCGAATCATCCGCCATCGTCGGCTCCTTTCCGAGTGGGACTCCGCCCTCGGCGTCAGGCGTGCGCGCGCGCCGCGGTGCGCTCCGCGCTCAGCTCGGCGTCGCTCATGTGATACCGCTCGTTGACCCGCCGCACCGCGAGGTTGCAGAGGAAGCCCACCACCAGCAGCGCAGCCATGAGTCGCATGGTCACGTCGTAGGCGTCGGCCTTCGGCACGCCGGCGCTGATCTGCGCCTCGCGGATGTAGTTCACCAGTACCGGCCCGGCGACGCCCGCCGCGGACCACGCGGTGAGGATGCGGCCGTGGATCGCGCCGACGTACTGGGTGCCGAACATGTCGGCCAGGTACGCCGGGACGGTCGAGAATCCGCCGCCGTACATCGAGATCACCACCACCGCCGCGAGCACGAAGAGCGGCACGTTGCCCGCCCGGCCGGTGAGCGGGATGAGGAAGTACAACACGGCACCGAGCGCAAAGAAGATAGCGTAGGTCGGCTTCCGCCCGATCTTGTCGGAGAGCGACGCCCAGAAGAAGCGTCCGCCCATGTTGAAGAGGCTCAACAGCCCGACGAAGCCGGCGGCGGCGCCCGCCTTCACTTTGCCCGCGAACATCTCCTGGATCATCGGCGAGGCCTGCTCCAGGATTCCGATGCCGGCAGTGACGTTGAGGAAGAGCACCGCCCAGATCAACCAGAACTGCGGCGTCATGGTCGCGCGGCTCACGTGTACCTGGTTGCCGGTGATCATCGCCTTCTGGGCCAGCGGGGGCGTCCAGCCGGCCGGCTTCCATCCCGGGGCCGGCAGCCGGAAGCCGAACGCGCCGCAGAGCATCGCGATGCCGTAGACCACGCCGAGCACGACGAACGTCCGGATGACGCCGACCGACGTGGCCGACCGGAAGTGGTCCATGAGGATCTGGGAGAGCGGGCTCGCGATCATGGCGCCGCCGCCGAAGCCCATGATCGCCATGCCGGTGGCGAGGCCACGCCGGTCGGGAAACCACTTGATCAGGGTGGACACGGGCGTGATGTAGCCGAGCCCCAGTCCGCAGCCGCCGATGACGCCGTAGCCGAGGTAGAGGAGCCAGATGCTGTGGATCTTTACCGCGAGTGCCGAGAGGAAGAAGCCGCCGCTCCAGCACAGCGCCGCCACGACCCCGCTGCGCCGCGGCCCGACCCGCTCGAGCCACTTGCCGAACACGGCGGCGGAGAGCCCGAGGAAGACGATGGCGAGGGTGAAGGCCCAGGCGAGTTGCGTCTGGCTCCAGTCGTCCGGCAGCGACGTGGTGATGCCGAGCGCCTTGGTGAGCGGCAGCTTGAAGACGCTGAAGGCGTATGCCTGCCCGATGCAGAGGTGAATGGCGAGCGCGGCCGGCGGCACCAGCCAGCGGTTGAAGTCCGGTCGGGCGATGATACGCTCTCGCGAGAGAAGCCCCGCCATCACGTCGCTCCTGGGTTAACGTTCGTCCCAACCTACGAGCAACCGGTACATCTGACCAGAGTGACCCGATGAATCTCCCGACGCTCGCCGCCGCGGCATGGGCGCTGCTCGCCTGCGGCGCCGGCACCGTCGCACCGCCGGCGCCCGCATCCACCGCATCCGCCGCAACCGCCGCGACGGCTCCCGCGGCGGCGGCTCGCGACGACTCGCTGCCGTCGTGGATCACGTTCGACGCCGCCGCGAAGGCGGTGCACCTCACGCTCGAGACCGCGCCATCCGCGGCCGGCCCCGCGATCGACGGGCACCGCGCCGGTGACGTGCGCATCGTGGTGCCGCTCGGCTGGACGGTGCGGTGGAGCTGGACCAACGGCGACAGCGGGGCGGCGCACAGTCTGGTGCTGATGCAGGAGCGCGAGAAGCTGCCGGAGCAGGGCGGCCGGCCGGCGCTGACCAACGCGATGACGCGGATGGTGACGGCGGGAATGCGGCCGGGCCAGACCGACGAGACGACGTTCGAGGCGGATCAGGCGGGCTGGTATTGGCTGCTCTGCGGGGTGCCGGCGCACGCGCTCGAGGGCGAGTGGATCGGACTCAAGGTGGACGCGGACGCCAACGCGCCGGCGCTGGTGCGGCTCAAGTGACGGCACCGGCCGCGATTCACCGCTCGGCGAGCAGTGCCGCGATCTCGCGCCGGAAGCCCGCGACCTGCGCCGCGTGCCGGGCGCCCGCCGCCGGTCCGTAGAAGCCGGCATGCACCCGCCGCACTCGTCCGTCGCGCCCGATGAAGATCGCCGTCGGAAATGACGTGAAGTTGGTGAGCTGGGGCAGCGTGGCCGCGGCCGCGTCGACGTCGTTGGTGCCGGCCAGCAGCAGCGGAAACGGGATGCCGAACTTCTCGCGGTAGCGACGCACCAGCGGCGCGTCCGTGGATGAATCACCGCTCACTTCGTACGCCAGGCCGACGATCTCGAGCCCGCTCGCGTGATACCGGCGATAGAGATCCACCAGCGTCGGCGCTTCCTCGTGGCAGGTCGGGCACCAGGTGCCGAAGACGTCCACCAGTACCACCTTGCCGCGGAACCGCGGGTCGTGATTCGACACCACGCGGCCGCTCAGGTCGGGGAAGGCGAAGTGGAACGGCGCCGAGGTGTCGGCGCGGGTGAGCGTGGCCGGGTCGGCGAGGTGGGGTGCCCCGGTGCTGCGCACCGCCTTCCACGGCGTTTCGGTGCGCGGCCCGGCGTGGAAGATTCCACGCAAGGTGTCGCCGTCGAGCCGGCCGGTGACGAGATACACGAACGACCCGTCGAAGTGCGCCAGCGCGAAGCTGTCGCCGCCCACCCGCCCCCAGAAGTCGCCGTAGTCGCCGGTGTTGGAGAGCACCGTGCCCTCCAGGCCACGCGGCCCGTTGCTGAAGCGGAACACCCGCGGGCTGGTGCCCCAATCGCCGAAGAAGGTCGCGTCCCACGAGCCGAGAAGCGCGGCCGGTCCGGCCTCAGAGGGCCAGCGCCCCCGCGCCGCGCGGAACGGAATGGTGCGCGGCCCGCGATTGCCGACGTTGTGGTAGCTGCCGGTGAGCGAGTCGCCGGCGAGCCGCGCGGTGATCGTCGCGGCGAAGTCAGCCATCTCGAACGCCAGCGAGTCGCCCGCGACGCGGCGGACCCGCGTCACCGGCTGGCAGCTCCGTCCGTTGCACAGCTCCGCGCGCAGGGACTGTTCGCTTCCGCGCACCACCAGCGTGAACGGCAGCGTTCCGCCGGCCAGGTCGAGCACCGCGCGCCACTCTCCGGCGGGCGACGGCGCCGCGCCGGCGAGCACGGTGAGCGCGAGTGCCGCCAGGGCGCTATGGCTTGACGTAGCGCTCACCCGCCGCGATGGGCGCCGCGATCGTGTTGCCGCGCCACGGCGCGGGGCAGGGATACGCGGTGTTGTAGGCGCAGAACGGATTGCGTGCGCGGTTGAAGTCGAGCCGCCATTGTCCGGCGCCCGCGGGCGTGAGCGTCACGAAACGGCCGGCCGGATAGCTGCCGGCATCATTGCTCGCGTCGCGAAAGTAGACCTCGACGTCCGATTCCTCCGGCTCCGCGCCGGGGAGCCGGAGCGCGCGGAGCGGGGTCCCCCCCGCGGCGGGCGGCAGCTCGAGTGTGCCGGCCTCGGCCGCATCCACCTCGACCCCGTCTTCCGCCAGCACCCGCACGGGCCCCGGCGCCGCCGGCGGATGCAGCGTCACCGTGAACACGAGCGCGGAGTCGTAGGCGTAGAAGGCGGGGGCCGCGGGATCGGCGGGGGCGGCACCGTAGACCGTCGCGACCAGCCGTCCGGGCGGGCCGCTCAGCGTCAGCCGGTATCGGCCGAGCGGCACCAGTCGCCCCCGCGCGATGGTCCGCTTCCCGTCCGGTCCATCGAGCACAGCAGTCGCGCCCGCCGGCGTGAGCCGGTGGGGCGCGATGCCGGCGAGGGCGACGTCGCCGCCGGCGCCTAACGTCAGGCCGTCGCCCACCGGCTGCTGCGCCACCGCGGCGAGCGGCGAGTTGGGCGCGGTGTGCAGCCACGCCGCGTACTCACGGCGCTCCCGCGCGAGGTCGGCCGGCAGCTGCGCGGCGAGCGGCGCTGCGGCGAGGGGCAGCAGTAGCGACAGGAGCAGGATCTCTCGCATGCCCCAATTGTAAGCGGAGACGAGGCCGGCGGTCCTCAGCCGGTGAGCGCGCCGGCCAGCAGGATCGGCGTGGTGGGCTGCGGCGAGCCGCCCGCGGGCTCCTCGGTGATCGCCGCCGCCGAGATGGCGCCGCCGGCCGGCACCGGAATGTGGTAGAGAATCGCCCCGCCGTCGGCCGAACTGCGGAAGGTGACCGATGGAACCGGCTTGCCGTCCTTGACGAACCAGAGCTGGTAGGCGCGTCCGGCCGCCGGTGGCTTGAGCCGGTACGCGTGCAGCAGCACCTCGTTCCGGTTCCGGTTCCAGAAGATCTGGATGCCCGGATCCGGGTTGCCCGACTGGGTGAGCTGGAACATCCGGGTGCCGGGCTCCAGGACGCGCTCGAGCACCGCCTGGCGCTCGGCGAGCTGCTGCTGCGCCGTGTCGAGCGCGGCCCGTGCGGTGGCCGCGGCGGAGTCGCGCGCGGCGAGCGTGCCGCCGAGCTGCGCGTCGCGGACCCCGAGCGCGACCGCCGCGATCAGACTCGCGGCGAGCGCCGCTGGCAGAATCCACGAGCGGCGCGGTGACGGGCCGGTGGGCACGGTGCCGATGGGACTCGCCGGCGCGGCGGGCGCGCGCCGCTCGCGGCCGCCGCTGCGCGGAGCGCCGCCGATCATCCGGTCGCGCAGCGACGCTCCCGGTCCGTCGGTGGCGCCAGTCCCGGCGAGCAGCGCGGCCACCTCGCGGTACTCGGCCACCGCTTGCTGCGCCTCGGGTGACGTCGCGAGATACGCCTCGAACGCGCGTTCCTCGTCCGGCGCGAGCGCACCGAGCGCGTACGCGGCGGCGAGATCCCGGGGCGAGTCCTGCTCGAGTTCGCTCATGCGTCGCGCTCGAAGAAGAAAGGTCGCAGCCGCTCGCGCAGCTTCTGCATGCCGAGCCGGACCCGGGTCTTCACGGTGCCGAGCGGCTCACCCAGCCGCTCGGCGATCTCGCTGTGGGAGAGTCCCTCGAAGAAGGCCAACTCGATGGCCTGGCGCTGCGGCGGTGCCAGCGAATCGAGCGCGTCGATCACCTGGCGCCGGCGCTCGCCGTGATCGAGCTGGCGTGCGGGGTCGGACGCGGGACGCCCCATTCCGGGGGCGCCGTCCGGTGCGTCGGCCGCGGCGCTGGTGGTGATCCGGTCGCGCCGCGCGCGGGCGCGGACGACGTCGAGCGCGCGGCTTCGGGCCATCATGGTGAGCCAGGCGGCGACGGAGCCGCGGCGCAGCTCGAACCGCGCCGCGTCGCGCCACGCCTGAGCGAACGTCTCCAGCACCACCTCTTCCGCATCGGCCCGCTGGCCGACGACGCGGTAGCAGAGGGCGTAGAGGACGGCGCCGAAGCGGTCGTAGAGCGCCGCCACCGCGCGCTCGTCGCCGGCGGCCGCGCGAGCGACGAGCTCGTGGTCGGCGACGGCTGGCGCTGCGGCCGGGCTAGGCACGCGGCATCGGTCCGAGAGACTCCCGTGATGGGCGAGCAGATGCGCAAACTCCGCGAGCTAGAGTGTAGCATCCGGACCGGAACCGCAACAAGCGACCGCCACGGCTCAGCCGGCGCGAACCTGCACCGCCGGTGCAGTCGCTACGCGCGCGGCCGATTCGCGGATGCATGGAAGCCTCGCGAGAGCGGGCCGATGGACGGGCTAGCAGCTCCAGAAGCGCTCGGGCCGCATGGCGTCGAGCTGTTCCAGGGTTTCCTCTCCCGCGAGGAGCTGGCGGATCAGCACGCCGGTGATCGGCGCGAGGAGGACGCCGTTCCGGCCGTGGCCCGCGGCGTACCAGAGGCCGCGCGCGCGGGGCTCGCGGCCGATGATCGGCAGCCCGTCGGGCGTCGCCGGGCGAAGGCCGGCCCAGGCCCGCCGGATCTGCAGCGCGGCGAAGGCCGGAGAGAGCGCGCGGGCGGCATCGGCGAGGCGGTGGATGTCGGCGGGAACGGTCTCGGTGCGAAAGCCGGCATACTCCCGGGTGGCGCCGACGATCGCTTCACTGCCGCGATGGACCACGTAGCAGTCGCGGCTGTAGACGACGGCGCCGGGCACACCCGCCGGCCAGTCGAGCGCCACGGCCTGTCCCCGGAGCGGTTCGACCGAGAGCGGACGGGGAAGGCCGTCGATCCGTCCGCTCCATGCGCCGGCGGCGATGATCACGGCATCGGCGCTGTAGCGGCCGTTACCACGGGCGCCGGTGATCCGGTCGCCTTCGCGCTCGAGCGCCGTGATGGTGTCCTGCTCCAGCCGCGCTCCGTGGCGGATCGCGTCGGCGCGAAGCGCCTCGACCAGCGCCGCGGCGTTGACCGCACCTTCGTTGGGGGCCCAGAGCGCGCCGAACGTCGGCCGGAGCCAGGGCCAGCGCGAGTGCACCTCGGCGGCGTCGAGCCAGTCGCAGCGATGGCCACCCTGCCGCTGCCACGCTACCTTGGAGCGGAGCTCGCCGGCCTCGACCTCGTCGAGCGCTACGCGGGCGATGCCCTCCTGCCAGAAGCCGATGTCAACGCCGCTCGCCGCCTTGAGCGCGGGCGCCAGATCGCGATAGATCGCCCGGCCGGCGAGGCCCAGCTCGAAGAGCGGGTCGTCCCGCCCCGCCTCGATCTGGGGTGCCAGCATCCCCGCCGACGCGGACCAGGCGGCGCCTTCGATCCGGCCGGGATCGAGCATGAGCACTCGCCGTCCCGCGTGGGCCAGCTCGCGCGCGCAAGCGGCGCCGACGGCGCCGGCGCCGACTACGATGACGTCGTAGCTCGAAGACACGGTTTTCCTATGAAACTTTCTGAAACGTAGCGGCGTACTCCGCTCTGACCGGCCACCCTGGAGGAAAATAGCATGGTCCGCTCGCTGCTCGGCTTCGCGGCGCTCGCCGTCATCGCCGGCGTACTGCTCAAGTTTCTCGGATTCTTCGTGTTCAGCCTGATCGGGATCGCGCTGCTGCTGGTAAAGCTGGCCGTCATCGGCTTCGTCGTCTACCTGATCCTCAAGCTCTTCGCGCCGGACACGGCGGCAAAGGTCAAGGACACGATCCGCGGGAGCTGAGCCGAGGCCGGCTCCAAGTTGCTGATGCACCGCGCGGCGGGAAGCGATCGCTTCCCGCCGCGCTCGTTCTGGCCCCCGGGGAAGTCAGCGCACGGTGGATGAGTGCGCGTGGACGATCCACCAGCCGCCCGCGGGCTTCGGCGTGAGAATGACGGTCGCGCGCCCCTCGCGTGCGAGATTGGCCTGGCGCTCCACCCAGCGGTAATCCAGCAGTGCCCACGCGATGCCACCGCGCACGTCCACCCGGCTCGACGCGATCGCCGTCTCGCCGCCGGGGCCGAGGGCGGCGAATCGCGGGGCGTCGATCGCGGTCAATCCATCGACGATCACCGTCGCGTCCGGCGCAAAGGCGCTGTCGGCGCCGGGGCCGCCGGCCAGCGCAGCGGCGAGCAGCGCGCTGATCCGGGCTTCGGCATCCTCTCCGGCGCTGCGGGCCGCCGTCGGCGCGCCGACGGCCGGTTGCGGCGGCGCGCCGCAGCCGAGTGCCGCTGCGACGGCCACTGCGGCGACCCAGCGGCCGGCGCGTCTCAAGTCGTCGCGGTCTCGGCTTCGGGCGCGGGGCGCGCCGGCCGCCGCGGCTCACTGGGCTGGGGCGGCGGAGGCGGAACATTCAGGTGCCGGCGCGCGCTCCAGAGCGCGCGCGCGCCAGCCCACGGCTCCAGGCGGGTGGGCCGGCGACGGAGGTCGTGGCGTTCGACGGCGGGCACCGTCTCGGTGCGACGGGAGAAGCGGGCGGTGCGCGCGAGGAGCTCGGCGCTGGCGGCCCAGCCGTCGGTGGTGAGCATCGGGCCGTCCTGCGCCCGGAGCGCGTTGCGCAGGGTGACGAGCCGGAAGGCAGCGAAGCCGGAGACGAGATCGGTCACGCCCGGCACCTGGACCCGCCCGCGGAGCAGCAGCGACGCCCAGCGCCGGAGCATCCGCCGGCCGCGTGACGGCTCGCCCTCGAGCGTCCCCTCCGCGACGACGAGATCGGCGCCGCTATCGATGCGGCGTACGAGATCGGGAATGAACTGCGGACCGTGGGCGAAGTCGGCGTGGATCAGGATGGCGCAATCGCGCTTGGGACGGTCGGTGCGCTCCACCGCGAGCCGGAGCAGCTCCTCCACCGTGCGCGCGTAGCCCTGCCGCTCGGTGTGCACCACGATCGAGAGCGGCAGCACCCGCGCGTACGGTCCCAGCACCTCCGCGGTGCCATCGGTGGACGCATCGTCGGCGACGAGCAGCTGGTATTCACGCGGAAATCCGGTGAAGACCTGCCGGATCTTCCAGAGCAGGAGCCCGACGGTCGGCGCCTCGTCGTGACTCGGGATGCAGACGTAGATCATCGCACCATCATAAAGGAGGCGTTACACCTCGGCCAGTTGCTGACCGCTGTCGCGCCGGCGCGGGTCGCCCTCGCGCGCGACGCGTACCAGCAGCTCGCGCAGCTCGGCGAGGCTGAACGGCTTGTGGAGGAACGGCCGGTCGAGGGTCTCGAGAAACGCGAGGGTGTCGCCGCGGACGGTGTCGCCGGTGCTGAAGACGACCTTCGACGCTGCGGCGGGATCGCGGCGCTCGAGCGCCGCGTGGAACTCGCGCCCGCCGAGCCGCGGCATGCGGAGATCGGAGATGATGAGATCGAACGGCTCGGCGGCGGCGCGCTCGAGCGCCTCGTCGCCGTCTTCCACCGTGGCGACCTCGTGGCCCCACGCATCGAGCGTGGCGCGCATGTAGTGGAGGATGTGCGGCTCGTCGTCCACCACCAGCACCCGCAGCCGTCGCGAGGGCTCGCCGCCGATCCGCACCGACGCCTCGGGCGGCGCGTGTGGCGCCAGCGGGAGCTGCACGGTGAAGGTGGATCCGCGCCCCTCCTCGCTGCTCAGCGTGATGCGGCCGCCGTGCTCCCGCACGATGCCCTGGCTGATCGAGAGGCCGAGGCCGGTGCCTTCCCCCTCGCCCTTGGTGGTGAAGAACGGCTCGAACGCCTGAGCCGCGAGCGCCTCCGACATGCCGGGTCCGTCGTCGGCGACGTCCACCGCGATTCCGTCGAGGAAGCGCCGCGCCCGGATGGTGACGTGACCCGGTCGTCCGCTCGCGCCGATCGCCTGCGCGGCGTTGTTGAGGAGGTTGACGAACACCTGCTGGATCTGCACCGGGTCGACGTCGAGCGGCGGCAGGTCGGGCTCGAGATCGAGCGTCACGTCGATGCGCGTCGCCATGAACTGATTGCGCAGCAGGCCGAGCGTCGACTCGAGCAGCGGCGCGAGCGGCGTGCTGCGGCGGCGGTGCTCCTGCTTCCGCGCAAAACCGAGCAGACTCTTGACGATCTTCGAGGCGCGCTCCGCCTCTTCGCGGATGACGGCGAGCGGCTCGCGGAGCGGCGCGGGGACGCTCGGCACCTCGCAGAGGAAGTCGGCGAAGCCGACCACCGAGGCGAGCGGATTGTTGAGGTCGTGCGCGATGCCGGCGATGAGCTGCCCGATGGCCGACATCTTCTCCGACTGGATGAGCTGGTCCTGCAGCCGGCGGCGGTCGGTGTGATCGTCGAACAGCAGGACCGTGGTGCCCTCCGCGTCGCCGCGGATCGGGACGGCGGTGACGGCATAGCTCCGCTCGCCGGTGCGGAGCTCGACCTCCCGGCCTACGGATTGCTGCTGCAGCGCCGTCCGCAGCTCGCCGGCCCATTCGGGCGGCATGAACGCGTGCCACGGCCTTCCAATTAGTGATGCGGGCGGCGCCGTGACCAACTCGGCGAACGCGCGGTTCGCCCGGCGGATCCGGCCGGCGCGGTCCACGATGCAAAGTGCGGGAGAAATGGCGTCCACCACCTCCTGCCAGGAGCGGCGCCCGTCGTCGTGCAGGTCCACCAGCCGCGCGCTCTCGAGCGCGATGCTCGCCGTGGCGGCGAGCGCCTCGACCAGCGGCAGCCGCTCGGGACCGAGCTGGCCGGCGGGCGCACCGGCGGCAACCACTCCGGTCACCCGCCCCTTGGCGGTGAGCGGCGCGATGACCCAGCTCCCGGTCAGGTCCGGCGGCGCCGGCTGATCCAGCTCGCGCAGCAGCGCCGCGATATCCGGGACGTGAAGTGCCCCGCGGCGGAGCGCCAGGTCCACCAGCGGGCGGCGGTCGGCGCCGGGCCTGGGCCAGGTGTGGGCGAAGTCCACGGCGTCCGCGTCACGAGTGAGCAGGGCTACAGCCAGCTCACCGGGGGCGAGGGCATCGCGGACGTGACGCAGCAGCAGATCCACCACCGAAGCGCGCCGAAGCGTGCCGGCCAGCTCGGAGGCGAACAGCGTCACCCGTTTCAGCGTGGCCGGGCTCACGGAGTCAGGCGACTTCGGCGAAGGAGATTGAGTCATGATTCGAGCAGACACGCGCGGCCGTCTCGGCGCGACGGATCTTCAGTTGGTGATGCTGCTGTTGAGCCGCGGGTCGGCGGCGCGGCGGGTGCTCCTCGAGCGCCGGCTGATGACCGAAGGCCCCGACGCGCTGCTCGACTCGCCCGAGCTGCTGGACCGCCTGCTGGCGCTCCGCACCATGCTGGTGCCCTCGGAGCCGCTCCTCTTCTACGTGCTCGTGCGCCAGGTGCTCCGCGCGCGCGGCATCGACGACCGCGACCTGGCCGACTATCTGGCCGCGCTGCTGATCGAGTTCGGCCGGCGGGACCGCGCGTGGCGGGTAGACTGGAACGACGATCAGCGGCACCGGTACCTCGTAGACATTCTGGCCGACCTGGAGCAGAGCGAGGAGCCGCGTCGCTTCAAGGTGATGGCGCACCTGGGGAACTATGCGCTGTGGCTGGCGGGCCTCTTCCCCGATTACATCGCGGCCCGCCGGCTGCGCAAGGGCGGCCCCGACGTGAGCTACTACGACGCGATGGGCCGGCGCGGCTACGGGATGGCGTCGGATCACGTGCTCGCGGAGCAGTGCGGCCTCGATGAGATCTTCGGGCTCGCGGCCGACCGGTTCAGCGACGTCCGCGACGCGCTCAACGAGGTGAGTGCGCGAGTGCTCTTTCCGACGCCGCGTCCACCAGCGAACTGAAGAGGCCGCGCTCCGGCGCCGCGGCGTCGGCGTGCATCTCCTCCGGGTGCCACTGCACCGCCACCAGCCACGACCTGCCCGCGCCGCTCTCCACCGACTCGACCAATCCGTCCTCCGCCCAGCCCGACGCGACCAGCCCGGGCGCCAGATCCTTGATCGCCTGGTGATGGATCGAGTTCACCTCCAGCCGCTCGGCGCCGAGGAGCTGGGCGACGCGACTGCCGGGCGTGACGTCCACCCGATGCGTCCGCCGCTCGCGCGGGGCCCGGGGCTCGTGATCGACGAGGCACTGACGCTGCGAGGGCAGGTCCTGCCAGAGCGTCCCACCGAGTGCCACGTTGATGAGCTGGATGCCGCGGCAGATGCCGAGCACCGGGATCTCCCGCTGCTGCGCCGCCGCGAAGAGCGCCATCTCGAAGAGGTCGCGCTCCCGGTCCACCGTGCCGAGCAGCGGTGCGGGGCCTTCGCCATACAGGCCGGGATCCACGTCCTCGCCGCCGGTGAGCACCAGCGCGTCGCACGCCTCGAGCGCCGCCGCGGCGCGAGTGGCGCCGAGGAGCGGAGGCAATATCAGCGGCACGCCGCCCGCCCGCAGCACCGAGCGCACGTACGACGCGTTGACGCCGGTGCGCTCGGCGCCCTCCCAGCCGCGGAGCACGCCGCTCACCGCGACGCGCGGTCCCGCCGTCGCGACCTCGTCGCGGCCCAGCGCGGCCCCGATCACTGCGCCGCCGCCGCGGGGAAGAATGGACAGTTGGCGTCCTCGAACTTGGCGGGATCGAGCTGGATGCCGACCAGCGGCACCGCGTGCTCGGCGAGCGACACGCTACCGAGGTGTGGCGCGCCTTCCACCGGCGCGCTCTCGTACAGCAGCACGCCGCGCGCGGTGCCCTGCTGATCCACCACCAGCACGCCGAACTGCGGCTGCGGATTGCCGGGATAATTGCCGTCCACGCCGATCACCAGCGTCGAGTCGCCCTCGCCCTTGACCCGGCCGACGACGCCG
The DNA here is from genome assembly GCA_025934955.1 of Gemmatimonadales bacterium. Taxonomy (GTDB): domain Bacteria; phylum Gemmatimonadota; class Gemmatimonadetes; order Gemmatimonadales; family GWC2-71-9. Next base: position 5,679 of record JAICWE010000018.1, on the reverse strand, counting down.
GGCAGCACCGCGCCCGCGACCAGCCGCACCGGGATCCGCTCGGGCAGCGTCGCCGGCGGCGTGCTCAGCGTCTGCCGGGGCACGGCGAATTGCCCCAGCAGCGTCACCGGGCCGGCGAGCGCGGCGATGCCGCAGCCCGCACCGGTTCCAGCCGGGCGCGCGCCCTGCTCCCGGCAGGCGGCGAGAAGCGGAATCAGGAGGAGCGGGGCGAGGCGCACGAGAGCTCCCGGCAAGAGGTCACGTCCTAAGATAGCGAGGGCCGCCGTTGCTTGACCCCGCCCGGTGGGCTCCGTAACGTTCCCACCGCTCGATCCGCCGGCAGCGGACCGCGCTCCCCAAGCTTCCCGACTCCGCACGCCGAGGTTCCCGTGGGCGTCTTCGATGGCCTGAAGACCCGATTCGACCGGCTGTTCGCCGAGGCATCGGCCGGCGACGGACGGGCGCACGCGGCGGCATTGCGCGACGCGCTGCTCGAGGGCAAGGTCGCCCTCGGCACGATGCGCGACGCGCTGGCGGCGAGCGAGCGGGAGTTGGCGGCGGAGCGGAAGCAGCTGGAGGACGCGGAGCGCCGCGGCCGGCTCGCGGCGCAGGTGCCGGACGCCGAGACCGTCACCGTCGCCGAGCGATTCGCGGCCAGGCACCGCGCGCGGATCAACGTGCTGCAGCGGAAGCTGCCGGTCCAGCACGACGAGCTGGCGCTGGCCGAGCACGAGGTCGCCGAAATGGCGGCACAGCTGCGTGAGGCCCGGACGTCGGCGGGCGGCCAACGCAGCGCGGACGCGGCGTGGCGCGACATCGAGGCCGCCGGCGGCAGCCGGCCGGAGGCCGACGCGGACGGCGAGTTCCTGAAGGCCCGGGCCGACCGCGCCGCGCACGACGCGGCAGTCGAGGCGCAGCTCGCCTACCTCAAGAAGAGGCTGGGAAAGGAATGAGCCTGATGCGCCCTGCGGCGCTCGCCGCGCTCCTGCTCCTCCCGCGCGCGGCCGCGGCGCAGCAGCGGCCGCTCACTCCTCCCTCGCACTTCCAGAAGCTCGCCCACACCTACTCCATCGTCGCCTACGACTCCGCCACCGGTGATCTCGGTGTCGCCGTCGAGTCCAAGTTTCCCAACGTCGGCGGGATCGTGCCGTGGGGCCGCGCCGGCGTCGGCGCGGTGGCGACGCAGAGTCTGGGCAACACGGCGTACGGCGAGAAGGGACTCGATCTCATCGCGCAGGGTGCCACGGCGGAAGAGGCGCTCCGCATCGTCATGCGGAGCGATACGATGCTCCAGGACCGGCAGGTCGGCATGGTGGACGCGCACGGGAACGCGGCGAGCTTCACCGGCACCCGCACCTTCGACTGGGCCGGCGGGCGGGTCGGCGCGCCTGACGGCCACGGCAACGTGCTGGGCGGCAAGGGTGCGGTCATCGTCGGCCACGGGTTCGCGGCGCAGGCCAACATCATGGTCTCGGATCAGACGGTGAAGAACCTGGCCGAGACGTTCGAGCGCGCCCAGGGCTCGCTGGCCGATCGGCTGATGGCGGCACTCGAGGCGGGGCAGGCCGGCGGCGGCGACCGGCGCGGCATGCAATCGGCGGCGCTGCTGGTGGTGCGGAAGAACGGCGGCTATCTCGGCGCCAACGACCGCTTCATAGACATCCGGGTGTACGACGCGCCCAATCCGATCACCGAGCTCAAGCGGCTGCTGGCGCTGCACAAGCTGTTCTTCTTTCCCAGCGACCCGAAGAATCTGGTGCCGATCACGCCGGAAATCGTACGGCAGCTCGAGCCGATTCTGCTGCGCGAGCCGGTGAACCAGCCGGCCAAGTGGCTCAGGCAGCCGCGCGGCACCGCGGACTCGACGTTCCTTGCGGCGCTGCGCGACTTCATGTACTGGGAAAATTACGACGTGCGCGTGCGCATGGACGGCAAGATCGACCGCGAAGTGCTCGATGACATCCTCAAGAAGCGCCGCTAGCTCCGCTCTCCACGGCTTCTCATGACCCACGTCACCAGCGGCACCGCCGCGCCTCAGCTCACCGGCCAGCCGGTCCCGACGGCGCCGCTCGATACCCGATTCTTCGGCCACCCGCGCGGCCTCTCCACCCTCTTCTTCACCGAGATGTGGGAGCGCTTCAGCTACTACGGCATGCGGGCGCTGCTCATCCTCTTCATGACGGCCTCCATCGCGGACGGCGGGCTCGGCTTCGACACGGCGAAGGCCGGACCGATCTACGCGCTGTACGTGAGCTCGGTCTATCTGCTGTCGCTGCCGGGCGGCTGGATCGCGGACCGCGTTGTGGGCCTCCGCCGCGCGGTGCTGATCGGCGGCATCGTGATCATGTGCGGGCACATCAGCCTGGCGTTGCCCTACCTGCCGACGTTCTACCTCGGACTGGTGCTGATCGCGTGCGGCACCGGAATGCTCAAGGGGAACGTGAGCGCGCTGGTGGGCCAGCTCTATCCCCGTGACGACGTCCGGCGCGACGCCGGCTACTCCATCTATTACATGGGCATCAACCTCGGCGCGTTCATCGCGCCGCTGGTGACCGGCTGGCTGGCGCAGGGCGAAGGGTTCAAGCACATGCTCGCGAGCATGGGGCTCTCGCCGCACAGCGCGTGGCACTGGGGCTTCGGCGCCGCGGCGGTGGGCATGTTCTTCGGCATCGTGCAGTACCTCGCGGGCGGCAGGAATCTGTCGGCCGAGGGACTGCGGCCGCATCGGCCGAGCGATCCGGTCGCGGCGGCACGGGTGGACCGGCAGGTGCGGGCGATCGGGTGGGCGACGCTGGCGACGGCGCTGCTAGTGGCGGCACTCGTGCTCACCGGCGTCGTCACGCTCGACGCCGAGTCCATCGCGAACAACTTCAAGTACGTCATCGGCGCGCTCACCATCGGACTGTTCGCGTGGCTCTTTCTCTCGAGCGAGTGGAGCCGCGAGGAGCGGAAGCGGCTGCTGGTGATCGCGGCGCTCTTCTGCGCGTCGGCGGTGTTCTGGATGGCGTATGAGCAGGCGGGCTCGACGCTCAACCTCTTTGCCCAGCGGAGCACCGATACCACGGTGATCGGTCATCCGTTCCCGGCGAGCTGGTTTCAGGCGCTGCCGCCGCTCTTCATCTTGATCTTCGCGCCGGTGTTCGCGGCGCTCTGGGTCTGGCTCGGCACCCGCGATCCGTCGAGTCCGGCCAAGTTCTCGGCCGGCCTCGTGTTTCTCGGACTCGGCTTCGTGCTCATGATCGAGGCGGCGGCGCTCGCGGCCCACGGGGCGCGCGTCAGTCCGATGTGGCTCTTCTTCTCCTACATGCTGCAGACGATGGGCGAGCTGTGCCTCAGCCCGGTGGGCATGAGCGCCATGAGCAAGCTCGCGCCGGCCCGGATCACGGGGCTGGTGATGGGCATCTGGTTCCTGTCCATCTCGGTCGGCAACTACCTGGCGGGCAGCGCGGCGGGCGTGTACGAGACGATGCCGCTCTCCCGGCTCTTCGCCCTCGTAGCCGGCGCGGCGTTCGTCGCCGCGCTGGTGCTGGCGCTGCTGGTCAAACCCATGCGGCGGATGCTCGAGCGCGCCTGAATCCGCGCGCCCGGGCCCGCGGGCGGTTCCATGTCGCTTCGGTCCGGCCTCGTCGCCCTCGTCGGTTTCCTCGGTGCCGCACTGCCCGGTGCGACGCCGTCAGGCGCGCAGCAGAGCGCCGCCGCGCCGCTCGCCTATCGCGCGCCGGCCGACTCCGAAAGTCCCAACGACGACGTCGGCGCCTCGATCCGCCGCGGCCTGGCGCTGATGCTCGCCACCCGCGACAGTCTTCCGGCCAACGTCGGCAGCGCACTCCGCTGCGTCAGCTGCCACCCCGACGCCGGCCGCCGTCCCGACGGCTCGCCGTGGCTCGGCGTCTACGCTCGCTTCCCGCAGTACCGTGCCCGCTCCGGTCATGTGGACGTCATCGAGGACCGGATCAACGACTGCTTTCTTCGCAGCATGAACGGCAGACCGCTCCCGCGCGAGGGGCGCGACATGCGCGACATCGTCAGCTACATGGCGTTCCTGTCGCGGGGCGTGCCGGTCGGCGCGACGATCGTGGGGCAGGGACTCCCGAAAGTGGCCCCGGTCGCGACCGACACCGCGCGCGGCGCCGAGGTGTTGCGAACGGTCTGCGCGCGGTGCCACGGAGCGGACGGGCAGGGCACCGCGGCGGCGCCCCCGCTCTGGGGCGCCCGATCCTTCACCATCGGTGCGGGCATGGCGCGGCTCCGCACGGCGGCGGCGTTCATCCGCTACAACATGCCGTACGACCGGCCCGGCTCGCTCAGCGACCAGGAGGCGTACGACGTCGCCGCGTACATCGTGTCCCGTCCGCGGCCCGACTTCCACGGCAAGGAACACGATTGGCCCCGCGGCGATCCGCCGGCCGACGCCGCCTATCCGACGCTTCGCGCTCAGCCACACACCCACTGACGGAGGTCGTATGCTCGATCCAACAGTTCCCTCCCACCGCCGCGGATTCCTCGCCAGCGTGGGCGCCACCGTCGCGCTCGGCGCCGTCGGCGCCATGCCGCTCCGTCTCGAGCGGCTCGCTCCACCGGTCGCCGGCGGTCCCGATCCCGACACCAGCGACCGCTGGCTCGCCGATCTCAAGGGCAAGCACCGGCAACTGTTCGACATGCCGGCGCCGAGCGGCGGGAGCGGGCTGCTGCACGTGCGGAACTGGTACGCGACGTGGCACGACGCGTACGCGGTGGCGGACAAGGACATGAACGCGCTGGTGACGCTCTACGGGAAGAGCCTGCCGCTCGGCTTCGAGGACGCGATGTGGGAGAAGTACCACTTCGGCGAGCTGCTGAAGGAGGACGGGCCCGACAAGCAGCCGCTCACGCGCAACATGTTCTTCCGCCCGCAGCCGGGCGATCCGCTCGCGTACGGCTTCTTCGACGCGTCGGTCGAATCGCTGCAGAAGCGCGGCGCGCGGTTCATCCTCTGCAACAATGCGCTGAACTTCTGGAGCCAGCGGCTGTCGCAGGGCGGCGCGGGCACCGCGGCGGCCGTCCGTACCGATCTGCTCGACCACATGCTGCCGGGGGTGGTGCTGGTGCCGGGGATGGTGGTCGCGGTCAACAAGGCGCAGGAGCGCGGGTTCAGCTACATGTATCTGGACTGAGCCCGAGCGGGCTTCACTCGCCGGACCGCTCCTCCCACGCGTCCGTCGTTCCCGCGTGGGGCGCGCCCTGGGTCTTGAACACCCGCATCAGGTAGAACAGCGACGGGAAGAGCACGGCTCCGCCTAACGCGAGCGCGACGAGGATGAGGCCGAGCGTGATCGGCGGCGCGGCGGCCTGCGCCAGCGTGAGATCCGGCGGGATGATGAAGGGATACTGCGACGCGGGCCAGCCCCAGAAGATGAGCGACGCCTGCGCCGCGGCCGCGATGCGCGCGATGCGGTACCGGCGCCACCAGAGCGCGGCGAACGCGGTGATGGCGGCGGCGGCCGTCGCGATGTGCGCGGCCGCGGCCGTGGCGACCAGGGCGAGACCGCGCCAGAGCTGCGGCGCCTCGCGGCGCGCGAGGAGAAAGGTGATCGCGGCCGCTGCGAAGAGCGCGATTCCGGCCGCCAGCGCGCGGCGGCGGAAGTCCTCGCGCAGCGCCGGTTCCCCGGCTTCGAGCGTGAGGTAGACGGCGGCGAGGAAGGCGAAGAGCACCAGCGTGAG
>JAICWE010000102.1 GCA_025934955.1 Gemmatimonadales bacterium | reverse complement strand
GCGCCGGGCATCATCGTGCGGCAGCCGGTGAAGGAGCCGCTCCAGACCGGCATCAAGGCCATCGATTCCATGATCCCGATCGGCCGCGGCCAGCGCGAGCTGATCATCGGCGACCGCGGCACCGGCAAGACGGCCATCGCGATCGACACGATCATCAACCAGAAGGGCACCGGCGTCATCTGCGTGTACGTCGCCATCGGGCAGAAGCGCTCGACGGTGGCCACCGTCGTCGAGCGGCTCAAGCAGGCGGGCGCGATGGACTACTCCATCGTCGTCGTCGCTTCGGCGTCGGACCCGGCGCCGCTCCAGTACATCGCGCCGTACGCCGGCTGCGCCATCGCCGAGTACTTCATGTACGAGGAGGGGAAGCCGACGCTCTGCGTCTATGACGACCTCTCCAAGCAGGCCGCGGCGTACCGCCAGCTCTCGCTGATCCTCCGGCGCCCGCCGGGCCGCGAGGCGTACCCGGGCGACGTCTTCTATCTCCACAGCCGCCTGCTCGAGCGCGCGGCGAAGATCTCGGAGGACGCGGAGGCGATCAAGTTCGATCCCCGCATCAAGGTGCCGGGCGGCTCGCTCACGGCGCTTCCGATCATCGAAACCCAGGCGGGCGACGTCTCGGCCTACATCCCGACCAACGTCATCTCGATCACCGACGGCCAGATCTTCCTCACCACCGATCTCTTCTACTCCAACGTGCGTCCCGCCGTGGACGCCGGCATCAGCGTGAGCCGCGTCGGCGGCAACGCCCAGATCAAGGCGATGAAGCAGGTCGCCGGCCCGCTCCGGCTGTCGCTGGCGCAGTACCGCGAGCTGGAGGCGTTCGCCCAGTTCGGCTCCGATCTCGACGCGGCGACGCAGAAGCAGCTCGCCCGCGGCGCCCGGCTGGTCGAGGTGCTGAAGCAGCCGCAGTACCAGCCGGTGCCGGTGGAGCAGCAGGTCGCCATCATCTACGCCGTGACCAACGGTTATCTCGACGACGTCCCGGTCCCGCAGATCCGGAAGTGGGAGAAGGATTACATCGGCTACCTGCAGGCCCAGCGGCCGGCGGTGCTCGAGGGCATCCGCACCAGGAAGGCGCTGGACGACACGCTGACCGGCGAGCTCAAGGCCGCGATCGCCGCGTTCAAGCCGATGTTCGTGGCGGAGTGAGCCGGTAAATGGCGAAGGGTCGTCAGCTCAAGGGCCGGATCCGCTCGGTGCGGAACACCCGGAAGATCACCCGGACGATGGAGCTCGTCTCCACGTCCAAGCTCAAGCGCGCGCAGGACCGGGTCGTGTCGGCGCGGCCGTACGCGGAGGCGCTGCGCGACGTCATCGGCGACCTGGTGACGCCGGAGCTGGCCGAGCGCTTCCCGCTGCTCCGGGCGCCGCGCGGACCGGCGGAGGGCGGGCCGCGGCGCGCGGCCGTCGTGCTGGTCACCAGCAACCGCGGTCTCGCCGGCGCCTTCAACGCCAACCTGATCAAGGAAGCGCGGCGTCGCATCGAGACGCTCGAGGCCGCCGGCTATCAGGTGGACCTGCACGCCGTCGGCAAGAAGGGCGGCGGCTTCTTCCGCTACCTCGGCCGCAAGCTCGCGAGTGAGCGGCAGGACATCGGCGACCGGCCCACGCCGGAGCATGCGAGGGAAATCGTGGCGCCGCTCATCGCGGCGTACGAGGCGGGCGAGCTGGCCAGCGTGGATCTGGTGCACGCGCATTTCCAGAGCGCCCTGCAGACGCCGCCGGTCACCGTGCGCCTGCTCCCGGTCGAGACGCCGACCCCACGGAGCGCGCAGCGGCGGCAGCACGACTACATCATCGCACCCAGCGCCGACGCCATTCTCGAGGGACTGCTGCCGCTCTACATCCGGAACGCGGTGTACCGCGGTCTGGTGGAGACGGCGGCGGGCGAGCACGGCGCGCGCCGCACCGCGATGAAGAACGCGACCGACAACGCGGGCGATCTGATCGACATTCTCACCCGCACCTACAACCGTCAGCGCCAGGCGCAGATCACGCAGGAGATCGCCGAGATCGTCGGCGGTGCCGCGGCGCTCCAGGGATAACGCACACCGTTCACGGAGTACTTCGCTCATGGCAACCACCGCCGCTCCCCAGACCCGTACCGCCGCACCGGCGGCCGGCGCCAGGAACATCGGGCGCATCGTCCAGATCATCGGGCCGGTGCTCGATGTCGAGTTCGAGCCGGAGCACCTGCCGGAGATCTACAACGCGCTCGTCATTTCCGACGAGACGAGCGGCGTCCGCGTCACCGCCGAGGTGCAGCAGCACATCGGGCAGAACCAGGTGCGCGCCGTCGCGATGAGCAGCACCGAGGGGATGACCCGCGGCATGAGCGTCACCGACACCGGTGGTCCGATCTCGGTGCCGGTCGGCGACGTCGCGCTGGGCCGCATCCTCAACGTGCTGGGCGAGCCGGTGGACGGCGGCGCGCCGATCCCCGCTACCGCCGAGCGCTGGCCGATCCACCGCGAGACGCCGAAGTTCACCGACCTCGAGCCCAAGACGGAGATCTTCGAGACCGGCATCAAGGTCGTCGACCTGATCGCGCCGTTCGTGAAGGGCGGCAAGATCGGCCTCTTCGGCGGCGCCGGCGTCGGCAAGACCGTGGTCATCATGGAGCTGATCAACAACGTCGCGAAGGGCCACGGCGGCAAGTC
>JAICWE010000052.1 GCA_025934955.1 Gemmatimonadales bacterium | reverse complement strand
GCATCGGCGGCGCGCGACTCGGTCTCTATCTCGACGTGCGCAACCTGCTCAACCGGAGCAACGTCGTCGCGGTGCGCCGCGACACCGGCCTGCCGACCGCGACCGATGTGGAGGTCCAGCAGCTCGCGGATGCGGCGTACACGGCGCACCCCGAAGCCATTCCGTTCGAATCACCGCGCTACCGGCGCGCGGCGGACCTGAACGGGGACGGATTCGTCTCCGGCCCCGACGAACTGATGCCGCTCTATCTCGCGGCGGCGCGCGACTACACCCAGCCGATCTTCGCCTACGGCGCGCCGCGGCAGTGGCGCTTCGGCGTTGAGATCCTCTTCTAACCGCGCGGTCTAGGCGCGCTCGGCCTCCAGATCGCGCCGGGTCAGCTCGGTATTGATGGCAACGGCGGCCTCCGCACCTTCCGCCGCGGCGACGACCACCATCTGCGCATCCTTGGACGCGTCGCCGGCGACCCACACGCCGGGGACGTTGGTGCCTTCCGCGGCGCGGGTCAGCACCGTGCCTCGATCGTTGAAGCGACAGCCGAGCCGCTCGGCGAGATCGGCGTGCTGCCGCTGGCCGGTGCAGAAGAAGAGCGCCTCGACCGCTTCCGGCGGCCCCGAGCGGAAGATGATCCGCCGCAGCCGGCCCGCGTCACCCTCCAGCTTCGTGATGGGCTCGGTGCGGATCCGCACGCCGTGGCGCTCCACGGTGGCGCGCGCCGCGTGCGACGGCGCGTGGCCGTCGGAGCACCAGACCAGGTCGCGGCTCCACTGCCGCAGCTCCAGCGCGAACGTCGCCGCACGCTCGTCGCAGCCGTACACCGCGAGCGGCGCGTCGCGGTGCTCCCAGCCGTCGCAGTAGGGACAATGATGAACGCTGGTGCCGAGGAGTGGCGCGAGGCCGTCGATCGGCGGCAGCTCGTCGACCACGCCGGTGGCGAGGAGCAGCGTGCGGCCTTCGATGGCGTCGCCGCTCTCGAGCGCGACCCGGAAGCCGTGTGCGATGGCCACCGCGTCCACCGCGTGGCCGGCACAGTACCGCACCACGTCATACGGCTCCAGCTCCCGGCGCGCGAGCGCGAGGAACTCGGCCGGCGCGATGCCGTCGCGGGAGAGGTAGCCGTGCATTGCGGCGGACCAGCGGTTCCGCGGTGCGCCGGCATCCACCACGATGACGCGCCGCCGCGCGCGGCCCAGCACCAGCGCCGCGCTCAGGCCGGCGGGCCCGCCTCCGACGATGACGCAGTCGACCACACTTATGGGATGACGCGGTGCCGTTCGGCCGGCTGTCCTTCCATCACTTCCTTGAACCGCTCGAGATCGGCGCTCACCTGCTGCGACGGCGCCTCGCCGAAGAGCCGCGCGATGGCCGCGCCGAGCCGGCCGGTCGGCGGATCGTAGCGCAGGATGACCCGGACTTCGGTGCGGCCGTCGCCCAGCGACCGGAAGTGCACCGAACCCGCGTTGTCCACGTCGGCGCCCGGCAGCGAGCGCCAGGCGATCAGCTCGTTGGGAATCTCGTTGTGGATCTCGGCGTCCCACTCGACCCGCGCCCCGGCGGGCGCCTTCGCGGTCCAGCGCGAGCGGCGGCCATCGAGCACCGTCACCGACTCGAGGTGCTCCATGATCCGGGGCAGGTTCTGGAAGTTGCGCCAGAACCGGAAGAGCTCGGCCGCGGGACGGTCAATGACGATCTCCTCCTCGACCTTGACGCCCTCCCCCCGCTCGACACTGGTGAGCGCGGTCTGACGCCCGCCGCGCGGCAGCGCCGAGTTGCGGCCGAGCGCGCGATTGGCGGGACAGCGGCCGGAGATGGCGCGCCAGACCAGCCCGGCGCCTAACGGCAGGAGCACGCCCCGCAGCACCCGCCGCCGGAGCGCGAGCGTGATCAGCGCCGCGCCCGCGACTCCCGATGCGATGCGCTCGGCCCGGCCGACGTTGACGTTGCCGAGCAGCCGCTCGGAGCGGCGGCGGAGGTCGTCCCGCACGTCGTGGACTTCGGAGTCGATGCTGGATGCCATGCGGAGATTCCTCGGGAGTCGGAGCGATCAGGCCGGAGCACCGGCGCCATTGTGCGCCGGACGCGGCACCTGGTTGTAGCGCGCTTCGGCGCGATCGCCGGCGCGGGTGAGCAGGGACGGCGCGGCGGGTGACCGGCTCTCTTCCCCGCTCCACCGGCGGGTCGGGCCGCCGGAGGAGTTGGGGAGCAGCCGGTTGACTGCGGCGAGCGCGGCGGCGGTGAGCTCGGGCGCGATCGCGTGGGCCAGCGCCGCGGCGCGCACGGCGAACGGAAAGACCAGCTCCGCGTCGCCGCGGGCGCAGGCGGCGAGGATGCGCCCGGCGGCGCGCTCGGCATCCATCGAGACGATCGGGAGCGAGTCGGCGACGGCGAACCAGGCGTACTCCGCGCGGTGGTGTCCCTTGAACGTCGCGTGGCGCGGGCTGCCGGTGCGCATGAGGCCGGGGAAGACGGCGGTCACCGTGACGCCGTCCTTCGCCAGCTCGGCGCGAAGGCCGCCGGCGAGGCCGGCCGCGGCGAACTTGCTGGCGCTGTACGGCACGAGGTGCGGCACCGGAATCCTGCCGCCGATCGACGAGATGACGACGATGCGTCCGCCCGGCGGCCGGCGCAGGTCGCCGAGCGCGGCGAGGACGACATTCAGCACGCCGTAGTAGTTCGCGTCCATGGCGGAGGTGAAGTCGGCGCGGTCCATCGCGTCGAGCGGGCCGACGGCGATGGTGCCGGCATTGGCGATCAGCAGGTCCACCGGCCCGAAGAGGTCGTGCACCACTTCCACCGCGGCGCCCACGTCGACCGGATCGGTGACGTCGCAGCGGAGCGCGACCGCGTCGCCGCCGAGCCCGGCGAGCCGGGCGTGCGCGCGGCCCAGCGTCGCCTCGTCGCGGCCGCAGATCGCGACCCGCGCCCCTCCCGCGACGAGCTGCTGCGCCAGCGCGAAGCCCAGGCCGCGGGAGCCGCCGGTGACCAGCGCCGTCCTGCCCTCGAACGAGAACGGCGCGCGCCGCCGTCGCAGCGCGCGCCACGCGAGCCATCCGCCCGCGGCCGTCAGGAGCCACGCGCGCCGGGACGGCATCCGCTCAGGCGGCCGGCGTCTCGGGAGGCGCCGGCGCAGCGTCGGGATCGGCGCCGGTTTCGGCCGCTTCCATCCGTTCCTGCTCTCTCCGCTTTTCGCTCCTGGGCCCGGCGTGCTCCCCCATGCGATCCGGGTCGCGCGGCTCATCGAAGTCCAGCTCCTGTGCCTGGCCCGACGAGCCGGTCGTGCCCTTGCCGCCGAACTTCCGCCGTTCGTCCTCGTCCATCGTCGCGAACTCGGCGCCGAGATTCTTGGCCATACGTCACCGCTCCCCACTGCTGTCGTGAAGCCCGGCCGCGGCGCCGCTGTCGAGCAGCACCTTCATCCGGGCGAGGTCGTCGTTGAGTTGCCGCCGCGGGTTGGGACCGAGCAGCTCGGCCGCCGGGCGCCCGCGCACGCCGGGCGGCGGCGCGTAGCTCATCCGCACGTCCACCCGCGTGCCCCCGTCGGTCGGCTGCAACCGCAGCAGGCCGGCGCTCTCCACCGCCGCTCCGGGCTCGGTCCGCCACGCGAGCAGCGACGCGGGCTCCTGCCGGGTGAGCGTCGTGGTCCATTCGATCGGCGCACCGCGCGGATCGCGTACCCGCCAGCGCCAGCGTCCACCGCCGAGGTCTTCGACCCGTTCGACCTGTCCCAGAAAGCGCGGCAGGTTGGCGGGCTCGGCCCAGAGGGCGTACACCCGCTCGGGCGACGCGGCGACCACCACGCTCCGCTGCGCGTCCACCGCGCGGCGCCGCTCCGGCTGGCGAGCACCGGGCGCCTCGCGCAGTCCGCTCGCGAGGATGGTGCTCCCCACGGTGCGGATGGCGGACCCGACCACGCCCCGGCGACGGAGGCCGTAGAGCGCGATCGCTCCGCCGGCCGCGCCGGTGAGTGCGCCGCGAAGCGGCGGCGTCCGGCCGCGGCCGCGATTCCCTCCGAGGCGCGTCGGTCCCCTTTCCGAGGCGGCCTCGGGGCCGAAGAGATCGTCGTGCCGGAACCGGGTGGTGCCGACGGTGAACCCGGCGCCGCTCGACTCCGGCTGCAGGCCGAGCTCGGATTCGACCTCGCCGGCGAACCGCCGCACGCTCCGGCGCGCCGATGCGCGCCGCTCGGCGCCGCGCTCGGGGTCGAGGAACCAGACCAGTCCGGCGCCGACGGCGACACCGGCGAGGAATCCGCGTCGCGCCATCGGTCAGCCCATCGCCGCGGGCTGGAGATCGGTCTGACGGCGGCCGCGCTGCCCCGGCGTCCGCCGCTCGGAGCCGCGCCACGCAGCGTCGTTGGCCACCGCGGCCTCGGCGCCGGAGACGCGCGCGCCCATCGGCGTCGCGTACTCGTCGCTATAGCGGGTCGGGCCGAGGTCGGCGCCGTTGGCCTGCAGGATGGCGCGGGCCTCGGGCCAGCGATCGCCGGCCGCGATGGTGACGAGCACGCCGCCCGCGGCGAATCCGCGCTCGAAGTGCCGCGCCTGCTCTTCCGGAATGCCCATTCCGACCAGGCCGCCGAGCACACCGCCGGTGGCGGCGCCGATGCCGGCACCCACCGCCGCCGTGCTCCCGGCGATGCCCAGCGCCGACGCCAGCGCGCCGCCGGCGATCACCGGGCCCAGGCCCGGAATCACCAGCGCGCCGACGCCGATCAGCAGCCCGACGATGCCGCCGAGCACACCGCCGCTGATCGCGCCGGCGGCCGCGCCTTCCGCCGCCTGCGATCCGGTTTCGGCGACCAGTGCGCCCTGGGTGTCACGGTCCCGGGTGGCGACGCCGATCGCGTCGCGCGGGAAGCCGGCCGCCTGCAGCTGCCGGATGCCGCGCTCGGCCGCGCTGCGGTCGGGGAAAAGTCCCGCGACGGTCCGCCGCGAGCGCCACGCATCGAGGCGCTCGTCGCTCCACTCACGCGCCATGCATCCTCCTGGTGGTGGTCGGGATAGAGGATTCGGCTCCTGCCTACAAGCTGGTGCGCACGGCAAACAGTTCTGTGAGCACGCTCACAGCGCCGAGGGGTACCGCGCTCACATAAAGAGGGCGGCGACGCGCGCAGACGCATCGTGAAACGGCTCGGCATATTCACTCGGGTAGTGACGCAGTCGCAGCACTTGCCGCGAACCGCGCTCTCCAGTTCACACCGCGGTCCCGTGCCCGGCGCACGAGACCTCACGCTTCCGCCCTCAGCGGACGGCAGAGCAGTACGCTCCGCCCGACGGAGGACCGCATCGCCGACTACATCCTCGATCCGCCGATCGTCGTCTTCAGCCACCTCCGCTGGGACTTCGTCTACCAGCGACCGCAGCACCTGATGGCGCGCCTGGCCGACACCCGGCCCGTGTTCTTCATCGAAGAGCCGGTGACCGATGCGACCGGCCCCGCGCGTTGGGAGCGGAGCACGCCGGCACCCGGGGTGACGGTGCTGCGGCCGTACACGCCGTGCGCGTCCCCCGGCTTTCACGCCGAGCAGCTCCCCTACCTTGCTGCGCTCGTGGCCGAGTTGATGGACGCCGAGCCGGTCGCGGACGCGGTGGCGTGGCTCTACACCCCGCTGGCGCTGCCGCTGGCCCGCCAGCTGGAGCCCGCCGCGCTGGTGTACGACTGCATGGACGAGCTGTCCCTGTTCCAGGGCGCGCCGTCGGAGCTGGTCGAGCGGGAGGCGGAGCTGATGGCCTCGGCCGACGTGATGTTCACCGGCGGGCGGAGTCTCTACCGCGCCAAGCGCGGCCGTCACCCGAATCTCTTCTGCCTCCCGAGCAGTGTGGACGCGGCGCACTTCCGCCGCGCGGCCGCAGCGGTCGCACCGGAGCCGCGCGATCAGGCGGTGCTGCCGCGCCCGCGGCTCGGTTTCTTCGGTGTGATCGACGAGCGGCTCGACCTGGCACTGCTCGACGGCATCGCCCGGCGGCGCCCGGAATGGCAGATCGTGATGGTGGGGCCGGTCGTGAAGATCGACCCCGCATCGCTGCCGCGGCACCCGAACATCCTCTACACCGGCCAGCGGAGCTATGCCGAGCTGCCGGGCTATCTCTTCGGTTGGGATGTGTGCCTGCTGCCGTTCGCGCTCAACGACGCGACCCGCTTCATCAGTCCGACCAAGACGCTCGAGTACATGGCCGCCGAGAAGCCGATCGTCAGCACGCCGATCACCGACGTCGCCGAGCCCTACGGCGACATCGTCTTCCTTGCGCGCACCGCCGACGACGTCGTGGACGCGTGCGAGGCGGCGCTGCACCAGTCCGACAGCGAGCGGCATCGGCGCGCGGCGAAGATGCGCGCCGTGCTCGCGCACACCTCGTGGGACACCACGGCCGACACCATGCGCCAACTGCTTGCCCGGGCGCTTCGCCGGCGCTTGGCCGTTTCCGGCTGAGCGCCGACTCCCGAAAGGATCCAGCACCACCATGCCACCTCACGCGTCCACCGTTCGCTCCGCCACAACTCCCGCACTCGTGATCGGCGCCGGTCCCACCGGCCTCAGCGCAGCGTACCATCTCGGCGAGGACGCCGTGCTGCTCGAGCAGTGCGACCGGGTCGGCGGCTGGTGCCGCTCGGTCGAGGACCACGGCTTCACCTTCGACTATGCCGGCCACATCATGTTCTCGCAGGATCCCTACGTGCACGAGATGTACGCCATGCTGCTGGGCGACAACGTGCACTGGCAGGACCGCGAGGCATGGATCTACAGCAAGCAGGTGTACACGCGCTACCCGTTCCAGGGCGCGCTCTACGGGCTGCCGGCGGACGTCATCACCGAATGCATCGTCGGCGCCATCGAGGCCCGCTTCGGGCCGCTCGCGCCGGCGCGCGTGCCGGCCGAGCCCGACGCCGGCAGCGACTACAGCGGTCCCGACCGGCGCGGCATGTTCGAGCCGCTGCTCCACGGCCACGGCGGCGGGAGCAAGCTCGCGTACATCGGCGTGGAACGCCGCCGGCCGAAGCTCGGCAAGGGCGCGCCGCGCAACTTCGAGGAATTCATCTACAAGGTGTGGGGCGCCGGGATCGCGAAGCACTTCGCGATTCCCTACAACCGGAAGCTCTGGGCGGTGCCGCTCGAGGAAATGGAAACGAGCTGGCTCGGCGGCCGGGTGCCGCTGCCCAACCTCGAGGAGATGATCGAGGGCGCGCTCTCTCCGGCGGCGAAGCCGATGGGACCCAACGCGCGGTTCGGCTATCCGCTGCGCGGCGGCTTCCAGGCGCTGATGGACGGCTTCCTGCCGCACTTGGGCGATCGGCTCCGGCTGTCCACGCGGGTGGCCCGCATCGCGCCGCGGCGGCACCGGGCGACGCTCGATGACGGCAGCACGGTGGACTACGACTATCTCATCAGCACGATGCCGCTGCCGGCGCTGGTGGACATCGTGGACGGCGCGCCGGAGGAGATCGTCGCGGCCGCCGCGGCACTCCGCCACGTGTCGGTGCGCTGCGTCAACCTCGGCATCGGCCGCGAGGCGCTCACCGACAAGCACTGGATCTACTACCCGGAGGACACCGTCTTCCACCGGATCTTCGTGCAGGGAAACGCCAGTCCGCACACCAACGCGCCGGGCGGCTTCGGGCTCATCTGCGAGATCACCTATTCCGACGCCAAGCCGCTGCCCTGCGACGGCGACGCCCTGATCCGGCGCTGCATCGACGACTGCCGGCGCGTTGGCCTGGTGCGCGAGGACGATCCGGTCTGGGCGGCGAACCAGGTGGACTTGCCGGTCGCGTACGTGGTGTACGACCACGAGCGGGCGGCCAACGTCCAGCGGATCCGCGACTGGCTGCAGCAGCACGACATCGCCCTGGCCGGCCGCTACGCCGAATGGGAGTACTACAACTCCGACCACGCCTTCATCGCCGGGCGTAACGCCGCTCGCCGGGTGCGCGAGCTGCGGCAGTCGGAGTACATGGGCTTTCCCCGCGCGGCGAGTCTCTCCAGCCGGTGATCGGCCGCCGGCCGGGTGACTTCCTCTGGGCGACGGGGATCGAGGACACCTTCGTTCCCCAGAGCCGCCCGGGGCACCGGGCGCTGGACGAGTACCAGTTGATGGGACACTACGACCAGTGGCGCGGCGACCTCGCGCTGCTGCGCGAGACCGGCGTGCGCGCGGTGCGCTGGGGCGTGCCCTGGTACCGGATCGAGCCGCTCGAGGGCGAGTACGACTGGCGCTGGACCGACGCGGTGCTGCCGTACATCGTCGAGGAGCTGGGCGTCACGCCGATCGTGGACCTGATGCACTACGGCTGCCCGTTCTGGCTCCGGCGCGAGTTCGCCAGCGACGAGTATCCCGCCGCCGTCGCCGCCTATGCCGGCGCGTTCGCCGAGCGGTACCGTCATCTGGTGCACTGGTACACCCCGCTCAACGAGCCGATCGTCACCGCGCTGTTCTGCGGGAAGCGCGGACTCTGGCCGCCGTACCTGCGCTCGGACGCGGGCTACGTGCGCATCCTGCTCCAGGTGACGCGCGGCATCCTCGCCACCATCGCGGCGCTGCGCGAGGCGGACGCGGAGGCGGTCGTGGTACACATCGACGCGAGCGGATTGAGCCGCACCGCGCGCACCGACCTCGCGGCGCTGGCCCAGGAGGAGCAGAGCCGCACCTTTCTTCCGACCGACCTGGTGACCGGGCGGGTGACGCCGGACCATTCGCTGTTCGCGTGGCTGGTGCGCAGCGGCGCCTCGCCCGACGAGCTGGCCCGCATCGCGACCAAGCCGCCGACGATCGACTACCTCGGCCTCAACTTCTACCCGCAGTGGTCCACGACCCAGCTCTACATCGACCGCCGCGGGCGGCTGGCATACCGGCCGGTGGAGCAGGAAGGCGAGGGATTCACTCACCTGATCGAGGAGTACCACCGCCGCTTCCAGTTGCCCATCCTGGTCACCGAAACCAGCGCCCGCGGCGGCGAGGACGTGCGCGCGCGCTGGCTCGAGGCGTCGGTCAGCGCGATCCGCGAGCTCCGCGCGCGCGGCGTGCCGGTGCTGGGCTACACCTGGTTTCCCCTCTTCACCATGGTGGACTGGCGCTACCGCTTCGGCCGCGGGCCGATCGAGGAGTACTATCTCGAGCTCGGCCTCTACACGCTCCGGCGCGACGGCGCCGGCGGAAATGGCGACGACGTCGGCCGCTGGAGCGCCACCCCGCTCGTCGAGCAGTTCCGCAGCTACACCGGCGACGCCGAGTCGGCGATCGGCCCGCTCCTCACCGATGCCGGACTCCACTGACCCGCTCCGCTCCTTCTGGCTCGGCGGCTTCGAGTCGGCGTGCCACGTGAACCGGCGCGGCGAGCGCCTCGACATGGTGCGCGCGACCGGGCACGATGGGCGGCTCGACGCGGACTACGCCGCGCTGCGCGAGGTGGGAATCGGCGCCGCGCGGGAAGGCGCGCGCTGGCGCACCATCGAGCGGGGCGGCGGGTGGGACTTCGACTCGCTCCGCGCGACGATGACCGCGGCGCGGCGGCACCAGGTGCAGGTGCTGTGGACGCTGTGCCACTACGGCTGGCCGGACGACGTCGAGCTTCTCTCGCCCGCGTTCATCGATCGCTTCGCCCGCTACTGCGGCGCCGTCGCCCGCTGCGTCGCCGATGAGGGTGACGGTCCGTTCGTCTTCACGCCGATGAACGAGATCTCCTACGTGGCGTGGGCATCGGCCAAGGACGGCTACATCTGCGCCGCGGGCAACGATGGCGACGGCGGCCATCGCGTCAAGCGGCAACTGGTGCGCGCGGCGATCGCCGGCATCGAGGCGATCCACGACGTGCTGCCCGGTGCCCGGATCCTCCACGCCGAGCCGCTGATTCACGTGCTGACGCCGCGCGATCGTTCCGAGCTCGCCGATGCCGCCGCCGCCGAGCGCGAGGCGCAGTTCGAGGCGTGGGAGATGCTCGCCGGACGCGCCGCACCCGAACTCGGCGGCGACCCGCGCTATCTCGACCTGCTCGGCGTGAACTTCTACCACGCGAACCAGTTCGAGTACCCCGACCGGCGACTCCGCTGGGAAGACGAGCCGCGCGACGAGCGCTGGGTCCCGCTGCACCGGTTGCTGGCTGAGGTCCAGGCGCGCTATGGAAGGCCGATCGTGATCACCGAGACGAGCCATTTCGGCGCGGGGCGAGCGCGCTGGATCCGGGAGATCGGGCGCGAAGCGAGGGCGGCGCTCGATGCCGGTGTGTCGTTGCGAGGCGTGTGTCTGTATCCGGTTGTCGATCGGCCGGACTGGGACGACCCCGACGCGTGGCACCACAGCGGCCTGTGGGATCTGCTGCGAGCCGAGGACGGCGCGCTCACCCCGGCCGCGGCCACCGACTGCCTCGAGGCACTGCGGGAGGCGCAGGGAATCGTCGCGAGGGCCGAGCCGGGGCATGCGGCAAACGAGGCGGGCGCCACGGCGCCGACGGCGCGATGAACCGCAGCGGGGGGAGAATGCGGTTCACCGCGCCAGCGCACGCCCCGCCGCCGGCTCCTGAGCGACGTGAGGCCGGGCGGCCATGCGGGCGATCATGTCGCGCATCATGATCGTCGCGACGGGATGGGTGCCGAGGTGGTCGCGCAGCCGGAAGGTGCACGCCAGCAGCCGGCCGCGATCCACCGTGCGCTCCGCCACCAGCGCCGCGACGTGGTGCACCCAGCCCACGAACAGCCCCGCATGCACGTTGCTCGCGAAGTCGCGCGGCGTGAGACCCACCAGCACCGCCTCCGGGGTCAGATCGGCGAAGGCGAAGTCCACTACCCCTCCGCTCGGAATGTCCTGGAACAGCCGGTCCTGCCGGAGCCAGCTCATGCTGCTGGCCCAGTCTCCCTGCCAGCTTCGCCCGTGCCGCTGCGCCACGCCGAGCGGACCGAGGTGCGTCTGCTGCGCCTCGCTCGACTCGGCGAGCCACACCACGCGGCCGCCGTTCTGCACGTACCAGCGGTGCTCGTCGTTCATCCGTTCGACCACGGCGAGGTGCGCCGAGGCGATGTCCTCCACGATCTCGTAGCCCATCGCCGCGAGGCGGCCGGCGAGGCGCGGCAAGCCCGGCACCGCGACGCGCGTGCTCCGCTGATCCTGCGACATCCGCGGGAAGAGGTAGAGCTCGTGGTGATTCCGCGCGAGGGGCTCGCCCGCACTGTCGACCAGCCGGAGCTCCAGCCGCGCCCGCACCGCGCGCTCCACCGGCGGCACTTCGAAGATCACGGTGCCGAGCTGGGTGAGCCGCGCGCGCTCGGGATTGGGGCAGGCGATCTCCCCCTGGATCTGCGGAAAGCCGTCGAGCTGCCAGCTGAGCCGGCAGCCCCGCAGGTCGGCCGCGGAGAAGTGTGAGAGCGCCAGCCGCACCTCGCACCGCTCGCCTTCCCAGAACGCGATCCGCTCCCAGTCCACCGGCACCAGCGCGTCGGCGCCGTTGATCTGCCCGATGACGTCGAAGTACGACTTCGGATTCCGGCACATGTCGAGCAGGCCGTTGCTCTCCCAGTGCACGTCGGTCAGCTCCGTGATGACGTAGCCCACGATCGCCGGGTGCCGCCGCATCTGCTCGATCTGGTACTTGAGCGCGGTGAACTGCATCCGCTGGCTGGCGGCGGAGAGGTCCGAGAGGGTGGGAAAGACGCGGTCGAGGTGCCACGCACGATAGCGCTGCTCGATGCCGTGCGGATACGCGACGCCCTCGCCCCACTCGATGCCGGTCTCGAACCACCACGGCTCCCGGCCGCCGTGGCATGCCTTCAGCTTCTCGATGTCGGGCAGGCCCCAGTTGCCGAATTCGCTCACCACCATCGGCTCGTTGCCGCGCCGCCGCACCTCGGGCGCGGGCTGGCGCGGCACCGGGTTCCACGGGTCGCGGATGTACTCGCGCCATTGATCGATGCTCCGATACTCCGTCGCGAAGGTCCACGGCGGCCGGGTGGCGAAGGTCTCGACCCACGTCTTCCACTGCCGGTAGTGATCCGGCATGGCGTAGTAGTTGTGGAAATCCTCGATGTCGGTGACGACGTGAAAGTTGGTAAAGCAGGGCGAGTTCCCCACGACGAGCCGGTGCGGATCCAGCTCCTTCAGCTCCTGATACGTCTCGAGCAGCCAGGCGCGGTGCCCTGCGTTCACCGCGAGGTCCACGCCCCAGTTCTCGTTCACGATGGTCCAGATGACGATGCTGGGGTGATTCCAGTCGCGCTCCACCATGCCGTGCAGCGTCTCGCGCGCCCGGCGCTTGGCTGCGTCGGTGAGGTCCTGCCAGTTGGGGAGCTCGGTCCAGATCAGCATGCCGGCGCGGTCGGCGGCGGCGTAGTAGCGCGGGTCGGTGATCTTGATGTGGGTGCGCAGGCAGTTGAGACCCATGTGCCGCGCCTTGGCGAACTGGTCGTCGAGCTCGGCGTCGCTGAACGGGGTGTAGACGAGGTCGGGATAGTAGTCCTGGTCCAGCGCGCCGCGGAGATAGAGGATGCGGCCGTTCAGCATCAGGTGCCCGTCGGGCGAGGTGCTGATGGTGCGCATGCCGAAGTGATCCCGGACGCTGTCCACCGCCGGCGCGCCGTCGTCGCCCCCGGCGAGCAGCCGCGCTTCGACGGTATGGAGATTGGGGGCGCCGACGTCCCAGAGCGCCGGCTTCGGCACCGCGAGCGCCGCGTCCAGCTGCCGCTGGCCCGCGTCCATGGATGCCCGCATCTGCTCCGTGTGACCGGCGGGGTCGGTCAGCAGCAGCAGGACGTCGGTCCGCTCCGCCGGCGCGGCGCTCAGCGTGAGGCGGACTTCGACCTGCTCGCCCGCGACGTCCGGCGTCAGGCGCAGGCGCCGCGTGTGCACCCGGTTGCGCCGCTCGATCCACACGCTCTGCCAGATCCCGCCGATCGGCCCGTACCAGCTCTGCTTCCCGTGCGGAATCTCGGCGAAGGGAAACTGCTCGCCGGCATCGGCGTCGTTGCCCGGATCGAGCACGCGGACGACCAGCTCATTCTCGCCCTCCCACCGCGCCGCGCCGTCGAGTGCCAGCTCGAACGGCAGATAGCCGCCCTCGTGCTCGCCGATCAGCGTCCCGTTCACCCACACCGACGCGTAGTAGTCCACCGCGCCGAAATGCAGCAGGTGAACCGAGTCGGGGGGATCGTCCGGCGCCGGAACCGGCAGCGTGAAGCGCGTCCGGTACCACGCGACGCCGCTCGACTCGCGCAGATCGTCGAACTGCGCCTGCCACGGGCCGGGGACACCAATGCTGCGTGCCTCCGCGGCCGGAAGCGAGTTATGATCAAAGCGCTGCTGCGGGTCGGGGAAGAATTCCCACCGCCCGTCGAGGTTGACGCGGGTGCGGACCACTGTGAGCTCCAAACAGGCAAGGTTTCACAAACCGCCGGAATCCGGCCGCCGCCGCCGTGAGGCGCGTCACCTGACCCGCACCACCGCAGCCACCGCAACATCGCTCGGCACGGCCCTACCCTCAACGCGTGAGGCAACTCGTGACGCTTGGCCTGCTCGGCGCCGCACTCGCGGCGGGCACCCTGCCGATTCCGCGCGGCAGGGCGCCGGCGAGGCTGCCCACCCGATCCGAGCTCCAGGCGCTGCTCAAGCGCGGCAGCTCCGGCACGGTCGCCGCGACGGACGACCGCGCGGTGGACCCGCGGCTCGAGCCGCGACGGCTCCTGCTTCCTCCCGCCATCGCGCAGGCCGCCGTGATCGAGGCGATCACGGCGTTGCCGCGCTGGCACGTCGCCGGCGTCCGCCACGGCGTCATCTGGGCGACGCACACCAGTCGCTTCCTCCATCTCGTGGACGATCTCTACATCCTGCTCGAGCCCGAGCCCGGCGCCACCGCGATGTACGCGCGGAGCGCGTCGCGCGTCGGCCGCACCGATTTCGGCCGCAATCGCCGCAACCTGGGCGAGCTGTGGCGCGGGCTGGCGGACTGGATCGACAGCGCGTCCGCGCCGGCATTCGGCGGCCCGGCGCTCGGCGCGGTGATGGCGGACCTCGGCGCGGCCCGCGTACCCCTCCTCGCACCGTAGATGGCGCTGCTCCGCCCGACCGATCGCGGCCTCTACTGCGAAGCCGCGGACGTGTTCGTGGACCCGTGGGCGCCGGTCGAGCGCGCCGTCGTCACCCACGCGCACGGCGATCACGTCGCGTGGGGCTGCGCGGCGTATCTCACGAGCGCACCGGGCCTCGAGGTGCTGCGCGCGCGGCTCGGACCGGATGCGACGATCCAACCGCTCGAGTACGGCGTCGCGATTGACCGCGACGGCGTTCGGATCTCGCTCCACCCCGCCGGCCACATCCTCGGCTCCGCGCAGGTGCGGCTGGAGCTGCGCGGCGAGGTGACGGTCGTCTCGGGCGACTACAAGACCGAGTCGGACCGCACCTGCGCCGCGTTCGAGCCGCTCCGCTGCGACACCTTCATCACCGAGTCCACCTTCGGCCTGCCGATCTACCGCTGGCGCCCCGAAGCCGAGCTGTTCGCCGAGGTCAACGACTGGTGGCGGGCGAATCGCGACGCGGGCCGCACCTCCCTCCTCTTCGGTTACGCGCTCGGGAAGGCGCAGCGGTTGATCTCGGGCCTCGATCCCGCGATCGGCCCGATCCTGACCCACGGTGCCGTCGAGACGATGACGGCGGTGTACCGCGCGGCCGGCGTGGCGCTCCCGCCGACGACGCACGCTGCCGCGGCCGGGCGTCCGCCCGCCGGCGCGATCGTCGTGGCTCCGCCCTCGGCCGACGGGTCGCCGTGGGCCCGGCGCTTCGGCGCGGCGTCCACCGCCTTTGCCTCGGGCTGGATGCAGGTGCGCGGCGCGCGGCGGCGGCAGTCGGTGGATCGGGGCTTCGCGCTGTCCGATCACTGTGATTGGCCCGGCCTGCTCGGCGCGGTCGCGGCCACCGGTGCCGAGGAGGTTTGGGTGACGCACGGCTACTCCGCCGTCGTGGAGCGCTGGCTCCGTGAGCATGGCGTCGAGGCCCGCGCCATCGCGAGCCGCTACGAGGGTGAGCGCGAGGTCGAAGGCGAGGGCGACGCCGGTCCCGAGCGCGCCATCGAGCCGGACGCATGAGAGCGTTCGCCGAGCTGTTCAGGGCGGTGGACGAGACCACCGCCACCAACGAGAAGATCGCCGCGCTCGATCGCTATTTCCGCGGCGCAGCGCCGGCGGACGCCGCGTGGGCGGTCCACTTTCTCATCGGCCGCCGGCCGAAACGGCTGGTGCGCACGGCGCTTCTGGTCGCGTGGGCGCGCGAGGCGGCCGGCATTCCGGAGTGGCTGTTCGAGGAGAGCTATCACGCCGTCGGCGACCTCGCCGAAACCATCGGCCTCCTCCTGCCCGATGCCGGCGCGCCGAGCGAGCGGCCGCTGGCGTGGTGGGTCGAGGAGCGGCTGCTGCCGCTCCGGGGCGAGGACGAAGCGGCACAGCGGACCGTCGTGGTCGGCGCGTGGCGCGAGCTGGCGCGGCGGGAGCGCTTCGTCTGGAACAAGCTCATCACCGGCGGCTTCCGCGTCGGCGTCTCGCAGCAGCTCGTGGTCCGCGCGCTGGCCCGCGCGAGCGGCGTAGCGGAAGAAGTGATCGCGCACCGCCTGATGGGCGCGTGGGAGCCGTCGGCCGAGTTCTACGAGCGGCTCGTCTCCCACGATACCGCCGACGCCGACTGGAGCCGGCCGTATCCGTTCTACCTCGCCTATGCGCTGGATCAGCCGCCCCACGCGCTCGGGGACGTCGCCGAATGGCAGGCGGAATGGAAGTGGGACGGCATCCGTGCGCAGCTCATCCGCCGCCACGGTCACACCTTTCTCTGGTCGCGCGGCGAGGACCTGCTCTCCGGGCGCTTCCCCGAGGTCGAGCGGATCGGCGAGTTCCTTCCCGACGGCACAGTCATCGACGGCGAGCTGCTCCCGTGGCGCGACGGTGCGCCGCTGCCGTTCGCGCAACTGCAGCGTCGCATCGGTCGCAAGGTGCTCGGCAGGAAGATCCTCGATGAGGTGCCGGTCGCGCTCATCGCGTACGATCTGCTGGAGGAGGCCGGCCAGGACGTGCGGCCGCTCGCCTTTGCCGAGCGGCGGGCGCGGCTGGCGCGGCTCATCGCCCGCCTGCCGACCGGCGCGAGCATGCTGCTTTCCCCTGCCGTCGATGCTGCCCGCTGGGACGAGCTGGTCGCCGCACGCGCCGCCGCCCGCGAGCGGAACGCAGAAGGGCTCATGCTCAAGCGCCGCGCATCGGCCTACGGCGTCGGCCGGCGACGGGGCGACTGGTGGAAATGGAAAGTGGACCCGCTCTCGGTGGACGCCGTGTTGCTCTACGCGCAGCCGGGTCACGGGCGCCGCGCGGGGCTCTTCACCGACTACACCTTCGGCGTGTGGGACGGCGACCAGCTCGTCCCGTTTGCGAAGGCGTACTCCGGGCTCACCGACGACGAGATCCGCCGCGTGGACGCCTTCGTCCGGCGCAACACGGTCGAGAAGTTCGGGCCGGTGCGCACGGTCAAGCCGGAGCTGGTGTTCGAGCTGGCGTTCGAGGGAATCCAGCGCTCGCCCCGGCACAAGTCGGGCATCGCGGTGCGGTTTCCCCGGATGGCGCGGTGGCGCCACGACAAGCCGGCGGCGGATGCGGACACGCTCGACACGGTGCGCGCGCTGCTGGACCGCAGCGGACCCGAATGAGGGGCGGCCCGTCCGGGCCGCTCATCGTCCTACATTTCCCCGATGCCTCATGACATCTGCGCCACCTGCGCCAGTCAGCATGCCGAAACCGCGCTGCCGCCGGAACACTGCGACATCTGCGAGGACGAGCGGCAGTATGTCGGCCGGGACGGCCAGCGGTGGACCACGCTCGGCGAGCTGCGGGCCGCGCACCACGTGGAGCTCAGGCCGGAGGGACCGGGACCCACCGGCGTCGCGAAGGCCGCGGTCGCCCGCTCGGTCCACCGCTACCTCCGCGCCATCGCAGGCTAGGCGACCAGCGTGGCCGAGACACCCCCGCCTAACGATGGCACCAGCGGCATCGGCCGCAACTTCAGGGACGCCGCCGGACCCAGCCCCACCCACAAGTCCAAACTCCCGGCTCAGCTCCGCGCCGCGACGCGGAAGCTGAAAGCCGAGAGAGAGCGGGACGCCGAGGGACAGGGACGCGCCGGGAAAGGAGCGACCGCCGGGCCGAGCGACGGGCGCCCCGCCCGCAAGCCCCGCCGGAAGCGCCGAGCGCCAGCAGCCAATCCACGCGCCACGGTCCACCGGTGGTTCAAGAGCAAAGGCTGGCGGTCGTTCGAGTTCCAGGAGGAGGTCTGGGCCGCCTACCTGAACGGCGAAAGCGGTCTGGTCCACGCCGCCACCGGGACCGGCAAGACCTACGCGGCGTGGCTCGGCCCGGTGCTCGAATGGCTGCGCGGCTATCCCGACGCGGAGCGAGCCCGCCGCGGCATCAGGTCGGCTCCGCTCCGAGTCCTCTGGATCACCCCACTCCGGGCGCTCGCGGCCGACACCGTCGCCGCGCTCAAGGCACCCGTCGAGGACCTGGGCCTCCCCTGGACCGTCGAGAGCCGCACCGGCGATACGCCCGCGAAGCAGCGCGCCCGCCAACGCGTCCGTCTCCCCACCGCGCTCGTCACCACGCCCGAGAGCCTGTCGCTCCTCCTCGCCCGCGCCGACTCGCGCGAGCTGTTCCGCGACCTCGCGTGTGTGGTGGTCGACGAATGGCACGAGCTCCTCGCGACCAAGCGCGGCACCCAGGTCGAGCTCTGCCTCGCGCGGCTCCGGCATCTCGCGCCCGGCGTTCGCACCTGGGGCCTCTCGGCCACCCTCGGCAATCTCGACATCGCGCGCGACGCGTTGCTCGGCGTCGACGGCGCGGGCCGCACCAACCCCGGCCGGCTGGTGCGCGGTCTCGTCCCCAAGGCGCTCGAAGTGGACGCGTTGATTCCGGAGACCATCGAGCGCTTTCCGTGGTCCGGGCAGATCGGCCTCACGCTGCTGCCGCGGGTGCTCGCCGCCGTCGAGGAGGGACGCACCGCGCTCGTCTTCACCAACACCCGGGCCACCGCCGAAATCTGGTATCGCGCCATGACGTCGTCCGGCGTGCCGTGGGCCGATCGGATCGCGATTCACCACGGCTCGCTCGATCGGCGCCAGCGCGACCGCGTCGAGCAGGGACTCCGCACCGGCGCGCTCCGCTGCGTGGTGTGCACCTCCTCGCTCGACCTCGGCGTGGACTTTACGCCGGTGGATCGCGTGCTCCAGGTCGGAAGCCCCAAGGGCGCCGCGCGCCTGGTGCAGCGCGCCGGCCGGAGCGGCCACCAGCCCGGTGCGGTGAGCCGCGTGACCTGCGTTCCGACCAACGCGCTCGAACTGGTGGACGTCGCGGCGGTGCGCGACGCGCTCGCGGCCGGTGCGATCGAATCGCGCCCGCCGGTGGAGCGGCCGCTGGACGTGCTGGCGCAGCACGCCGTCACCGTCGCGCTGGGCGGCGGCTTCCGCGCCGACGAACTGCTGGCGGAGGTGCGGAGCACGCGGGCGTATCGTGATCTCACCGACGAGGAGTGGGCCTGGACGCTCGACTTCATCACCCGCGGCGGCGAAACGCTGCGCGCCTACCCCGAGTACGCGCGCGCGGTGGCGGACGACGACGGCACCTATCGAGTGGCGAATCGCATGGTCGCGCTGCGACATCGGCTCTCGATCGGTACGATCGTCAGCGAGTCGGCGCTCAAGGTGCGCTACCTGACCGGCGGCTCGCTCGGCAGTGTGGAGGAGACCTTCCTCGCACGGCTCCGGGCCGGCGACCGCTTCGTCTTCGCGGGCAAGGTGCTCGAGTTCGTGCGGATCCGCGATATGACCGCGTGGGTGAAGAAGGCGACATCGCCCGACGGTGCCGTGCCCCGGTGGTCCGGCGCGCGGATGCCGCTCTCACCCGAGCTGGCAGAGGCGGTCCGGATCAAGCTGGATGAGGCGCGGCGCGGCGTGTACGCGGCGCCGGAGATGCGCGCCGTCCGGCCGATCCTCGAGCTCCAGCGCGACTGGTCCCGCCTTCCCGCCCCGGACGAGTTCCTGATCGAGCGGCTCGCCTCGCGGGAGGGCCATCACCTCTTCTTCTATCCGGTCGAAGGCCGACTGGTGCACGAAGGACTCGCGGCGCTCTTCGCCTATCGGCTGGCGCAGCTTGCGCCGCTCTCGTTCACGCTGGCGGCCAACGACTACGGCTTCGAGCTCCTCTCCCCCGACGAGCCGCCGCTCGAGGCGGCGCTCGACGCCGGCCTCCTCTCCAGCGCGCACCTGGTGCACGACATCCCGGCGAGCCTCAACGCCGCCGAGCTGGCCCGGCGGCAGTTCCGCGAGATCGCACGCGTCGCCGGCCTCGTCTTTCAGGGGTATCCCGGGCGCGACAAGAGCGTGAAGCAGCTTCAGGCGTCGAGCGGACTGCTGTACGACGTCTTTGCCCGTTACGACCCGGACAACCTGCTGCTCCAGCAGGCGCGGCGCGAGGTGCTGGAGCGACAACTGGAGCGGAGCCGGCTCGGCCGCACCCTGGAGCGCGTCTCGCGCTCGCGCGTGCTGGTGACCGACATCGAGCGGGCGACGCCGCTCGCGTTCCCGCTCATCGTGGACCGCGCACGCGAGCAGGTCAGCAGCGAGAAGCTCGCCGATCGCGTCCGCCGGATGACCCCGCAGCTCGAGCGCGACGCCCGCGGCGGCTCGCGCCGAGGCCGCGCATGAGCGATCTGACCCTGGTAGTCCGGGGCGAGACGCTCCACCTCATGCCCGAGCGGGCCGCGTTCTGGCCGGCGGCGCGCACCCTCGTCGTCGCCGACGTCCACTGGGGCAAGGCCGCGGCGCTCCGGAGCGCCGGCGTCCCGGTGCCCGGCGGCGGCACCGCCGACGACCTGGCCCGGCTCGATTCCGCACTCGAGCGCACAGATGCCCGGCGCCTGCTGGTGCTCGGCGATCTCTTCCACGCTCGCGCCGGCCGCATCGCAACCCGGACGCTCGCCACGCTGCGTGCGTGGCGCGAGCGCACCGCGGGCCTCGAGATCACGCTGGTGCGCGGCAACCACGATCGTCACGCCGGCGACCCGCCGCCCGACCTCCGCATCAACTGCGTGGACGCGCCGGCGCACGCGCCGCCGTTCGTGCTGCGCCACGAGCCGGCAGCATCGGCCGATGGCTACGTGCTCGCGGGCCACGTGCACCCGGGCGCGGTGCTGCGGGGCCGCGGCCGGCGGCGGGAGCGGCTCCCCTGCTTCGTGGTCGGCAGGAACACGATGGTGCTCCCCGCGTTCGGCGGCTTCACCGGTCTCGCCACCGTCGAGTCGGACGACGCGCGCGCCCTCTACGTCATTGCGGGTGACGACGTTCTGCCTACCTTCACCGAATGACCGATCTTCTCGCCGCCCGCTCGCAGATGGGCATGTCCCTCGGCTTCCACATCATCTTCGCGGTCCTCGGCATCGGCATGCCGCTGCTCATGGTCGTGGCCGAGCGGCGCTGGCTCCGCACCGGCGACCCCATCTATCTCGATCTTGCGAAGCGATGGGCCAAGGGCACCGCGATACTCTTCGCCGTCGGCGCGGTCTCGGGCACGGTGCTGTCCTTCGAGCTCGGACTGCTCTGGCCCGGCTTCATGCGCTTCGCCGGCGCCATCATCGGGATGCCGTTCTCGCTCGAGGGATTCGCCTTCTTCACCGAGGCCATCTTCCTCGGTGTATACCTGTACGGCTGGGACCGGGTGACGCCGCGGGCGCATCTGTGGGCCGGCGTGCTGGTGGCACTGAGCGGCATGCTGTCGGCGGTCTTCGTCGTGATCGCCAATGCGTGGATGAACGCGCCGCGCGGGTTCGCGCTGGTGAACGGGCAGGCCGTCAATGTGGATCCGCTCGCCGCGATGGCCAACGCGGCGGCGTTCTCCGAGACGCTGCACATGGTGATCGCGGCCTACGCCGCGACGGGACTCGGCGTCGCCGGCATTCACGCGCTGCTGCTCCGGCGCGATCCGTTGAACGCGTTTCATCGGCGCGCGCTCCGCTGCGCGCTCATCGTGGGCGTTCCGGCCGCCATCCTGCAGCCGTTCTCCGGCGACATCAGCGCCCGCTTCGTCGCCGACAACCAGCCGGCCAAGCTCGCGGCCATGGAAGCGCTCTTCACCACCACCCGCGGTGCACCGCTCATGCTCGGCGGCATCCCCGACGTCGAGGCGCGGCGGAGCCGCTGGGCGATCGAGCTGCCCCACGGCCTGTCGCTCCTCGCGCGCCACGAGCTCAACGCCGAGATCACCGGGCTCGACCGCATCCCGCGCGACCAGTGGCCCCACGTGCCGACGGTGCACTTCGCCTTCCAGCTCATGGTCGCGTTAGGCACCATCATGGCGCTCGTCGGCCTGTGGGCGGGCTGGCTCGCCTGGCGCCGGGTGCCGTTCGAGGCGCGGCCGCGCTTTCTCCTTGCCGCGGCCCTGGCGGCCCCGATGGGCTTCATCGCGATCGAGGCGGGGTGGACGGTGACCGAGGTGGGCCGGCAGCCGTGGGTCATCTACCACGTGCTCCGCACCGCCGACGCGGTGACGCCGATGCCGGGGCTCGTCGTCCCGTTCGTCGGCTTCACGCTACTCTACATCGGGCTCGCGGCGATCGTCGTCTGGCTGCTCTACCGCCAGATCCTCAAGAGCCCCACCGCAGCCGAGCGGCCGGCGCCGGTGACCGGCACCGGCGCCGCGGCGCCCGCCCGTGGCTGAGCCGACGCTGGCGCTCTGGCTCGCCGTCGCGACCGGCTTCGCGCTCAATGCCTACGTGCTGCTCGCCGGCGCGGACTTCGGCGGCGGCGTGTGGGACTTGCTGGCCGGCGGCCCGCGGCGCGCCCGCCAGCGCGAGCTGATCGCCGACGCCATCGGCCCGATCTGGGAAGCCAATCACGTCTGGCTCATCCTCGCCATCGTACTGCTCTTCACCTGCTTCCCGCCGGCCTTCGCCCGCGTCGCCATTGCGCTCCACGTGCCGATCACGCTCATGCTCGTCGGCATCGTGCTGCGCGGCTCCGCGTTCACCTTCCGCACCTACGACAGCCGGCGTGACGAGGTCCAGCGGCGCTGGGGCCGGATCTTCGCCTATGCCAGTCTGGTCACGCCGCTGCTCATCGGCATCTGCGTCGGCGCGATCGCGTCGGGCCGGGTCGCGGCCACGCCGGCGCCCGGATTCATCGCGGGATACGTCACGCCGTGGCTCACGCCGTTCGCGCTGGCGACCGGCGTGCTCACGCTGGTGCTCTTCGCCTTCCTCGCCGCCGTCTACCTCACGCTCGAAGCCGGGGAACCGGCGCTGCGCGAGGACTTCCGCCGCCGCGCGCTGGCGGCCGGAATCGCGCTCTTCGCAGCGGCCGCGATCACCTTTCTC